>JBCBRF010000167.1:0-8457 GCA_039819865.1 Pseudomonadota bacterium | reverse complement strand
AAGTTGTAACGCGAGTTTTTGATTCAAAGATTCAAGCAGATGAATCGGACTCAATGCATTGACGAGATTTTGACTCAAAAAAACTTGTATAAAGATGGTGTGTAATATGAAGAATCAAGTTAAAATAAGCGAAGTGAAACCACAGAATCTAGTTAATCAAGATAAAATATGGCTATTCGTTCATCGCTTGATCAACCTTTCGGCCATGTTGCGCTGCACGCGTTCGTGTATTGCGCGCGCACAGAGAAGCTGCCGCGCCCTGTCGCAAAAGTTAACAGTTCCTAACGCTGCCCACAGGCTTGAGAGTTGCCCGAAATGAAACGATGGCCCGCGCACGCTGTTGCAAAACTCGCCGCTGGAACCCGGCGCGCCGCATACGTTTGTTCGAAAGCGGCGCAGGCGTTTTTGCGGGGCGCGACGGGCTGCGAGCGCGTTTTTCGGAGCGGGTCCGCGCGGGCGGCGGCGGGGGTCCGAACCGGGCTGTCGATCGCCGTCGTCCTCTCGGGCGGCGCCGCGGGCGCCTGCGCAAGGCCGCCGGAGCCTGTCCGAGATCTCGATCTGCCGCGCTACTACGGCGACCGCGCCGGCGTGACGATCGATGCGGCGCGGTTCGCCGCGCATCAAGCCGCGAAAAAGCGGTTCGTTCATTTCGTCCGTTCGGTCGCGGCGGAAGCCGACCGGGCCTGGAGCGCGGCGCGGCCCCAAGACCGGGATAGCTCGGCGCGCTGCGCGGTCGACTGGCTGGACGCGTGGGCGGCCGGCGGCGCCTATCTCGGCGCCTCAGCCGCCAAACAGGCGGAGTATCAGCGCAACTGGGATGCGGCGGGTCTGGCGCTCGCGTTTCTGAAAGTGCGGGCGGCGGCCTCGCCCGAGCGGCGCGCGCGGATCTCTGCGTGGCTAAGAGCGCTGGCGGCGCGGGCGCGGGCGGATCTCGTCCAGCCGGGGCGGAAGCGGAACAATCACTACTATTGGCTCGGCCTCACCCACGCCGCGGTCGCTATGGCCGCCGAGGATCCGGCCGCTTGGGCCGTCGCCGAGGAAATCTACGGCGCGGCGCTCGAGGCGATCCGGCCGGATGGAACGCTGCCGCTCGAACTTGAGCGCGGATCTCGAGCCCTGCATTACCACCTGCTCGCAGCGTCGCCCCTGGTGATGACCGCGGAACTCGCGGCCGCGCGCGGCGAGGATTGGTACGCCAAAAAGGGCGGCGCGCTGCATCGCCTGACTCGCCTGGCGCTCCGCGGCGCGGCGGACCCTGCCTGGTTCGAAGCGCAGGTCGGCGTCGCGCAAGCGCGTCCGGTCGCGCGGCAGGCCGGGTGGGCGCGGCTTTACCTCAAGCGATTCCCGGACACGACGGCGCCGAGCGACGTGAAGCGCGGCCACCGATTGCTGGGGGGCGACGTGGATCTGCTGCAGCGCGCGCTGCGGCGGACGTTCGACCCGCCGTCCGACCGGTCCGGGGCGCCATGAGTTTGGGAGGGCGGCGCCTCTGGAGGGCCGGCACGGGCCCCGGCGCGCCGCGTTTCGCCTCGCCATTGATCGGCGGGGCGCACTGGAGAGAGGCGGGCGCGGGGTCGTCCGGATCGTTGAGGCCGCGGACACGGCATGGAGGGAAGCATGCGAGCGAATCATTGGTTCGAAGAGTGGATGGTCGAGAAAGCGCTGCCGCTATGGTCGGGGCCGGGCGTGGACCCGGACGGCGCGTTTTTCGAAACGCTCGATTTCGACGGGACGCCGAACGCGGCCTCGCACCGTCGGGTGCGCGTCCAGTTCCGGCAGATCTTCGCCTGTTCGGCGGCGTCGCTGCTCAATCTGGCGCCCGGCGGAGACGATGCGGCGATGCGGGCCTTCGATCGGGCGTCGGCGCGCGCCTGGGCGCCGGACGGCGCGCCGGGTTGGGTGCATCTGCTGAGCGCGGACGGGCGCGTCCAGGACGCCAAGCGCGACGCCTATGATCAGGCCTTCGCGCTGCTCGGGCTCGCCTGGCTGAACCGGGCCCGGCCCGGTCGCGCGGTGATGGACGCGATCGAGCGAACGGTGTCGTTCGTGGACGCCAATTTCGCGGCGCGCTCGGGCGGTTGGTGGGAGACTGTCGGGCGGGAGGCCCGAGAAGCGCCGGGCGAACCGCAGCTCCGCCGCCAGAACCCTCACATGCACGCGTTGGAGGCGATGCTGGCGCTTTACGAGTCGACCGGCGAGCGCGGCTATCTCGATCGGGCGCGGGAGATCTATCACCTGTTCGCAGCCCGCTTCTACGATTGGACCAGCAATGTCGTCATCGAGTATTTCGATGCGGACTGGCGGCCTGCTTCGCGGGCGCGGCAGCGGGTCGAGCCCGGGCATATGGCCGAGTGGGTCTATCTGATCCGGGAATATGAGAGGCTGACCGGCGAGACTGTCGATGCGATCGCCGATCCGCTCTATGCGAAGACCGTCGCGCTCGGGCTCGATCCGTCGGGCCGCTTTCTGGTCGACGAGCTCTATCTCGACGGCAGCCCCAGCAAGCGCACCCGCCGTCTCTGGCCGCAGACGGAGTATCTGAAAGCGACGCTCGCGCAGTATCGCGCCAAAGGCGACGAGGCGCTGCGGCTGAAGGCCGAGGGCGTGCTGGCCGATCTGATCGAGGAGTATCTCTGCGGAGACGAGATCGTCGAAGGCGGGTGGATCGACGCCTTCGACCTCGATGGCGGGCGCGTCGCCGCGGACATGCCGGCGAGCACGCTCTACCATCTGTTCTCAGCGTTCGTGCTCAGCCGGGATCTGCTGGCGCGCCGGTCGCGCCGCCCGACCTCGGCTCGGTCGCGAACGGCGCCCTGCGAGGCCGGCGGGACGGGGTCGACAACGGCGCTCGGGCCGGTTCATGCGGAGCCGGCGATCACGCCGGTGATCCTGGCGGGAGGGCGCGGATCGAGGCTCTGGCCGCTTTCCAAGCCGGAGGCGCCGAAGCAGTTTCTCGCGCTGTTGTCCGAACGCTCGCTGTTCCAGGAGACCCTGGCGCGCCTGGCCGATCGCGAGACCTTCAAGCCGGCCATCGTGGTCTGCGGACGCGACCAGGCGGCCGCGGCGGAGGCCCAGGCGGATGCGATGAAGGTGCGGCTCGACCGGATGATCCTGGAGCCGGAGGCCCGCAACTCGGCGCCGGCGATCCTCGCCGCCGCGATCGACGCGCATCGCCGCGATCCGGACGCCATCCTGCTGGCGACGCCGGCCGACCATGCGATCCGCGAAACCGCGCTGTTCTCGCAGCTCTTCGCCAATGCGGTGGCCGCGGCGGAGGACGGCGCGATCGTCGCCTTCGGGGTGACGCCGACGCGACCGGAGACGGCCTACGGCTATATCCGCGCCGGCGCCCCGACGGGCGTCGGGGGCGCGTTCGAGGTCGCGGAGTTCATCGAGAAGCCGGATCAGGCGACGGCGCGCAGTTTTCTCGCGACGGGCTCCTATCTTTGGAACAGCGGTCTGCTGCTGTTCCGCGCCGAGACCTTCATCGAGGAGGCGCGGCGCTGGAACCCGGCGATGCTGGACGCGCTCCAGGAGGCGGTCGCGGCGGGCGAGTGCGTCGCCGAGGCGGGTTGTCCGAAGCTCGCGCTCGCCGAAAAGCCGTTCGCGCGGTGCCCGTCGGTCTCCGTCGACTACGCGATCATGGAGAAGACCGATCGCGCGGCGGTGTATTCGGCGGCGCTCACCTGGTCGGACATCGGCGCCTGGGATGAGATCGCGCTGGCGCGCGACGGGGACGCCCGCGGCAACGCTTCGTTCGGTCGGACGACGATGGTGGATTGCAGAGGCGTCTACGCCCATGCGGTCGACGGCGCGCCGCATGTTGCGGTCGCCGGTCTCAAGGACGTCATCGTGATCGCGACCGGCGACACCGTCCTGATCACCAGCAAGGACAAGGCGCAATCGATCGAAGAGGTCGCCCGCATCGTCGAGGCGGAACGCGCGCCCGCCCCGACCGTTCCGGCGCCGGCGCCGTTGCTGCTCACCGAGGAGGGGTCGCGGCGCCCGCTGCGGCCGGCGAAGCTCCAGCGGAACGCGGCAAAGCCGCTGTTCGAGGCCGCGCGCTCGCTCAGGCGCGACAGCTTTCTGAATGGCGGGTCGAGCTGACGGCCGACCGGTCTGACGGAGGCTCGAGCGGCGGGCGCGGCTTCGCGCGCCGCCCGGCTCGCGCTCCGAGCCCGGGCGCGCGCCGGTCTCGCGGCGGCGCGCTCACGCCCCTTGATCCTTGTTTTCTGGCGCGATTTATCCGGAGATCCGGGTGGGGCTTTCCGCGGCGCGCCCGGGCGAGCCGAAGCGCGCCGGGAGCGGAGATGGGCGAAGACGGAGGTTTCCGTCGGCGTCCAAAGAGTTGCGCCGGCGTCGGCGCATCAGTGCGGAGGCGATCGATGACGCGGATCGGCGCGGATCCAGACAACCACCAGCCGGCGAGGGAGCCGTCTTGGTTGGATTGAGCCGGCGCGCGATCGGCGCGGAGCGCGACGCGCCGGCGCTCGAGCATGCGCTGAAGGCGCTCGGGCTCGCGGCGAGCGCCGTATTTCTGTATTTGCTCCTTGCGCATGTCGCGCTCTCGGCCGTCGGCTTTCGGATCTCGCCGGTGCTCGAGGCGGGTTTCGTCACCCTGGTGTTTTTTGCGGCGGCGCCGGCGGCGGCGCTGTCCGCCGGGCCGCGGGCGGCGCTCCGCGCGCCGGCGCGGCTGATCCTGCTCGCGTGCTCCGGCTTTTTGCCGCTGCTGTTCCTGTCCTCCGCGGCGTTCTCGGCGCTCCGAGGGGATGCGTTCAGCTATTTCGACTACGCCGACGATGCGATCGCCTGGGCGGAGACCTTCGCCGTCCAGGCGATGAAGGCGCTGCCGATCGTCGTGATCGCGCCGCTGGTCTTTACGGCGAGCCTCGCTTGGTTCGAGCGCCGCGATGACGGTTGACGCGTCCAGCGGCGGGGCGACGGCCGCCGGCGAACTCGCAGGAGGGCTCGCAGGAGGGCTCTCCGGGGAGGTCGTCGGGGAGGTCGACGGGGATGCGCTCGACCGGGCTCTGCGTCGGAAGTGGCTCGATGCGGTCGGGCTCGGCTCGGCGTTCTATGTCAATTTCGCCATCACCTCGGTCATGGTCTTGCTGGTCGCGGGGGCGCCGCATCGCGCGGCGCTGGCGTTCGGCGTCGTGGCGGTGGCGGCGAGCCTGATCTATCGCGCGGCCGGGCTCGCGTTCGAGCGCTGGAGCCCGGGGCCGCCATCCGATCGGGTCATCCTCTGCGTCGAGGCGATCCCGCTGGTGGGCTGGGCCGTCGCGTCGGGTTGGGCGGCGCAGGCGGCGATGCCGAGCCTTGATGTCGGGCCGATGCCGCCCGGCGCGCCCAGCCGCGGCTTGCAGCCGTTCAGTCCCGGAGAGCTGGCCGTGCTGACGGCGAACTGGGGCGGCGCGATGATCGCCGCGGGCATGTTCGCCGCCGCCCGTCTCAGCGCGCTGCTTCTGGCGCGGCTCTTGTCCTTAGCGCTGTTCGCCTCGTTTCTCTGGGATCAGCCGATCGACGCGGCGTTCGCCAATCTCGCGGCGGCGATGCTGCTGACCGGGCTGGCGGCGGGGATCGGCTATCTCAGCCATGTGCGGCTGGTCGAGGAGACGCGGCTTCAACTGGCGCTTGCGGCGGCGCGGGAACGGGCGGCGGCGGAGTATGAGCGGCGCCAGACCATCCTGCGCTCGATCGGTCATGACCTGCGTCAGCCGCTCAGCGCGCTCAAGATGCTGCTCGGGCCGATGAGATCTCGGCTCGGGGCCGAGGATCCGGCCTATGAGGCGATGGCCGGCGGGGTGCGCTCCGCGCATGAGCTGGTCGACGGAATCGAGCAGATGGCGTGGCTCTCGGACGGGCGGGATCGGCCGAGACCGACGGTCGTCGATGTGGGCGCGCTGATCCACGGGCTCGCCAGCGAGATGTCGGCCCCGGCGCAGGCGCGGGGCGTGCGGCTTCGGGCGACGCCGACCAGCCTGCGGTTGCGATCCGATCCGGTGATGTTGCGGCGGATCCTGCGGAACTTGATCGACAACGCGGTGAAGCATGGCGGGGCCGCTCTCGGCGGGGTCGATCATGGCGCGGTCGGCGACGGCGCGGTCGATCACGGCGCGGATGTCGGCGGCGCGCGGCGCGTTGTGGTCGGCGTGCGCCGACGGCGCGGCCCCTCGGGCGCACCCGCGGCCGAGATCTGGGTGCTCGACGACGGGCCGGGGATCGGGCCGTCGGACCATGCGCGGCTGTTCGACGAGTTCGCGCGCGCCGACGGCGCCTCGGTCGAGGGGCTCGGGGTCGGCCTCGCCGTGGTGAAGGATCTGTCTCGCGCGCTCGGCGCGGAGGCCTTGGTGATCTCGACGCCCGGCCGCGGGGCGGCGTTCGGGGTGCGGTTCGAGGGGGAGGCGGTGATCGGCTGGGATAACGGCGACGGCGCCGCTCAGAGTTCCAGCAGCACGCCGTTCTTGCGCGCCCAGTAAACCAGCTCGCCGCGGCCCGAGACCTCGGAGCGGCGGAGGAGTTCGGACACATGGGTCTTCACAGTCTCGGGCGAGACGCCGAGGTCGATCGCGATCTGCTTATTCGACCGGCCCTGCGCGAGGCCTCGCAGCACGTCGATCTGGCGCGGCGACAGGGAGACCGTCTGCGGCTCGGGGGCGGCGGGGGGCGCGCCGTCCGACTCCTCGCCGCGGCAGGCGGCCAGAAGCTCCTCGGGATCGGCGTGCTTGCGCACCACGCGGTCCGCGCCCGCGTTCAATGCGAGGCGCTCGTCCTCGAGCCCCGTCGAGGCGGTGACGCAGACGATGCGCGCGCCGGGCGCGAGACGCCGCATCTCCTTCAGCGATGCGCCGAGCGTGTCGCCCGGCATGTATAGATCGCTCAGGATCAGCGCGATCGCCGGGTCGCGCTCGAGGATCGCGAGCGCGGCCGGACCCGCGTTGCAGACGGCCGCGACCTCGAAGTCCGGCTCCGCGTCGATCATCAGGCTCAGGCTGCGCGCGAAGATCTGGTGATCGTCGACGATCAGGACCCGGGTCGGGTCGGATATGACGGCGTCATCGCTCATGGCGGCAGACTAGACCGTCCGCCTTCGCGCCGCGAGCCCGGATCGGTCGACGGCGTCGGAGGGTCCCCCGCGCGGGGGATGGCGCCGTGGGGCGCTGCGATCGCATATCCGTGACGGGTGCGCGCGGGCTTCGATCGCGCATTTGCGCCTATGACGACGCCCGGAAGCGAGCGGAGAGGACGTGATGCGAAAGCTTATAGTCGCGACGGCGGCGCTTGTCGGGCTCGCAGCCCTCGGCGGCGGGACCGCGGAGGCGCGCCAGATCGGGCCGAGCGCCTATCACGCCTGCGCGAGCGCGGATCTGACGGTGATCGGCCCGGATGGCCGCGAGCAGGCCGTCGGCTATCGGAAAAGCGCGCGCGTGCGGCTCGAGGGCGGTCGGATCCGCTGGTCCTGCGCCGGCGCGCCGGGAGAAGCCTATTGCCCGACGACTGCGGAGAGCGCCGAGATCGTGCGCGGCGCGGCGCGGCGCTTCGAGGTGCGTTGCCTGGCGCCGTGACCTGAGGGTCATCGGAATGAGATCAGCCCGCCGACGGTTCGTCGGCGGGCTTTTTCTTGTGCTCGGACCGCGGGTCTCCGGCGGGTTTCCGGCGGGGCTCCGGCGGGGCGTGCGAGGCGCGCACAGAAAAACGAGGGACCTTGCGGCCCCTCGCTTGGGAGGTTCGGAGATCGAGCGTCGCTCAGTAGCGTTCGATCAGCGCCGTCGGGCGGGCCGAGATCTCGCAGCGCTGGAACGGTCCGACCCGGCGGCAGACGGCGTTCGTCTGATGCGGCTGCGGGCGCAGCGTGCCGCGGGCGACGGTCAGGCGACGCACGCCGGTCTTGCGCTGGGCTTTCTCGACCAGCTCGGCGCGGGCCTTCTGGCGCCATTCGATCCGCGCGCGGCGGAGCGCTTCGTCCCGACCGAGCACCGCCGGGGCGTAGGCGGCGCCCGTCACGTCGCGGTGGAGGCGAACCCGGAACGGCTGCTTGCCGATCCGCGGGGCCCGGGTCAGCGCGATCTTGGCGCAAGGCGACGCCTTGACGACGCAGGCGACGCCGCGCGCATTTCGCGAGCAATCCGGGGCGAGGCCCCCGGCCTGCGGACGCAGGGTGTTCCGATGGACCACGGCCTGGGTCCGCGGACCCGTGCGCTCGCCTGGGGTCACCGCGACGTTGCGGACGCCGTAGGTTTGGGCGACCTGCGCCCGCAGTCGCTCGACCGCGCGGCCTTCCCATTCGTTCCAGGCGCGGCGCACGGCCTCGGGCCGGCCGAAGCGATGGGGCGCGGTTTCGGCGCCGCGGACATCCTCAGAGAGGCAGAGCGTGATCTGACGGGTCGCGGCTTGGGTCGCGGCTTGGGCCGGGGCGAGGCCCGCGCTGAGCACGGTCGCCGCAACCGCGGCGACCGT
>JBCBRF010000166.1:0-8620 GCA_039819865.1 Pseudomonadota bacterium | reverse complement strand
TTGCTGACCCTGTTGGCCTTGCTGACCCTGTTGGCCTTGCTGACCCTGTTGGCCTTGCTGACCCTGTTGGCCAGCAGCAAGGCCAGGGCGGCCAACAGGGCCGCGGCGACCAGCTCGGCCGCAACGGAACGCCCGAAGGTCGCACCCAGCCCGGCGATCAGCTCGGCGAGGGTCGCGACGGCCAGGGCGAGGGCCAGGGCGAGGGCCGAGGCCTCAGCACCCGCGAACTCGAGCAACGCCAACGCGCCCTTCGCGGCGCGCTCGACGAGCTGCGCGGACGGCTCGAGGCGGAGGGCCTGACCGGCGAGGACGGCCGCGCCGCCCAGGAGGCGCTCCGCCGCGCGGAGGAGGCGATGCGAAACGCCGAGCGGGCGCTCCGCGACGGCGACGCCGGCCGCGCGGCGGACGAGCAGATGCGCGCCGCCGAAGCGCTCCGCGACAGCGCCCGGCGCGCGGCGGAAGCGCTGAACGAAAACCGCCAGACCGCCGAGAACGACGGCGAGGGCGAGGGCGCGGCAGAGGATCCCTTCGGTCGGGCCTCCGGCGATGGCGGCGCCTTGTCAGGCCGCGGCGTCGACATCCCGGGCGACATCGATCCGAGCCGCGCCCGCGACATTCTCCGCGATCTTCGGGAGCGTCTCGGCGACCGCGACCGCTCGCTGCAGGAGCTGGACTATCTGCGGCGGCTGTTGGAGCGGTTCCAGCGCTGACGGCGGCGTCGACGCCGACTTCCAAGAGCGCGATAGAGCGCCCCGCGAGGTCGGGCTCCCCGCTGGGTCGACCCGATCGATCGCGCGGCGGAACGACAGCCGACGGGCGTGATCGCGTTGAGAAAACGCGCGATCACGCCCGACAGCACGATGCTCGGACCGCCCGTTGGGCTCGTCAGGGCTTTACGAAGTAGAGATCGACGTCGCGCACCGGTTCGAGCGGGAACATCATCCGCGACGCGAACCGCGCGCTCTCCCCCGGGGCCAGCATCTCGGCCTCGGCTCGCGCCCGCCAGGTCTGCAGCGGCTTACCATCCGCATCGCGTGAGACGATTTCGATCTCCGGCGGCGCGGCGTCCCGCTCGCTGGCGTTCGCGACCCTGCCCCAGACCAACAGAGCCCGTCCGTCCGACTGCTCCACAAGGTCGTAGCCATGATCGATGAACACCACGCCGGAGCGCGCCTCGGCGCCGAAAACGCTCGACGCCGCCCAGGCGAAGGCGAGATCCACCCCGCTCCGATACGAGGCCAGCGCTTCCGAGCTCGCCGGCGCCGCGGCCGTGATCTGCGGCGCAAGATAGTAGAGCCCGATCGGGGCCTGAACGGCCAGGGCGATCGCCACGAAGGCCGCCGCCCGAAACCCGAGCCCGGCCCGCCGGGCCGATCGGCCGCCAGGCCGCGCGCGATCGGCCTCGGACGGCCGGACCTCGTCGGACCGATCGAAACCCGCTCGTCGCGCCGGCCCGAAGCCGCGATCCAGATGGCTTTGCACATCGCGTCGGAAGGCCGTGTCGACCGCGCGACGCCGCGTGTCGTCGAGCGCCATCGCGCTCCCCGCGCCAGCCGCAAAAGGGCCCGCCGCGTCGAAGCCCGGCTCGCGCCGCGCAGGGGTCGCCGCCGCGCCGCCGCTCTCCGACGGCCCGATCTGGTACCATTCGCCGCCGCAATGGCTGCAGCGCACGGCGCGGCCGCCATCGTCGAACGCGTCAGGGTCGACGGAGTATTGCGTGGCGCAATCAGGACATTGGATGATCATGGGTTCCAAAATCGCCATATCGATCCGCGTTAACGGCGGTTAAGACACTCGGCGCGTTAAGGACGGTTTAACGCGGTCGATAATACGGCTCGGCGATGTCCACAAGCGCCGGAAACCGCCGCAATCAAGGCCGCTGGAGCACTGTCGGGAGGCGGGGCGATGATTGAATTCGAAGGGGTCGGCGTTCGCTACGGGCGCAGCGCGCCCGCGCTCGCCGACGTCACCCTGGCGCTGGAGCCCGGCAGCCTGCATTTCCTGACCGGTCGATCGGGCGCCGGAAAATCGACCTTGCTGCGCCTTCTCTACTTCGCCCTGCGCCCGAGCGTCGGCCGTCTCTCGATCTTCGGCGAAGACGCCGAGCGCATCAGCCGCGACCGCAAGGCCCAGCTCCGCCGCCGCATTGGCGTGGTGTTCCAGGATTTCCAGCTGCTCGACCATATGACGGTGTTCGACAATGTCGCCCTGCCGCTGCTCGTCGCCGGCCGCAGCGAAGACGAGTACCGCGCCAACGTGCTCGAAATGCTCGAATGGGTGAAGCTGTCGGACAAGCTCGACGCCAAGCCCCCGATCCTGTCGGGCGGAGAGAAGCAGCGCCTCGGCATCGCCCGCGCCATGGTCTCCGTGCCCGACCTGATCCTGGCGGACGAGCCGACCGGCAGCGTCGACCCGGAGATGGGCCGTCGCATCATGGCGCTGTTCGCGGAGATGCACCGCCTCGGCCGCACGGTCTTGATCGCGACCCACGATCACGACCTGGTGGCGGAGACCGGCGCCCCGCGGCTCCATCTCGAGGACGGCCGACTGCAGCGGCTGCCCGGCGGAACCCAAGCCGGAACCCAAGCCGGAACCCAAGCCGGAGGCGCGTCGTCCGGCGCCGTCTCCGCGCGCGACTGAGAGCGAGGCGACCATGGCGGGACCGAGCGCGCCGGCGCTGCCGCAGGACTGGACCTCCACCTGGCTGGCCCTTCTGGTCTCCGTGGCCATGGGCTTTCTGGCGAGCCTCGGCGTCGCCGCCGCCTCCGGCGCCGAGAGCCTCGCCCGAAGCTGGACCGACGATCTCGAGGCCAAGGCCACCGTCAGCGTCTCGGCCGGCCGCAGCGGCCGCCGCGCCATGGAGCGCGCCCTCGAGATCGTCTCGACGACCCCCGGCGTGGTCGAGGCCCGCGCGCTGGAGCCCGGGGAGGTCGACGCGCTGCTCGAGCCCTGGCTGGGCGACGCCGGCGGCGCGGCGGCGCTCGCCCTCCCCCGGCTGATCGACGTCACGGTGGACCGCGCCGGCGGGCTCGACGCCGCCGCGCTCGAGACCCGTCTGCGCGACGCCGGCCTGGCGGTCGAGATCGACGCCCACGGCGAATGGGTGGACCGGCTCCGCCCCGCCGCCGAGCGGATCCGAGCGCTGGCGTTCGGCGCGCTTCTGGTGATCGGCCTCGCCGCGGGGCTCACCGTGGCGCTCGCCTGCTCCGCCGGCCTCGCCACCCAGGCGAAGGTCATCGACGTCCTGAAGCTGGTGGGCGCCGAGGACGGCTACATCACCCGCATCTTCGTCCGGCGCTTCCAGATCCTGGTGTTCGGCGGCTCGGCCCTGGGCGCCGCCGCGGCCGCGCTGACCCTGCTTTTCGCGCCCCAGGCCCAGGGCGGCCTGGAGGGCCTCGAGCTCGCCCCCTTGCTGCCGACCCTCCGCCCCGAGGGCGGGGCCTGGGCCCAGTTCGTCGCCCTGCCGCTCGCCTTCGCCCTGATCGCGACCATCGCCGCGCGGATCTCCGTCACCGTGGCGCTCCGGCGCCGCGAAGGCTGAGCGCGATGCTCGCGCTTCGCTCCGGGCTCTACCAGCTGTGGTTCTACGCCAGCATGCTCGTGATGGGTCTGGCCTTCGCGCCCGCCGCCGCCGTGTCCCGCCCCGCGGCCGTCTGGGCGATGAAGGCGTTCTGCGTCCAGGCGCTCTGGGTCCTGGAGCGGCTATGCGGCCTCCGGGTCGAGATCCGCGGCCCCGTCCCCGACGGGCCTGCGGTCATCGCCGCCAAGCACCAGTCCTTCCTGGACGTGGTGATCCTGATGCGGACCCTGCCGGAGCCGCGCTTCGTAATGAAGCGCTCGCTGCTCTGGGCCCCGATCCTGGGCCTCTACGCCCTTCGGATCGGCGCGGTCGCGATCGATCGGGAGCAGGGCGCGGCCGCGCTCCGCGCGCTGAAGCGTCGCCTCGGCGCGGAGCGCAGCGCCCAGATCGTGATCTACCCTCAGGGCACCCGCACGCCGCCGGACGCGACGACCGCGGACTACCCCTACAAAGGCGGCGCCGCGCTTCTGGCCCGCGCCAGCGGCCTGCCGACGATCCCGGTCGCCACCAACGCCGGGCTGTTCTGGGGCCGCGCGAGCCTGCTTCGCCGGCCCGGCGTCGCCGTCCTCGAATTCCTCCCGGCGCTGGAGGCCGGCCTGCCCACCCGCGGCTATCTCGCCGCGCTCGAGACCGCGATCGAGCCCGCCGCCGACCGGCTCCGCGCCGAAGGCGGGGGACGGGCGTCCGACGCATCCCCCGCGCCCCCGGCCGCCTGACGCTTTCTCCCCGGAGCCGCCATCGCAGGATCCGAAGCGCCGGGCTCTCCGTTCCGCGCAAGGGTCTCCGCCGAAGGCGGCGCGTCAGCGCCCTTGCGCGGAGCGGCGAGGTCGGCGAGCCCGGTCAGAAGACGGCGGCGCCGGAGAGAAAGCGGCTTTCTCCCTGGTGAGCCGGAGCCCCCCGCGGTCCGCCCGCGCGCGGTTCTGAGGCGACGCGCGATGGGGCGACGCGCGACGGCGCGACGAACCGGCGGGCGGCCGGGCCTCGACGGCCCGGACGCCCGCTCACCCCTCCAGCAGCTCGCGATAGACCGCCAGAGTCGACGACTGCATCGCCGCGACCGAGAATCTCTCCCGCGCCCGGGCGACCGCGGCTTCCGACATCGCCCACCGCCCCTCCGCCGCCATCCCGAGCGCCTCGGCCAGCGCCTCCGCCAACGCCTCCGGGCTTCTGGGCGCGACCAGCCAGCCGGTCTCGCCCGCCGCCACCGTTTCGAGCGCGCCGCCATGCGCCGTCGCGATCACCGGCAGCCCCATCGCCTGCGCCTCGACCGCCACCCGTCCGAACGCCTCCGGATCCGTCGAGGCCGACACCGCCAGATCCCCGAGCCGATAGGCCGCCGGCATATCCTCGCACGCCCCGACCAGCCGCGCCTCGGCGCCGAGCTCGAGCCGCTCGATCTGCGCCGCCAGCTCGTTATGGAAAGCCCCGTCGCCCTCGTCGCCGCCGACCAGCAGCGCCAGCGCCGCCGGCCCGCCGCGCCGGCGCAGGATCGCCAGCGCTTCGAGGAACACCGTCTGCCCCTTCCAGCGCGTCAGCCGTCCCGGCAACAGCACGATCGGCCGCGTCTCCTCGATCAGGCCCCAGGCCGCGCGCAGCGTCGCGACGCGCTCGGGCGCGACCGCATCCGCCGAGAACAGCCGCGTGTCCGCGCCGCGATGGATCACCCGGACCCGGTCCATTCCGACCCCGTGCCGCGCCCAGATCAGATCGGCGATCATCTCCGAGATCGCGATCACCCGGTCGCCCCGGGCCATCACCGAATTGTAGAACCGCTTGCCCGGCGCGCCTTCGTTATAGACCCCGTGATAGGTGGTGACGAAGGGCGTCGCCGTCCGCCGCGCCGCCCCGAGCGCGCTCCAGGCCGGCGCCCGGCTCCGCGCATGGATCAGGTCGACGCCCTGCGCCCGGATCGCCTCCGCCAGCCGGCCGACATTGCGCTGAATCTCGAGCGGGTTCTTGCTCGCCACCGGCAGCCGCACCAGCTCCGCCCCGACCTCGGCCAGCCGCGGCTCGAGCCGCCCGCCTTCGGACGCGATCAACGCCCGTCCGCCCGCGGCCGTGATCGCCTCCGCGATCTCGAGCGCGCCCCGCTCGACGCCTCCCGAGTTGAGCCGAGGCGTGACTTGGAGCACTGTCGGCGGCCAAACGCCCATCGTGCAGTCCCTTTGTTTCCGAGGATCGACCGATCATGTCCGACGCGCCCGCCGCCCCGCCGAGCTTCCTCGAAACCCCGGACGGCCGCCGCATCGCCTATCGCAAACTCGATGCGAAAACCCAACAGGCGGACGCACCCGGCGTCGTGTTCCTGAGCGGCTATCGCTCAGACATGACCGGAACCAAGGCGACCTTTCTCGAGGATTGGGCTCGCGCCCGCGGCCGGGCCTTTCTGCGCTTCGACTACACCGGCCACGGCGCCTCCTCGGGCGACTTCGAGACGCTCGCGATCGGCGACTGGGCGCAGGACGCCGAGGACGCCCTTCTCGCCCTGACGGCGGGCCCGCAAATCCTGGTCGGCTCCTCGATGGGCGGCTGGATCGCGCTGATCCTCGCCAAGCGCCGGCCGGAGCGCTTGGCCGGCCTCGTCGGCGTCGCCGCCGCGCCGGATTTCACCGAAGACCTGATGTGGGGCCGCTTCTCCGCCGACGAGCGTAATCGGCTCGAGCGCGAGGGCCGGCTCGAGCAGCCGAACGACTACGATGAAGAGCCCTACGTCATCACCCGGCGCTTGATCGAGGATGGCCGCGCCCATCTGGTCCTGCTCGACCCGCTCCGCATCGACCGCCCGGTCCGACTGCTCCAGGGCTCCGCCGACCGGGACGTGCCCCAGACCGTCGCACTCCGCCTGCTGGCCCATCTCGAGGGGCCGGACGTCCGCCTGACCATCGTAAAGGACGCCGACCACCGCATGAGCGAGCCCGCCGAGCTCGAGCTCTTGGCCCACACCCTCGACGCGCTGCCGGCCGACTGAGGACGAGGCCGACCGGGGCTTTGGCGGTGCGCCGATCCCCTTGGCGCGGCGCTTGCTTTACAAAACACATGACCGCGCCCGCCAAATTCGCCCTCTGGATCTCCTGCGCCGACTGCGGCGCCGAGACCGAGTACGCCCTTGATAAGGTCGAGTCCGCCTTCTACGACGCGCTCCGCCCCGTCTCCTTCCGCTGCCGCGCCTGCGGCGGCTCTTCGGCCGGCGACGTCTCGCGCCAGGCGCCCTTGATCGACGCAGAGTTGCTCGACCTCTGGATGAAAGACGAGAAGCTGCATTTCGACGCCGACGAGGACCAAGCCTTGGCCTTCCTCGACGCCGACACGCTGATCCTCTACGCGTGTCGCCCCGAGGCGAGCCCGCAAAAGCGGCGCGCCCTCGCTTTCGGCCTGGTCGAGAAACTGGCGCTCGACGCCTTCGCCAACCCGGGCGAGCGGCTCCTCGCCCGCTCCTTCCTCACCGAGCGCCTGAAACTCTGGGCGGCGCCGGAGAAGGACGACGGCAAGGCCCGCACTGCGCGCCGCCGCGCCGCCCTCGAGGCGCTCTACGCCGCGCATTGAGCGCGCGCCGCCTCACCGCTCTTCCGCCGCCAGCACCGCCGCGAGCCCGCTCCGATAATCCGGATAGGCCAGCCGCACGCCCAGCTCCTCGCGGATGCGGCGGTTGGAGACCCGCTTGGATTCCGCATAGAAGCTGACCGCCATCGGCGACATCTCCGCCTTCGCGATCTCGAACGGGACCTCTGGCGGCGCCGGTAGACCGAGCAGGTCGGCCGCATGCGCGATGACGTCCTGCGGCGGCGCGGGGTCGTCGTCGCAGACATTGTAGGCCGCGCCCGGATTGGGCCGCGCGATCGAGGCCTCCAGCACCGCGGCGATGTCGTCGACATGGATCCGGCTGAACACCTGGCCGGGTTTCACGATCCGCCGCGCGGTCCCCTGCCGGACCTTCTCGAACGGTCCGCGCCCGGGCCCGTAGATCCCGGCGAGCCGAAACAGATGGACCGGCGCCCCGCGCTCCCGATAGAGCGCCATCCAGGCGTCCTCCGCCACGACGCGCAGCCGTCCCCGATCAGTCGCGGGCGCCCGCGGCGCCGTCTCGTCCACCCATCCGCCCGCATGATCGCCGTAGACGCCCGTGGTCGAGAGATATCCGACCCAGGCGATCCTTTCCGCCGCCGCCGCGATCGCGGCCCCATGCGCCGCGAGCGTCGGATCGACCTCCGGCCCGCCGCCAGCGCTTGGGCCGGCCGAGATCAGCAGATGGTCCGCCTCCGCGAGCGCGCGCTCGACGTCCCCCGCCTCCAACAGCGGCTCGACGCCTTCGGCCCGCATCCCCGCCGCCTTCTCCGGCTTCCGCGTCGTGCCGAGGATCCGCCAGTTCGCGCCCTCAGGCCCCGCGCGGAGCCGCCGCGCCAAGGCCGCCGCGGAATAGCCGTAGCCGAAACAGAGCAGCACGCCGCCCTTCGTCATGATATCGCCTCTCCGAACGCTCAACCGCTCGGCGTCGCCGCCGAACTTTCCTGAGACCATAGGACGAACCGGATGATCCGTCTCGCCGCCCCGCCGTTCCTCTTGATCCCCGCCCTGGTCGCGATCGCCGCCGCGGTCCCCGCGGCCGCGCAATCGGAGCGCTATCGGGAATGCCTCGAGCAGGCGCGCGACCAACCCGCCCGGGCGCGCGAGGCCGCGGCCCAGTGGCGCGCGCTCGGCGGCGGGGCGGAGGCCAAGCACTGCGCCGCCATCGCGCTGATCGGCATGGGCGCCGAGCGCCACGCCGCCATCCTGTTGACCGAGGTCGGGACCGAGAGCGGCGCCCTCTCCGCCGCCGACCGAGCCGGCGCTCTGCTCCTGGCCGGCGACCTCTGGCTCCGGCTCGAGCGCATCGATCTGGCCGAGCAGAGCTACGACCGCGCGCTGACCCTCTCGCCCAGCGATCCCGAGGCGATGATCGGGTTGGCGAAGGCCAAGGCCCGCCCCGGAGACTACGCCGCCGCCGAAGCGCTCCTCACCCGAGCGTTGGACGTCCGCCCCTTGGACCCGCAGGCGCTGATTCTG
>JBCBRF010000165.1:0-8773 GCA_039819865.1 Pseudomonadota bacterium | reverse complement strand
ATGGGCTGTCAGCAGCGCCGACATCCGCCGCTCGTGGCGCAAATTGACGTCGCCGCCACGGCTGTGTTGGCGCGCCTTTATGCGGGTCGGGTGATGTGTGTGGCCGAAGCGCCGTCGCCGCAGCGTGACCTTCAAACCAGCTATCAGCGGGGCCGGCCGATGCCGATCCTACGCGGCGCCACCTCGAAGGCGATCCTGGCGGCATTGCCGGCCCGTCGGCGGGACAAGGTTTTCGCCAGCTGTGGTTTGGCTCAGGGGCCCGAACGCGACCGTCTTCTCACGGACCTGGACCGCATTCGAAAGCGGGGGGTTTCGGTAACGCGGGGGGAGGTCGATCCCGGCCTAGTGGGGATTGCAGTCCCTGTGCGCAACGCTGGTTTGGGTATCCACGCGTCGGTGAGCTTTGTGCTGTCCGCCGACGACGTGACGGACGCCCGAGAGCGGCGGATGTCGGCGCTGCTGACAGCCCATGCGCGCCTGATCGAGACGTACATGCAGGACGCATATGAGGCGGTCGAGGCCTCGTCGACGAAGCAGGACCATCATCCCCAATGATTGCGGGCAGGTGCGTATTTCTCATATTTTGATCTAAATCAAAAAGTTTCGTGCAAAATTCTCATATTTTGATATTGTGGCTCCAGATCGACGATTCGGGAGCCTCGCTATGTCGTTCTCCGCAGCCCAAGCCGGAGCCTATCTCCACCATCTTGCATTCGAGAGCGCCGCGCCCGCGCGGCTGGCGACGTTTTACGCATCGGCGATGGATATGGCGGTTCGTCAGACCGCAGGGGATGAGTGGCGCTGCGAGGGACCGGCGCGGCGCATGATCATCAAGCCGGGCGAGAACAAGGCGCTCGCCTTCGCCGGCCTCGCTTGCCGTGATGCGGAGGCGGTGGAAAGTTTGAAGGCGCGCGCCGATGCGGCCGGCGTGGCGATCGAGGCGTCGCCTTCCCCTTACTTCGAGCCCGGCGCGTTCTCCGTTCGCGACCCTCTCGGCCACGTGATCTGCTTCGGCGTCTCAGCGCCGTCCGAGGGGCCTGACGGCGAACAGCCTCGCACGCCGCATGGCCGCCTCCAGGGCCCGACCCAGCACCTGACCTTCGCCGCGAAAGATGTCGGCCCGTTTGTCCAGTTCTATCATGAGACGCTGGGCTTCCGGCTGATCGACCGCGTGCTGCACGAAGACGGCTCATTGGCGACGGCGTTCACGACGTCCAATCACGAGCACCACACCATCGCCTGCTTCAAGTCGAACCGGAATGGCGTCGACCACCATTCCTATGAAGCCGGCGACTGGACCGTCATCAGGGACTGGTGCGATCACTTCGCGGCCCAAGACATCCAATTGATGTGGGGCCCGGGTCGCCACGGCCCCGGCAACAACCTTTTCATCTTCATCGAAGACCCGGATGGCAACTGGATCGAGGTCTCCGCGGAGCTTGAAGTCGTCCATGACCGCCCCTGCAAGGACTGGCCGCAGCACCCGCGGACGCTGAACCTGTGGGGCGAGGCGATCCTGCGGTCGTGAGCATGAGGGGAGCGGCGTTCTGATGCGACTGGTCAGCTATAGCCACCTTGGCGAGCCCCGCTTCGGCGCGCTCCAGGAGGACCCGCAAGGCGGTGCGCCACGGGGCGGTATTGTCGATCTCACCGGGCGCATCGCGCCCCAGATCCGGAGCATTCAGGATCTGCTGCGGGCGGACCAGCTCGCCGCCGCCGCCGACTATGTCCAGGGACGGGCGGCGAATATCGGCTGGTGTGACGCGCCGCTGCTGCCCGTGATCCCGGCGCCCGGCAAGATCCTGTGCGTGGGGCTCAACTACGAAACCCATCGCGCCGAGACGAAGCGGCCCGAGGTCGCCAACCCAACGATTTTCACCCGTTTCGCCGACAGCCAGGTCGCCCATCGCCAGCCGATGGTGAAGCCGGCCGTCTCCGAGCGGTTCGACTACGAAGGCGAGCTAGCGCTGGTGATCGGTCGACCCGGTCGGCGGATTCCAGAGGCGCGCGCGCTCGAGCATGTGGCGGGGTATGCGTGCTACAACGACGGCAGCGTGCGGGACTGGCAGCGCCACACGATGCAGTTCACGCCCGGCAAGACATTCCCCGGCACCGGAGCCTTCGGGCCCTATCTGCTCACTCGGGACGCGGCGCCGGACTATAGGTTGCTCTCGATCGAGACCCGGCTGAACGGCGAAACGATGCAGTCGGCCTCGCTGGCCAACCTGATTTTCCCGCTCGAGCGCCTGATCGCCTATATCTCCAGCTTCACGCCGCTGAGTGCGGGCGACGTGATCGTCACCGGCACGCCCGGCGGGGTCGGCGACAAGCGCGAACCGCCCGTTTACCTGACGCCTGGCGATCAGGTTGAGGTCGAGATCGGGCCCCTCGGCGTCTTGTCGAACCCTGTCATCGCCGAAGAGGCGATCTGATGACGGTCCCGCCCGCTGTGACCCGTGCGGAGGTCGCAATTGTCGGCGCCGGTCCAACCGGGTTGCTCCTGGCCAATCTGCTCGGAGCCGCGGGCGTTAGCGTCGTCATCATCGAGCGCAACGCCAATACCGTGCAGGAGCCGCGCGCCGTCTCGATCGATGACGAGTCAATGCGCGCTCTGCAGGCCGCGGGGCTTGACCGGCAGGTCGACGCGATCACCGCCTCTGGCTACGGCTCCCTCTATCGCGGCCCGACAGGCGCCATTTTCGCGAGCGTGAAGCCCACCGAGCGGGTCTACGGCTTTGAAAAGCGGAACGCTTTCGAACAACCCGTCTTCGAGGCGCTCCTGCGCGACGGGCTCTCGCGCTTTGACGGCGTCACGCCGCTGTTTCAAACGGCGCTCCTTGACTTTCAACAGACCGAAGAGGGCGTCGTTTCGACTCTGCGCGACGCGGCCGGGGTGGAGCATGGGATCCGGTCGCGCTATCTTGTCGGCTGTGACGGCGGGCGGTCGGCGGTGCGCAAGGCGCTTGGGATCGCCATGGAAGGGGCGACCTTCGAAGAGCCCTGGCTGATCGTCGACCTGTTCTCCACGAAGAACCGGTGCTTTCACACCGAGGTCTTCTGCGATCCTGCCCGCGCTGCGATCACCTTGCCGGGACCCGGCGGCATTCGCCGCTACGAGTTCAAGCTCAACCCCGGGGAGACAGCCGAGGCGGCGGAGCAGGAGCCCTTCGCCCGAGATCTTCTGGCGCGTGTCGGGCCGGACAGTGCGGAAGCGATCCGTCGGACGCGCGTTTACACGTTTCATGCCCGCGTCGCCGCGCGCTGGCGGGTCGATCGCGTCTTCCTGGCCGGAGACGCCGCCCATCTGACCCCGCCCTTCGCCGGGCAGGGTATGAACAGCGGGCTGCGCGACGCGCACAACCTCGCCTGGAAGCTGGCGGCGGCGCTGCGCGCCGACGACCCGGAGGCGCTGCTCGACAGTTACGAAACCGAACGCAAGCCGCATGCGCAGTCGATGATTGATCTCGCGATGCGGATGGGGCGGGTGATGATGCCCCGCTCCGCGGCGCAAGGGGCGTTGGTGCGCGGAGCGTTTCGTGCCCTTGGGCTAGTGCCGTCAGCCCGCGATTACTTCGCCCAGATGCGCTACAAGCCCAAGCCACGCTTTGCTCAGGGCATGATCTGGGCGGACGACGCGTCGCCGAAGCGGTCCGCGGTGGGGCAGATGATCCCACAGCCGATCATCGAGACGCCGGATCGTCGGACGCTGCTGCTGGACGACTGGCTGCCGGGCGGGGTGACGGCCCTGGTTTTTGCCGAAGACCCGGCCGCAGCGCTCGACAGCGCGCACCGGCAGATGCTGGAGGCGGCTGGCGCGACCGTGCGCGGCCTCACGCCAGAATGGATGAACCCCTCGGTGGACCCGCTGCCCAGCGCGCGCGATCGCAGCCGGCTGTTTAGCGCGGCGCCTTACCGCGGCTATCTCGGCCACGTTCTGCTGCTGCGCAGCGACCGCTATCTCGCCGCCTCCGCCCCGGCCGCGGAGGCCGACCGTCTGGCGCCTCTGGTTCGGGCGCTGCAACCGGCCGGCGCGGTTGTCCACCCGCCGGCCCGGGCCGGCGACGATCCCCAATCGAAACGCGGCGACATCGCCGACGCCAAAACGCTCGCGGTCCTCAGTGGCGCGCAGAGCGGACAATCCGCCTGATCAAGGGCGAAAACCTGGGAGGAAGACATGACATTGCGTGGAATGGGTTTGGGCCTGTTGGCGGCGGCCTCGCTGGCTGTCGCGGGGGTTTCGGGCGACGCGGAGGCGCGGGATCTGCGCTTCAGCACGCCGACGCCGCCGCCTCACATCTTCACCCGCACGGCCGAGCGGCTGGCCGCGGCGTTGTCCGAGGCGGATGGGGACCAGATCGTCGTTCACCCGGTGAACAAGCTCGGCAACGTCCCCACCGTGCTGTCGCTCTTGCAGAGCGGGGCCGTTGAACTCGCGATCGTGCCCGTGGGCGATTTGGCGAACCGGGATCCGGCTTTCTACGGCTGGTTCCTGCCCTACCAGTTCGACACGCTCGCCGAGGCGGGCGCTGCAGCGGCGAGCGAGCCTGCGGCGGCGATGCTGGCGCGGCTGGAGGCTCAAGGGATCAAGGGTCTTGGCTACGTGTTTCCTGGCCAGCGCCATGTTCTTGCGAAGGCCCCGGTCGGCGCGCCGACAGATCTCAAGGGGCTGAAGATCCGCGCCTTCCCGAATGACATCTTCCGCGACTGGTGGAGCGAGCTTGACGCCGCGCCGACAGCCTTGCCGCTGCCGGAGATCATGCCCTCACTCGTCACCGGCGTGATCGACGCGGTGGACGTGGACATCGACATCGTCTTTGGCCTCAAGATGCACAAGCAGGCCCCGCACCTGGTCCTGACCAACCACATGGCGTTTCCGGGCGCGGTTCTCGCCTCAAAGACCTGGTGGAGCAGCCTCGATCCGGACCGGCAGAAGGCCTTCATCGATGCGGTGGCCGAGGCGCAGGCCTGGGCGATCGAGACCCAGGTGGCGGGCGAGACGGTGCTGCTCGAGAAGCTGGCCGCGGACGGGGCCGAGATCTCCACGCTGGACGATCCGACGATGCGCGCCGCCGGCGCTGCGGTTCGAGACGGGTTTCTCGATCGAGATCCGTTGATCCGAGCGTTCTACGACGCGACCAAGAACTGATCCCAAGGTCGGCCTGGGGCGTGCCGCGCCTCGGGCCCCAAAAGCCAGGACCATCATGGGCATCCTTACGACGGCGGATCGGCTTCTGGCGCGGCTTGAGACCGTCGTGGCGGTGACGGCGATGGCCGGCTTGGTGCTTATGCTGATCGCCCAGGTCGTCTTCCGATACGGCCTCGGCTCGCCGCTGTTTTTCGCCGAGGAAGTCGGGCTTCTTCTGTTGATCGTCGCGACGTTCTCCGGCCTCAGCCTGTTAGTAGCCGAGGACCGTCTGGTCGCCGTCGACGTCTTCGGCGCGGCGATGCCCCCGGCGGTCAAGCGTTGGACCGCTTGGCTCATGCGGCTCGTGACACTGGCCGCGGCCCTGACGCTGGCGGCCTATGGCGCCCGGTACCTCTCCACGCCCTGGGTCTGGCTTGAACGTTCGCCCACCCTCGATATGCCCCGGGCGGCGATCTACGCGTTCGTCACGGGTCAGCTCTTCGCGCTCTGCGTGCATCTCGCGATCCACTCGATCGCCAAGCGTCCCTGGGCGCCGGCAGCGGGGTCGGCGCCATGATGACGCTCGTCGCATTCTTCGTCCTTCTTGCGCTGGGGCTGCCGATTATTTTCCTGCTGCTGTCGGCGGCGATCCTGTTCTCGATCGAGGCGGACGCCGTCGTTCTGTTCAACAGCTTCCTGGTTCAGTCGGTGAAAGGGATCGAGGCGAACGGCTTTCTGGCGATCCCGCTCTACATGCTGGTCGGGGAAGTAATGTATCGCGGACAGATCACGGAGCGGCTGATGCGCTCCGCGCTGCGCTTGGTAGGCGGCCTGCGGGGCGGTCTGGCCTATGTGAACGTGCTGACCAACGCCTTCGCCGCCGCGATCCTTGGTTCTGCGACGGCGCAGATCGCCATCATGTCCCGCTCGGTCGTCCCAGAGATGGAGAAGAGCGGGTATGATCGGAGGTTCGCCGCCGGGCTGACCTTGGCGACGGGGCTGCTCGGCCCAATCATCCCGCCCTCGATGCTGATGATCATCTACGGTGTTCTGGCATATCAGTCAGTCGCCGCCCTATTCGTCGCCGGGCTACTGCCGGGGATCCTGATCACGGCGTTCTTTTTCATCGCGGTCGGCTTCTCTCGCAAAGAGCTGCCCGAGGGGGATGCGCATCTGCCTCCGCCGGCGCCGTGGCGCGAGGTCGTCGCCGATGCGCTGCCGGGCCTCATTCCGGCGACGATTATCCTGGGCGTGGTGTCCGGCGCCACGACGCCCACAGAGGCCGGCGCCGTCGCTGTGGTCGTTGCGGTCGCTTTGGCGGCGCTCGTCTATCGCAGCCTTGGCCTGAGCGACATCGTTCCAGTGTTGAAGGCGGTGGCGCTGTCCTCCGCCTCCGTCGTCGCATTGATAGGCTTTGCGACGCTCTTCGGCTGGGTCCTGTCCTATGAGGGTGTTCCCGATCTTCTGGCGACGCAGATAGCCGACGCCGCCATCGGCCCGATCAGCTTCCTTTTCCTTGTCTGTGTCGTCGTGTTTCTGCTGGGCATGTTCCTCGATGGGATAGGCGTGCTGATCGTAATCGTGCCAATCCTGCTGCCGCTGGCCCAGTCCTTCGGCGTCGACCCGATTCACTTCGGCGTTGTGTTGGCTGTTTCGACCTTGACCGGCTTGGTCACACCGCCAGTCGGCCCTGGTCTGTACATCGCAATGGATGCTACGGGTTTGCGGATGATGCCGCTCTTTTTGGCAGCGCTGCCTTTCTTGGCGGCCTTTCTGGCGGCTCTCGTGGTGATCGTGTTGGCGCCTCAACTCTCGACCGCGTTGCCAGCCTACTTCGGCTTGTGATGTGGTATTGCCAGTCCTTTAGCGTTGTGCGGACTCTACACTATTGGAATGGAGTGCGGGCAGCCGCTCTGGCGCGCGGTTCACACAGCAATCAAGGGCGCTTCGAACGCTTTGTGGCGACGGCGTAGGGGCATGATTTGAAGTTCGCCTTTTGGCCGCTTCCGGGTGGCTTGCGCAAGTCCTACGAGCCTCACCCCGCCTTCGAGTGAAGGTCTGGTTTTGGCCCTTCCCGGCGGTATCTGTGCTCAGGAGGCCCGTCGGCTAGGCCCCGCATAACGGACTTCGCTTTGGAGTTCGGACACCGCCGGATTTCACGACCTAAGACGGCACGGCTGATGGCCGAGCCATGCGCGGTCTCTAGCCATTCCTGGTGTACGTGATGGCCCCGATCCGCGGGTCGGCGACGTTGCGCAATTGGTGGCGCGGCATTTTCGGGCCATCCCTTCCTAGGAGCGATAGGAGCTGGGCACTGGCAGCGGGCCCAGTCTTGCTGCGCGACTCGTACTGGCTTGCGCGGAAGGGCGGCGACCGAGCTCGCGGACGCCTCAGTCGATCGTCGGTTGATCGCAAAGGCGCGAAGGGTTCCGCCGGAGTTCAGGGTGCGTAGGACGTTGAGCCTGTCGCGGCGCGGATCCCGTGCCTGGCCCTAAGCCGCCCGGTCTTGTTGTTGGCGAATTTGTAGGCAGAGCATATTCTTGAGTGTAATGGCGTAGTTAAATCAATAACTTGAGGTGGTCTAGTGGCGGAGTGGAAGGGCGTCGCGGGGATTTAGATCTTCAGAAAATATCTTTTAAAAACAATATCTTATATGGCTCCTGCATCTTGATTGTAGTCCATTTTGTGTCGCGCAGAGTGTCGCAAATTCTCGAGAAAAGATCGACCACTCGAGCCTACGCAGTGTTGCTCGCGAGCCGCGCTCTCTCGGGCTCCTGCACTTAAGGAGCGCGTGTTTTTGGAAGTTAGCGTTGACAAGAACAAAAAGCAAACATTTTTTCGCATGCTCAGATGCGCTCGCTTGAGAAGCTGGTGCGTCGTGCGAGCGGCGTCACGACGCGCGCCCTGCCTTCTGACGCTTCGTCCGACTGGTTTCGCGCCTAGCGCCATCTTGCGGCGCTCCGAAGCGTTCTACGTTTGTATTGCGTGAGCCAGCGAAATGATGTATGGTTCGTCCATTCAAGAACTACATGTTGAATCCGGCGTGCCGTTCGCGGTGGGCCGACTAGCGAGGGCTGCAGATGCCGAAGGCCGTCACCTTGGCCGCTCGAGGAAGGGTCGACGTCGACGCAATGACGCTCGACGAGCAGATTGAGCTGGCTGAGGGCGGGCTCAAGCGCTTGGCCTCGATCCTTGAGCTCGGCGAAAACCGGCATGCGCTCGCGCTGTTCGCGCGTGCCGAGAGGTTGCGGCAGGATCTAGTCGAGACGCGCGGTGTGCGGGCGCGCGCTTGGTCGTTGGCGCGGTCGGAAGCTGACGAGAGACGGTCTCCTAAGCGATTGGCAAAACGCGCGGAGCGTGCGTCGACGAGCGATCCCAGGCGGAAAATCGCAAACCGACCGGTTGCGCAGATGAGCGAACCGCAGAGATCTCGGGATGCGCCGTCGTCGCCGCGCGACTTGGAAAAGCAGCTTGAACAAATCTCAGCCGGGTTGAGGGTCGTCGACCTTGACAAGGCTGCGGCATCCCGACGGGAAAGCTTGCAAGCACGCCGGGTCGCGCATCGCGATCATAGCGAGGTGTTCCGGCAGATTGAGGCGCTGACGAAGTCTGCGGAGGCGGCCGCGAGTGCGCCGTCCGGCAGTCCTG
>JBCBRF010000164.1:0-8774 GCA_039819865.1 Pseudomonadota bacterium | reverse complement strand
CGACACGCCTTCCGGCAGGGTCGCCGGCTGACATGCTCCAGCTTCACCAAGGGCTCGGTCATGCGGGCGTCCCCGTCGCCGGCCGTAAGACTGCGGGATCCGCGCCGGCGTCGCCGGCGGCCGGGTTCGCGGGATCATAGCGCCAGCAGGCGACCCTGCCGGAAGGCGTGTCGAAGGATGGCGGAAGCTCTCGGTCGCACGGGTCGAAACGAGAGGCGCAGCGCGGATGGAAGGCGCAGCCGGGCGGGATCGCCGTCAGACCCGGCATCGCGCCGGGGATCTGGCGCAGCCGCGGCGCCGCTTCCCCCGCGTCTGCGAGGGCGGCGGCGGAGGGCGTCGCGCCCATCAGGCCCTCGGCGTATGGGTGCTTGGGCCGCGCGACGACTTCTTCGACGGGTCCGAGCTCGATCAGGCGGCCCGCATACATCACCGCGACGCGGTCGACCGTCTCGGCGATCACGCCCATGTCGTGGGTGATCAGCATCACCGCGACCCCACGCTCGCGGCAGAGCCGGCGCAGCAAGGCGACGATCTGCGCTTGGACGGAGACGTCGAGCGCGGTGGTCGGTTCGTCTGCGATCACCAGCTCCGGCTCGCCGGCGAGGGCGAGGGCGATGACCACTCGCTGGCGCATGCCGCCGGAAAACTCGTGGGGATAGGCGTCGTAACGGCTTTCCGCCGCCGGGATCCCGACCTCGTCGAGCGCGGCGATCGCGCGTCGTTTGGCGCCGGCGCGGTCCACGGGCAGGTGGGTGAGGATGGTTTCCTCGAGCTGCTCGCCGACGGTGAACAACGGATTGAGGCTCGCCATCGGGTCCTGGAACACGGTGCCGATGCGGGCGCCGCGGATCCGGCGGAGCTGCTCATGGGGCAGGTGGTCGATCCGCTCGCCGGAAAGCCAGACGGAGCCCGAAGCGATGCGGCCGGGCGGCTCGATCAGACCGATGGCGGCGGAGCCCGTCATGCTCTTGCCGGCGCCGGATTCGCCGACGACGCCTAGGATCTCGCCCGGCGCGATGTCGAACGAGACGGCGTTGACGGGGCGCACGACGGCGTCCCGCACCGGGATCTCGACGGTGAGATCGCGGAGGGACAGGGTCGGCGTCGACGGGTCTGCGGCCATGCGCGCGTGCCCTTTCATCGAAGGCGAGGGTTCAGCGCGTCGCGCAACCAGTCGCCGAGCAGGTTCACCGACAGCGCCAGCAGCAAGAGCGTCACGGACGGAAAGGCGAGGATCCACCATTCGCCATTGAACAGATAATTCTGCCCCACCCGGATCAGGGTGCCGAGACTCGGTTCGGTCGGCGGGGCGCCCACGCCCAGATAGGAGAGGGTCGCTTCGGCGATGATCGCCAGCGCCAAGCCGATCGTCGCGATGACCAGAACGGGGCCGAGAACGTTCGGCAGGACGTGCCGGAACATAATGGCGAGCGATCCGCGTCCGGCGAGGCGGGCGGCCGCGACATACTCCTTCTCCCGCTCGACCATGGCGGCGCCGCGCACCGTGCGGGCGAACTGGACCCATTCGCTGAGGCCGATCGCCAGAATCAATACCCAGATCGCCATCTCGTCCCGACTCTCGACCGGGGTCACGCCCTTCAGGACGCCGAAAATCAGCATCGCAATCATGATCGAGGGAAAGGTCAGCTGAACATCCGCGATGCGCATGACGACGGCGTCGACCCAGCCGCCGACGAAGCCGGCCAGGAGGCCGAGCGACACTCCGAGCAGCGCGGCGAGCCCGATCGCCATGACGCCGACGAAGAGCGAGATGCGCAGACCGTACAGGATGGTCGAGAACACGTCTCGACCCTGATCGTCGGCGCCCATCAGGAAGACCTCGCCGGTGAACTCGTTCGGCGCCATCGGGCGGCTGAAGCCGTTCATCAGGTCGAGGCTCGCGGCGTCGAACGGATTCTGCGGGGCGAAGAGGGGGGCGAGCAGCGCGGCGAGGCACAGGCCGAGCGCCACGGAGGCCGCCGCCATCGCGAGCGGCGAGCGGCGGAAACGGCGGCCGAGATCGCTGTCCCAGGCGGCGTAGGCCCGCTCGCGGAGCCCCGGGGGGCGGGGGTCTTCTACGGTGGCGGGGGCGGTTTCGACGGCCATCGGGCGCGCTCCTCTAATGGCCGGCGCCACCGCGCTCGACGCGCAGTCTGGGGTCGATGGCGAAGTATAGCATGTCCACCACTAAATTGATCACCACGAAAATGGCGCCGACCAACAACAGATAAGCCGCCATCACGGGCACATCGACGAAGTTGACGGATGTGATGAACAACAAACCGACGCCAGGCCACTGAAAAACGCTCTCAGTAACGATCGCGAAGGCGATGATCGAGCCGAATTGGAGGCCGGCGACCGTGATCACCGGGACGAGCGTGTTCTTCAACGCATGGCTGAAATTGATCGCGCGCTCGGTGAGGCCGCGGGCGCGGGCGAAGCGGATATAGTCCTGGCGCAGGACCTCCAGCATCTCGGCGCGGACCAGGCGCATGATTAGCGTCATCTGATAGAGGCCGAGCGTGATCGCCGGCAGCAGGATGGCGCGCCAGCCGTCGAGCGTGATCAGGTTCGAGCGCCAGCCGATCCAGTCGGCGGTTTCGCCGCGGCCGAAGGAGGGCAGCCAGCCGAGCACGACGGCGAAGACGTAGATCAGCAGGATGCCGATCAGGAACGTGGGCAGGCTCACGCCGATCAGCGACACCGTCATGACGACGTTCGCCAGCGTCCCGCCGCGATTTATCGCGGTGAACACCCCGAGCCCGACGCCCAACGCCATCGCAATCAGCGCAGAGACCGTCGCGAGCTCCAGCGTCGCCGGCAACCGCTCCATGATCAGCTCGGAGACCGGGCGGCCGAGGCGGTAGGAAAGGCCGAAATCGCCGGAAAGCGCGTTGCCGATGAAGCGGACGAACTGCACGGGGGCCGGATCGTCGAGCCCCAGACGGTCGATCAGCTCCTGACGCTGCAGCGCCGTCGCCTCCTGGCCGAGCATGCCCTCGACCGGGTCGCCCATGAACTGGAACATGCAGAACGCGGCGAAGGCGACCGCGAACAGGACCGCGACGGCCTGGAGAAGTCGGCGCACGGCGAAAGCGATCATCCAAGCCTCTTGATCAAGCCGCTCGATCGACCCTGTCGGCCGACGACCGTCGGGTCGGATCCGGGGCGCGCCGGCCAACGGCGAGCGCGCCCCCTGTTACGACGATTGAGTCGCTCAGACTTACTTGGCGTAAGTCAAGAACTTGAAGTGAGGCTGATCTTCCGGCTGGACGTCAAAGACGATGTCCGACTTCATGCCCCAGTTCAGGATCTGGTTGTGGATCGGCACATAAAGGTGCTGCGATTGCACTTCAGCCCAGATCTCGGCGATCATGTCGTTGCGCTTCTCCAGGTCGGTCTCCGAGGCGAGACCTTCGATCAGCGCGTCGATCTCTGAGTCGGAATACCCGGTCGCGTTCCACGAGCCGTATTTGTCGTCGGTGGTGTGGACCAGGAAGTTGAACACGTACTCGCTGTCGAACGGCGGCACGCCCCAGCCGAGCATGTAGAAGTCGGTCTCCTGGTTCTTGATCAGCGGGAAGTGCTGCGCCTTCGGCTGCGAGTTCAGCTGAACGTCGACGCCGATCCGACCGAGCATGCCGACCGCCGCTTGGCAGATCGCCTCATCATTGATGTAGCGGTCGTTCGGGCAGTCGAGCTGGATCGTGAAGCCGTCCGCGTAGCCCGCTTCGGCCATCAGCGACTTGGCCTTGTCGATGTCGGTCGCCGGATAGGCGCCGAGAGCCTCCGTCCAGCCGTTCACGAAGGGCGGTATGATCGTGCCGGTCGGATCGGACTGGCCGCGCATCACCACCTTCTGGATGGCCTCGCGGTTGATCGCGATGTTCATCGCCTCGCGGACCCGGACGTCGGCCAGAGGATTCGCGCCGTCGACATTGTCGCGCGCGAGATCGGCCGCGCCCATGTTCATCCCGAAGAAGATGGTCCGGTTCTGCGGCGCTTTGATCACCGTCAGACCGTCCTGGGCGGCGACGCGCTCGAGATCCTGGACCGGCACGTCCTGGATGAAATCGACTTCACCGGAGAGCAGGGCGGCGACGCGGGTCGCGGATTCCTTGACCGGGGTGTAGATGATCTCGGTCACCTCGAGCGGGAACTCGCCCACGCCCCAATAGTCGGGGTTCGCGGTCAGGACCGTTTTCTCGTCCGGCGCGCGGCTCACCAGCTTGAAGGCGCCCGTGCCGTTCACGTTGCGGACCAGATAGTTCTCGCCGCCGTTCGCCACGTCCTGCGGCTCGACGGCGTCGTTCGCCGTCACCCAGCCCTCGTCGACCATGAACAGGTTGGTCAGGTTGTTGGGCAGCAGCGGGTTCGGACCATCGGTCTCGATATCGACGGTCAGATCGTCGACCTTGCGCACCTCTTTGACCGAGGCCAGAAGCTCCTTCATCGCCGATGTCGGCTTCATCGCGCGGTTCAGAGAGAACACCGCGTCGTCAGCGGTGAAGGCCTCGCCGCCGTGGAAGGTCACGTCCGGCCGGAGGGTGAAGCGCCAGACGTTCGGGTTGTCCGCAAGCGGCGCCCAGTCGGTCGCCAGCGCGGGAATGATTTGTCCCGCCATGTCCCGCTGAAGCAGGCCCTCGTACATCTGGTGGGCGAGCGTGTGGGTCGGGCCCTCGTTTTGGGCGTGCGGATCGAGCGTGAGGCTGTCGCCGGCGCGTGCCCAGCGCAGCGTTTTGGCGTCGGCGCTCACGGCGCTGATCGCCACGCCGCAAGCCGCCACAAGCCCGATCGCCGGAGCGAATAGAGCGCGATTCATGGTGGGAGTCCTTTTCATTGCATCCCCGAAAGCCTCGGCCGCGGCGCACAAATTTTATACATTCGTCTCGACGCAGCCAAAGACGGCGTCACGGTCATCGGAAAAGTCGGGCGCGTCAATTCCCGTTTCGCCGACGGAGCGGCCGGCGCCATGGGTTTCCGGAAAGTCAATCAAGCGCTCGGAAGGCGTCGGTCAGACCGCGCCGACGCCCTCGAGGGCTTTGCGGATCTCCGCGATGTCGGCCTCGCCCAATCGCTGCTGCGGGGCGATCGGGTCGCCGCAGTCGAGGCCCTGGAGCCGGAGGCCGGCCTTCACCGCGGCGGCGAGGCTGAAGCGGGCGAACACCTCGTTCAGGCGCCAGAGCTTCTTTTGCAGCGCCATCGCCTCGTCCCAACGCCCGGCGCGGCAGTGCTCGTAGAGCGCGACGCTCGCCGCCGGGGCGAGGCAGGAGGGGCCGGCCATCCAGCCGAGCCCGCCGATCAGCATCACCGCGACCGTGATGTGGGCCGACGCCGCGAACACGCCCAGGCGGCCCTCGGTGCGGTTGATGACGCTCAGCAGACGGCCGGTGTTGGTCGAGGCGTCCTTCAGATAGCGGATGTTCGGATGCTCTGAGAGCTTCACGATCGCGTCGAGGCTCAGATCCGAGCGTTGGAAGTTGGGGTTGGTGTAGATCGTCACCGGCTTCTCGGAGGCGTCGGCGACGGCGGTGAAATAGTCGATCACGCCCGCTTGCGGCACGGGGAAGTAGGCCTCGAGCATGGCCATCACGCCGTCGACGCCGAGGGCGTTCCAGCGCTTGGCCTGGGCGACCGCGTCGCCGGTGGCGGTGGCGGCGACGCCCGCGATCACAGGCACGCGGCCGGCGGCGGTCTCGACCACGGTGGCTACCACGGTCTCGCGCCGGGCGTAGTCGAGATAGGCGAACTCGCCGGTGGAGCCGAGCGGGGTCAGGCCGTGGACGCCTTGGTCGATCAACGCGTTCGAGAGCCGCGCGAGCATGGCGCGGTCGACCACGCCGTCGGCGTCGCTCGGGGTGACGAGATAGGGGATGACGCCCCGCAGCTCCGATGTCGCCTCTGCGCTCACGCCACCCCCCATCGGTTCCGATCCGGGCGGGACGCCCGAGTTTCGCGGGCGATGCTAACGTCTGCTCGCGGCGGCGTCGACGCGCCTCGGTGGCGGACGGGCGCTCCTGGCGCATTTTGATCGGGCGGGAATCAGTCGCGGGGGAGCGGGGATTGTGAGTAGGACGATCGAGGGAGCTGCTCAGGCGGGAGCGGCTCAGGCGGGAGCGGCTCAGGAGGCAGCGGCTTGCGCGGGAGCGGGTCAGCTTCCGCCCTTTCGCGAGCGCGCGCCCTGGCGGGGCGGCGATTTGCAGACGCTTCGGAACCAGATCCTGCGCGGGCGCGCCGTCACCTCCGAGCGGTCGCGGCGGCTCTGGTTCGAGATGGCGAACGGCGACCGGCTGACCGGGGTGCTCGACGCGCCGGAGCGGCCCGATCCGGCGGCGCCCCTCGTCCTCCTGGTCCACGGGCTGACGGGCCATGAGGACAGCGTTTATCTCCGCGAGGGCGCGCGCTGGCATTTGTCGCGGGGGCGGCGGACGCTCCGGCTGAACTTGCGCGGGTCCGGGCCGTCGCGCCCGTTCTGCCGCGAGAGCTACCATGCCGGGCGCGCCTCGGATCTCCGGGAGGTGTTCGAGGCGCTGCCCGGGGACCTGACCGATCAGGGCGTGTTCGCCGTCGGGTTCTCGCTCGGCGGGGTGCTCGTGGCGAACTGGGTGGGGCGGTTCGAGCCGCCTGCGGCGTTGATCGGCGCGGCGGCGATCTCCTCGCCGCTCGATCTGCACGAGGCGGCGCTCCGCCTCGCGGCGCCGCGGAACCGGGTCTACCAGGCCTATGTGCTGAAGGAGATGCGGGCGGAGTTCCTGGCGGGGTCGGTTGAGGATGCGCCCGATATGCGGGCGGCGGCGGAGGCCGCGGAGACGATCATGGCGTTCGACGATGCGGTGATCGCGCCGATGAACGGGTTTCGCGACGCGCTCGACTATTATGAGCGCGCCGCGCCCGGGCCCTGGGTTCCGCGAGCGCGGGTTCCGCTGCTGGTCGTTCATGCCGACAATGATCCGTGGATCCCGGACCGGGTCCATCGGGCGTTGGCCGCGGATCCCCCGCCCCATGTCTCGGTGCTGGTCACGCGCGGCGGGGGGCATGTCGGGTTCCATGGGCGCGGGCTCGCCACGCCCTGGTGCAATCTTGCGGTCGATCGGTTTTTGCAGGAGGAGGCAGGCCGGCGTGCGGTCCGTCCGGTCGAGACTTCTTCGCGCGCCGGTTGATCGAGTGATCGGCTGACGGCGGTCCTCAGCTCACGGTGATCGTCACCGACACGGTGTCGAGCCCGCCATAAGCGTCCGTCACCTGGTAGCTGATCGTGTCCGCGCCGGTGTAGCCTTCGTCGGGGGTGTAGACCCAGACGCCGGTGTCCGCGTCGATCGACGCCGTGCCGTGGTCGGCCTGGTCGGCGACGGAGAAGGTCAGCGCGTCGCCCTCCGGGTCCTCGGCCGCGATCCGTCCCGACACCGCTTCGTTCGCGGCGATCGAGAGCGCGGCGCCGTCGTTCACGCTCGCGCCGCCCGTCACCGTTCCGTCGACGCCGCCCGAGACGCTGTTCACGGCCACGCCGCCCGAGACGTCGTCGAGGCGCCAGTGCGCGGCCAGGTCGGTCTCGCTCCCGTCGAGCACCGTGAACATGTCGGCCTCGATCTCCGCCTGGCTGCGGGCCGTGGTCCAGACCCGGACGTCTGCGATCTGGCTGTTGAAGTAGTGGCCGTAGGCGTCCCCGAGCCCGAGCAGGAGGGGATCCTGGTCGGCGCCGATCAGGAAGTCCTCGGTGGTGTCGGTGTTGCTCTTGGTGAAGGTCTCGTTCGCGCCGTCATAGCCCGCCACCCAGCCGGCGTCCGAACCGTTCAGGTAGCCGGTGATGGCGCTGGCCTCGTTTCCGGCCTCCTGATCGAGCACCATCGCGACATGGCGCCAGCCCGGGTCTCCCGACAGATCGATGTGGGTCGCCGCGGTTTTCTTGTCCTGGTCCGAGTCCTGGGTCGCGGTGGTCAGCACCAGAGCGCCGTCGATGATCTTCATCGAATAGCCCTCCTCGCCGACCTCCGAGGCGCCCTTGCTGACGATGGTCTGGCTGCCGCTGGCCGAGCCGTCCCAGTAGAACCAGGCCTCGACCGTCAGATCGCCGTTGTCAGGGTCGTAGTTGTCGCCCGCGTTCACGAAGCTGCTGGTCCCGCTGAAGTCGAGCGCGGCGTAGGCGCTCGCCGTCGGGGCGCTGTTCACCGTCACGCTCGCGGTCTCGATCTGCGTCGAGAAGGCGTACGCGCCGCCGTTCGTGGACGTGTCGACCTTCGCGCCCTCGGCGCCCGCGCTCCGGTCCCAGGCGCGGAAAGCGATCGAGGCGTCGCCCGCGAAGCCGGTCGTCGGCACGAAGCGCAGCAGCGCGTCCGGGCCCAGCAGGAGGGCCGAGGTCTCCGAGACCGCGCCGACCGCCTGGAAGCTGGTCCCGCCGTCGGTCGAGTACTGCCAGACGCCGTCGTCGGTGGCCGCCGCGGTGACCGCGATCGCCTCGACCGCGGCGCCGTCGGCGTCGGTGATGGTCCCGTCCGCGATCAGGTCGGAGACGCGGTCTCCGGTGGGCGCGGTCGCATCTTGAGCCACGGTGGTGAAGGTCGGGTCGCCCGAGACGTCGAGCTCCGGCGCGTCGTTGACCGGGGTCACGGTCACGTTGGCCTGGTCGCTGACGGCGGATAAGGGCGTGTCGGCCCCGTTCACCGAGGCGTCGACCAGGTCTCCGACCGCCCCGATCGACTGGTCCCAGGCGCGGAACTGGAAGCTCGATCCGCCGACGTAGTCCGCGTTCGGGATGAAGCGGATCAGCGTATCGGGCC
>JBCBRF010000163.1:0-8787 GCA_039819865.1 Pseudomonadota bacterium | reverse complement strand
CGCAGCATTTCTGCAAAATCCGCATCGTCATCGAACAAGATAAAGCGCGCCATTTCGCCAGTCATATCTTCTCTTCTTCTGAGAAAACTGTCTCAACACAACATTAATGAAGTATCGCAGGCGCGGCGCGCGACGCAAGCGACAAAGCGTCATCTGTGGATAACTTGAGAGTATTCTGTCGAGTCCCGGGCATGCGCTGTCGCCCACCTCGCGCCCCAAAACGCGGCGCGCGACGGCGATCCGGCGCGGCCGCGCGCCAGCCGCCGACTCATACCGGTCCCTATCGCGCGCTCGACCGCGCGCAATACGCCCTCGGCTTCGGTAGAGAGCTTAGTTCAGGGACGGTGAGAAATCTCGCCGAATGCCCTCGGATTTCGAGCGGATCCGCTGAGAGGTCTCACGGAGCTGCTCGCTCAGCTCAAGAAGGCTTCGAGCCGCGTCAATTTGCGACACGCCATCACGCCGCTGATATTTAAGTTGTTCAAGGCGACCAAAAAGGTCTTCTAAATGAACCTCAAGGTTTCGGCTGTCGCCGAGAGAGTCGCTCATCCCGAATTCCCAACATTCACTGCTCGCGCGTCTGTCGCGATGCGACGACGTCGTTGTTTTCCGCACCCCGTAAGGAACGGCTATCATTCCCAGCGGGCTCTTAACTGGTCGTTCATGTCGCGCCAAGCTGAAAAACCGACAAGTGTCGCCATTTCGTCACCGACAGGGCTCTGCTTGCGTTTCTTGAGAAAACCAGCGGGCGGCGCCGCCTGTTCTTCAAGTCGCCGACGGGCGGCGGGCCGTCGCGACTGGATGGCGCACTTGCCACCCTCTCCGATCGATGACCAAGCTGGTGGCCGAAAGAAACTTTTTTCTGGATCCTAGAATGCCGGCGAGCGACGAAGTCAAAGCAGCGAGCCCGGAAGACGACGCTGTCGCACGGATCGTCGCGGTCGGCGCATCGGCCGGCGGGCTCGAACCGCTCGAGCAGTTTTTCGAAGCCCTGCCCCGTCGTCACAGCGCGGCATTTGTCGTCGTCCAGCATTTGTCGCCCGACTTCCGCAGCATGATGCCGGAGCTGCTGAAACGGCATTCGGACCTCACCATCAAGGTGATCCATGACAACATGCCGGTTGAAGTCGGCGTCATCTATTTGGCGCCGCCCCGTTCCTCACTTCGGCTGGAAGGAGATCATTTTGAAATAGTATTCAATGAAAACGCGTACGAATTCAGCCTTCCAATCAATGATTTTTTTGAGTCGCTCGCCAGTCAGCGACGCGAGCAGGCCTTCGGCGTCGTGCTGTCCGGCACCGGCTCGGACGGCACGCTCGGGGCGATCTCGATTCAGGCCGCCGGCGGCGTGGTTCTGGCGCAGAGCCCCGAATCGGCGAAGTTCGAAAGCATGCCGCGGTCGGTGATCGACGCCTGTCCGAACGCGCTGGTCGGCACGCCGAAACAGCTGGCGGCGGCGGTGACCGACATTCTGGACGGCAAGCGACCGAACCCTGAGAACGGCGTCGATCTCGCCGAAGACACGACGGCGGAACAGCAGATCATTCGGCTGCTGCAGCTGCGGTTCGGCTTAGACTTCGGCTATTACAAAACCTCGACGGTCGGGCGTCGGATGGAACGTCGCATGAAGCTGCAGCGTTGCGACGATCTCGAGGACTACGTGACAATCCTGGCGCGCGACGCCGAGGAGCTGGAGGCGCTCTACGCGGACCTGTTGATCGGCGTGACCACATTCTTCCGCGACCGCGAGGCGTTCGACCTGGTCGCAAAGGAGGTGCTGCCGCGCCTGGACGCGAAGATTCGCGACGGCGACGAAGTGCGCGTCTGGGTTCCGGGCTGCGCAAGCGGTGAAGAGGCGTATTCGCTCGCGATCCTTCTGACCGAGCGCGCGCGGACGCTGGGGGTCCGGCTGCGCGCGAAGATTTTCGCCACGGATATTCATCCCCGCTCACTCGCGATCGCCAGTCGCGGCGCCTATACGCGGGAGCAGCTCACCAACGTGCCGAAGGAGCTCAAAGAACGCTACTTCACGGTCGCTGGCGACGATTTCCAGGTCTCCAAGCCGCTGCGGGACGCCGTCGTATTCTCGAAGCATAACCTGATCCGGGATCCGCCGTTCACCCGAATGGACTTGGTCAGCTGCCGCAACCTCCTGATCTATCTCGAAGAGGAGGCGCAGCGGAAATCGATCGCGATGTTCCATTTCGCGCTCAGGGCGGACGGGCATTTGCTTCTCGGCCCGAGCGAGACTCTGGGGGAGTTGTCGGCGGAGTTCGTGTCGCTGTCGCCGCGCTGGCGGCTGTTCCGCAAGAAGCGCGATGTTCGGCTGCCGGAGGCGGCGCGGCTGTTGCCGATCTCCTCGAGCATGAACCGAGCGAACAGAGCCGCGACGGGGGCGGCCGCTGCGGCGAAGCGCTCCGACGATCTGCGGATCGTGTCCCTCGGAAAAGGACTGCCCGGGCGCTCGCTGTTCCAGATCTACGATTCGGTGATGTCCCGCACCGTGGGCTCCGCGATCCTGGTCAACCGCGAAGGCGAGGTGCTGCACGTGTTCGCGGACGCTGGTCGATTCCTCGGGTTTCGGTCCGGCCAGTTCACCTCGAGCATCGTGGGATTGATCGACGACCAATTGCGAAACGCCGTGCGGTTCGGTCTCGAACGGATGCGGAACGCGCAGAACCAGGAGTTCTCGAGAACGGTCGCCTTCAAGGATCCGGCGACCGGCGAAGAGGCGTCGGTGAGCGTGACGGTCTGCGTCGTCGATGTCGGAGGCCCGATCGATCAGTCCCCACTGCTGATCGCGCTGTCGCTCCTCCCGCGCGAGGCGCCCGCGGGCGCGGCGGGCGCCGACGTCGCGCCGGAGCAACCGGAGGATGAAGACGCCAGCGCGATGCGGGCGCGCATCCGCGATCTGGAGCGGGACTTGGGCTTCGCCGAGGAATCGCTGCAGACGACGACGCAAGAACTGGAGACGTCGAACGAGAAACTTCAGGCGACCAATGAGGAGCTTCAAGCCACAAACGAAGAACTCACGGCCTCCAACGAAGAACTACAAACTGTCAACGAAGAACTTCACGCGGTCAACGAAGAACTTTACACGGTCAGCTCAGAGCATCAATCAAAGATATCAGAACTTATCGATCTGACTTCAGACTTGGACAACCTGCTCCAAAGCACGGAAATCGGGGTGCTGTTCCTGGATCGCGACCTCAACATCCGAACGATCACGCCCGCGGTGGCGCAGACCTTCAATATCCTGAGCCGAGATATCGGACGGCCGATCGGGCACGTGACGTCGCGGTTCGACTTTCCGGATCTGGAAGCGGTCGTGACGAAGGTCGAGCAAACCGGCGAGCCGGTCGAGCGCAACATCGAAGCGGCCGGGCGCGACTTTCTGCTCCGGGTGCTGCCCTATCGACGCGGCAACGCCATCGACGGCGCGGTGCTCACTTTCGTCGACATCACCGACATCGCGCGCGCGAACCGCAGCCTCACTCAGTTCGCGGACATCGTGAGCCACGATCTGAAAGCGCCGCTCCGCGCGATCCGGACGAGCGGCGAGTGGATCATCGAGGACTTGGAGGGGGAGCCTTCGGAAGAGCTTCAGACGCACGTCACGCGGCTGTCGGAACACACCGAGCGGCTGTCCCAGATGCTGAGCGATCTGCGCGATTTCTCGAGCCTGCAACCGCTCAAGCATCGCGTGGAGACGATCTCGACGCGCGACCTGCTCAATGACATTTCGGGGCTGTTCAGCGAGCAGCAACTCGACCTGCGGCTCGCGGAGAACCTGCCGGAACTCAACGCGTCGGAGGCCGCGATGCGGCTGGTGTTTCAGAATATCGTCGATAACGCCGTCAAGCATTCGGAGACGGGGAAAGTCACGCTCCAGGTGTCGTCTGAGACTGCAGACGGGCGCGTCCTGATCGAGTTCGCGGACGACGGTCCCGGGATCGACCCGCGGCATCACGACAAGGTCTTTCTGCCCTTTCGAAAGGTGAAATCGCGAGAGCACGCGCCGGGCAGCGGGATCGGGCTGGCGCTGGTGAAGAAGACCGTCGAGGATATGGGCGGCTCGATCACCCTGGCGTCGGATCCGTCGGAGCGGCCAGGGGCCAGTTTCGTCGTGAGCTTGCCCGCCGACCTTTTGGCGTGACGCCGAACGATCGGCCTGACACGACCGGGATGAAACGACGGGCTTCGAGCGACCCGCGTAGGGCCGCTCAATGCGACGCCGGGAACTCCACGGCGCGGCTATAGTGCATGATCATCGCAACGCACTCGCTCATGCGCTGGCCGGAGGTGTCCTTGACGATGTACCCGGCGACCTTCGAGCGATAGGCGCGTTCGAAATCGCTCTGCAAGTCGGACGTCGATAGGACGAAGATCGGCAAATTGCACAGCTGATCGGCGCTCCGAATCTTGTCGATCAGTTCATGCCCGGACATGCTGGGCATGTTGATGTCGGTGACCAGAACCGCGGGCGGCGTACCGAATCTCGATGGCAACCGACTCAATAGCGCAAGCGCGTCGTCAGGGTCGTCGACGGTGCGAATTCTATTATCAAAACCGAGCTTCTTCGCGATCCGGCCGACAAGCAATAGATCCGTTTCATCGTCATCGACGAATAATACTATGGGATGATCGATATTGGTCATATCTGTCCGACAGAAGGTGTCTCGACCCAGGTCGCCATCGCAGCCAGTGTCCGCAGGGCCCGTCAACGCCGCTTGCGTCAACTGAGACGGCGATCTGCTCCGGAGCCGCTTCTAAGGTCGATATCATGTTGGCCGGGTCGACGCGAGATAGGGCGTTCGCTCCGCAAGCGCCGGCGCGGTGGACAACCTCGAAACCGACATCGCTCGCCGGGCGCGCGGGCGTCTCTTTGGACACCAGATCCGGCCCGACGCGGCGCGGAAATCGCCCGACGCGCCGATGATCTTACGCGCAGCCATCTCCGCGCGCGCGCAGCCTTGGCTCCGAGACCCTGTTGGAACAGACCCCGCCTTCTGCGGCGTCGATCCGGCGACACGGCGCCCGCTCGCTGCTAGACAGCCACCCAGAACAGCGCAAGCGTGGCGAACCGCCCCCTCCCCTCCCCCAGGAGCCCCTAATGGCGCGTTCCCGAGTGAAGAAACCCGACGACCTGCGCAGCGCGCGGTGGTTCGCGCCGGACGATCTGCGCAGCTTCGGGCACCGCTCGCGTCTGATGCAGATGGGCTATGCGCCCGAGGACTGGGCGGGGCGGCCGACCATCGCGATCCTCAACACCTGGTCCGACATCAATCCTTGCCATGCGCATTTCAAAGCGCGGCTCGAAGACGTCCGGCGCGGCGTGCTGCAGGCGGGCGGGTTCCCGATCGAGCTGCCGGCGATCTCGCTCGCCGAGAATTTCGTGAAGCCGACGACCATGCTCTATCGCAACATGCTGGCGATGGAGGCGGAGGAGCTGATCCGAAGCCATCCGGTCGACGGCGCGGTGCTGATGGGCGGCTGCGACAAGACCACGCCAGGGCTCGTGATGGGCGCGATCTCGGCCGGCGTTCCCTTCATCTTCATGCCGGCCGGCCCGATGCTGCGCGGGAACTACGCCGGCGACGTGCTCGGCTCGGGCTCGGACGCCTGGAAGTACTGGGATGAACGGCGCGCCGGCGCGATCAGCGCCGAGCAATGGCGGGGCGTCGAGGGCGGCATCGCGCGCTCCTACGGGCACTGCATGACCATGGGCACGGCGAGCACGATGACCGCGATTGCGGAGGCGATGGGTCTCTGCCTGCCGGGCGCGTCGTCGATCCCCGCGCCGGACGCCAACCATAAGCGCATGGCCGCCGCCTGCGGCCGACGCGTCGTCGAGATGGTCTGGGAGGATCTGACGCCCGACGACATCCTGACGCCGGCCGCGATCCGAAACGCTGCCGTGGTGGCGATGGCGACCGGTTGCTCGACCAATGCGGTGGTCCATCTGATCGCGATGGCGCGGCGCGCGGGCGTGGCGCTCGATCTCGACGATCTGGACGCGCTCGGCCGCGAGACGCCGCTGATCGCCAACATCCGGCCAGCCGGCGAACGCTATCTGATGGAGGATTTCTACTACGCCGGCGGGCTTCGAGCGCTGATGAAGGCGCTCGGCGGCCGGCTGGACGGGACCGCGCTCACCTGCGCGGGGGTCCCGCTCGCCGAGGGGATCGCCGACGCCGAGGTCCACGACGCGGACGTCATCCGGCCGCTGTCGAACCCGGTCTACCATGAGGGCTCGTTGGCGGTGCTGCGCGGCAATCTCTGCCCCGACGGCGCGGTGATCAAGCCGGCCGCCTGCGATGCGCGCTTTCACCGCCATGAGGGCCCGGCGCTGGTGTTCGACAGCTATCCGGAAATGAAGGCCGCGATCGAGGATGAGACGCTCGAGGTCACGCCCGATCATGTGCTGGTGCTCAGGAACGCCGGACCGCAAGGCGGCCCCGGCTTCCCCGAATGGGGCATGCTGCCGATGCCGAAGGCGCTCCTGAAGCAGGGCTGCCGCGACATGCTTCGGATCTCGGACGCGCGGATGTCCGGCACGTCGTATGGGGCCTGCGTGCTCCATGTCGCGCCGGAGGCGTTCGTCGGCGGCCCGCTCGCGCTGCTCGAGACCGGAGACCGGGTGCGGCTCGATCTGGGGAGCCGCCGGCTCGACATGATGGTCGCCGAGGAGGAGATCACGCGCCGCCGCGCGGCCTGGACGCCGCCGGAGCCCCGCTACGAGCGCGGCTGGGGCTGGATGTTCCAGCGCCATGTCTCGCAGGCCGACAAGGGCTGCGATTTCGATTTCCTGGAGACCGCCTTCGGCCGCGCCGCGGGCGAGCCGGACATTTTCTGACGCCCGTGGCGGCGAGGCTGCGCCGTCGAGCTATTGGGGAGCTAGAGCGCATGAACCCGGAGACCCGTGAGAAGCTGCTGGGCGTCTCGGTCGCGACGCTCGCCACCGCGCTCTACAAACGCGGCCTGCGCAATCAGGTGATCCAGGGCGTCGGTCCCGTCGCGCGCAAGGGCCGCAACATGGTCGGCCCGGCTTTCACGCTGCGCTACATGCCGGCGCGCGAGGATCGCAACCAGCTCGTCGAGTTCCTCAATCCCCAACATCCGCAGCGGGTCGCGATCGAGACCTGCCCCGAGGGCCATGTTCTGGTGATGGACAGCCGCAAGGACGCCCGGGCGGCGTCGGCCGGCGACATCCTGATCACGCGGCTGATGAAGCGCGGGGCCGCCGGGATCGTGACCGACGGCGGGTTTCGCGACGCCGCGGTCATCGGCGCGCTCGAGATGCCCGCCTACCATCAGCGCCCCTCGAGCCCGACCAACCTCACCCTCCACGAGGCGATCGAATTGAACGTTCCCATCGGTTGCGGCGACGCGCCGGTGTTCCCAGGCGACGTTCTGGTCGGCGACGACGACTGCGTGATCGTGATCCCGGCGCATCTGGCGGACGAGGTCGCGTCGGAGGCGGTCGAGATGACGGCCTATGAAGATTTCGTGGTGGAGCAGGTGAAGGCGGGCGAGAGCATCATCGGCCTCTATCCTTGCACCCAGGACCGCCATCGTGAGGCTTTTGAGGCGTGGCGGAAGGCTAACGCGCGCTGACCGGGAGGCGCGGTCCTCACCGGGCCGCGCGCGCTTCGCCGATTGCTCCACGGCCGCCGCGGCGACTAAGGTCGTCGCGGTTTAGAACCCGTAAGAACGAGACGCCGCGTGTTTATGATCAGGTCTTTAGCTATCGTGATCGCGGCGTGGCTATGCTCGAGCCCTGTCCTCGCGCAGTCGGACCTCTGCGCGAACCCTGCGACGAGTTGCGGACGGCTGATCACCCCGCAATGCCAAAGGCTGGGCGCCGGCAGCCAAGCCGTGGGCTGCGAAGGGCAATTCGCCGCATACCGGGACTGTTTGTCGACGGTTGCTTCGACCTGTTCGACCAGCGCCACCGACCGCGCCGGAGCGGCCTGCACCCGGGACGACGCCAAAGAACTCTGGTCGATCGCGCAGCAGCTCAACAATTGCGAAGGCTATGCGGAGTATCTGCGCGTCTGCCCGACCGCCAACCGCGCCGGATTCGCGAAGGTCATGCGGCAGAAGCTCAGTTGCGACGCCGGTTCGGCCCCGGCCGCCGCAAGCGCAACGACGCCGGCGGCGACGCCAGAGCCCCCCGCCTTTCCGCGGGAAGACGATTATCGATCGGCCCAGACCGAGCTGGGGCGCCTCGGCTTCTATCGCGGCGGCGTCGACGGCGCTTGGGGGCCGGGATCGCAAAGCGCGATGCGGGCGTTTCAGCAGGGCGCAGGCCTTTCGCCGGACGGGCGGCTCACCGAGGCGAGCCTCGCGGCTTTGAAGGCGGCGCCGACGCCGGCGCCGAGCGCGCCCTCAAGCGCCTCCCTCGCATCCGGCTCGGCCGGCCCCTGCCGCGACTGCGCCGACGCGATGACGGTCGTCTCTTGGGGCGGGACGTATTCTCGGTCACAGCAGAAAGCCTATGCGGAGCCGTACCAGCGCCTGTTTCCGTCAGTGCGCATCACGCATGATCAGAGTTCCGCCGAGAGCGTCGCGCGCTTACGCGCGATGCGCGAAGCCGGCTACGTCACGTGGGATCTGGTCGACGTGGTCGCCGCCGACGGCATCCGGCTCTGCGACGAAGGGTTGGCGGCGCCCATCGATCCCGACCGAGATCTGGCGGCGGCCCCAGACGGCTCGCCCGCTCGGTCCGATTTCGGGGCGACGCTGATCTCGGAGTGCTTCATCCCCCAGATCATCTATTCGACG
>JBCBRF010000162.1:0-8791 GCA_039819865.1 Pseudomonadota bacterium | reverse complement strand
GTCATAGGGAGCTCCGATCGAAGCCGCGGAACGCGTGCCGGGCGGAGCTAGTCGCGGAGCGCAGCCGCGGTCAATGCATGCGGGCGTTTTCCGGCGAAGCGCGGCGCTCTGGGCGCGCCCGACGCCGCTGCGCGGCTGAGCGGCGCTGCGCTCAGGCCGCCCGGACCCGACGCGGCGCGGCGAGCGCGCCGCCCTGGCCGAGCCGCGCGCCGGCGCTCACGATCTCCTCGAGCTCCTCCGCGGCCTCGACACTCTCGACGATCAGCTCCAGGCCGATGCGGTCGAAGGCGGCGAGCAGACGGTCGGCAGAGCCGCCGGCGGCGCGCACGCGCTCCAGGAACTCGGCGCTGTCGAGTTTCAGGTATCGGAAGCCGATGCGCGCCAGACGGTCGATGTCCACCGACCAATCGACGATCTGATCCATCGACAGACGCGCCCCGGCGGCGGCCAGACGCTCGAGCGCCTCCTGGTCCGACGGCGCGATCCCGCCGAGGTCGAGCTGGCTCAGTTCGATGGCGAGGCCCGCGCCGCGCGGGGCGTCGCCCTGCTCCTCGCGCAGGAAGGCCTCGAGACCGGCGAGGAAGGCGCGATCGCGGAGCGCCTCGATCGAGAGGTTGCAGAAGATCGAAACCGACGGGTCGGCCTTTCGCAGCTTCGCCGCCGCGCCCGCGGCCCAAACGATCGCAGCGTTGTCGGCGCGCAGTCGCGCGGCTTCGGAAAGCGGTTTCGCGCCGCGCCCTTCGTCCGGCGCTCCGGTCAGCTCGAAGCTCGCCGGCGCGCGCGAGGGCAGCGCCAGCGTCGGCGTCAAGAACATGACCTGCTCGGCGTCGCGAAGGGTTGGGTCGAACACGGTCCCAGAGGACCCGTCGACGAGCTCGACCGCGTGAAGCGCCGGGCGCTTTGGCGCGGGATCGCGCGTCTCGGTCGCCGCCTCCGGTTCGCCGGCGGCTTCGGACGCCTCGTCGTCCGGTCCCTCGACCCCGCCTTGGCGCAGATCCCGGCCCTCGGGCTCGATCGGCGCGGGAGCGGCGGCGGGGGGCAGCGGCGAGGCGATTTCGGCGGCTCGGTCGAGGAGGGGGCGTTCGGCGCGCGGCGCGTCGCGTTCCTCAGCGTCCTGCTCGACGGTCGGGTCGGCGGCGAAGGCCGTCTCCGCCCGCGCGAGCGCGCCCACCGTCATCGGCGCGGCGAAGGCGGCGGGCTGCGCCGCGGGCGCGCTCCGACGCAGAACGCGCTCGGCGGCCGCCCCGAGATCGTAGACGCCGGCGGAGCGCATCGCCGCGGCGGGCTCCGCGGTCTCGGCGGCGTCGCGCCGGGCGTCGTCCTCGAATGCGGCGGCGTCGTCCGCCTCCGGGCTTGTCGTTTCGCGGCTTGGCTCGGAAGCGGCGGCATCCGCGGGCGCGGCCGGCGCGGGGGCTGCGGCCGGGGCGGGGGCCGGGGCCCGGGTCGGGGCCGGAGCGGGAGCCGGTTCGTCGGCTTGCGCCGTCGGCGCCGTCGTTCGCGCCTCGAGATCGGACAGGCGCTCCGCCAGACGGCGGTTCTCGGCGACGGCGAGGGACAGAGCCTTCGCCAGCTTCTCGGCGCGGGCGTCGCCATCGTCGAGGCGGCTCTTAAGCGCCTCGAGCGGTTTCGCGTTCGGCTCGGCGCGCGCGGGCGCGTCGGCGCCCGACTGCACGTTTTCTTCAACGATGGCGGCGAGGTCGGTGAGGAGGTCGCGCAGCTCGATCGCCTCCTCTTTCAGGACGTCGACCGTGTCGTGGAGGCCCAGAAGCTCCTCGGCCAGAAGGGGGCGCTCCTCCTCCGCGATCCACCAGTTTCGAAGGCTGAGCGCGGCGGCGAAGGCCGCGAGGCCGACGCCCAAACCGATCGCGATCGCCCCAGAGGCCACATACCCCGCCAATCCCGCGGCGACGCCGAGACCGGCCGCCAACAGCGGGAAGAACCGCGATGTCATGATATCGGACATGTCTCACCCGTGCCGAGCCTGCGACGGAGCTAGCGTCGCCCCGTTCTTCGCCGGACGCGCCCCACGCGCGCCCCCCGCGCCGCGCTTCTCTCGCCAGATCGCGCCGAACTCTTTGGCGCGCGTTCAATCCAGACTGGTTGCGCTTCGCTTAACAAGCGTCACGCTTGGCCCCGGTTGGTAACTAAAATCTTAACGAGATCGGTCGGGCGGCCGGCGTGGCGCTCGGATCGAGGCAGGCGCTGCGATCTGCGCCGGAGTGTGTCGAAAACAACGCAGAATTGAGCGGCGCGAGCGCGACTCGCCAAGATCGGGACCGGCTCGCTCGGGAGAGCCGGGAATCAGCTACGCCAGAGCGGACGGACCCTCAGGAACAGAGCGTAGAGCCGATCGCCCAACCAGTGGAACGGTTGACGGTCGAACAGGCGGCCGAGCCAAGCGAGCCGCGGGCTGGCGCGCCAGACCGCCATAAAGGCCGGAAATCCCGAGACGAGGTCGCCGTTTCGACGCCGCACATGGAAGCGCGCGAGCAATTCTTCTCGCGACAGGCCGCTGGACTCGATGGATCCGGTCGTCTCCGCGTCGGCCGACACGTCGCGCCAGTCGACGCGCTCGTCCGCCATGCCGCGGTAAAGGGCGATTTCGCGCCGGCAAATCGGACAGGCCCCGTCGTAAAAAACTTCGGCGGCTTTGGCTCCCTCGGCGGCGGCGGTTGGAGTCGACACTGGCCGCGCGACGATCATATCGGTTTGTTCCGTCATGTGGAGGACCTAGGCGCCCGGCGGGCGAAGACCAGGGTCGGTTCGAAGGGAGGCGCGGATGCGGCGCTGGATCAGCGGAGTGTCGACGATGCTCAAGACGCCGCCCGGCCCCGCGATGTGGCTCGGCGCGTCCGGGCTTCTGCCGTTCTTCGGGCTTGCGTTTCTGGCGCTGGTCGGGGCGCCCGATTGGGCGGCGACGGCCGTCGACGGGTTGCTGATCTATGCGGCGACGATCCTCGCCTTCATGGGCGGGTGCCGCTGGGGGTTCGCGGCGGCCGGGCTCGGCGACGGGCCCGACTGGGGGCCGCTGGCGGTTTCGGTCCTGCCGTCGCTCTGGGCCTGGGCGGTGGTCTGGGCGCGGCCGCCGCTGTCGGACGGGTTCGCGGCGCTGCTTCTCGCGATCGGCTTCGCCGCGCTCTATTGGGACGATGCGCGGGCGACGGCTCGACATGCGGCGCCCGCCTGGTGGCGCGCGCTCCGCGCGCCTCTGACGGTCGGCGCCTGCGTCGCGCTGCTCTCGCTCCAGTTTCGCTAGATCGCGACCCCTGTTTTTCGGCTTGCGATCTCGGTCTAGCGTCCTGCTCCACCGCTCGATCGGGCGGATGTCCGGGTTCCTCGGATCCTGATCGCGCTCAAGGGCCGCGCATAAAAAAACGCCCGGCGGGCCGGGCGTGAAGTCTCTCCGTGTTGGAGAGTGAAGAGGAACCTCGCAAGCGGTCGGTCATCGAGACGACCAAATTGCAGCTCCGATCATGCGGGCCGAATCACGCCGGCTCAATGCGTCAGTTGCAAACTGCGACAATTCAACCTGAAGTTGACGTGGTTGTTTCAGCGGGCGCGGCGCCTGCGGCCCCGCCGGGCGCCGCCTTGCTCGCAGACGACTTGCCTGCGCCGGCGCCCGATCGGCTGCGGACGGCCTTGGGTTTCGGGGGCGCAGACGCCTCGGGCGGGGCCAGCGCGGCGCCCAGGCTCTCGGCGTTCTCGACATAAAGGGAGCGGCTCGGGAAGGCGAAGCCGGCGCCGGCCTCCTCGACGATCTGCTTGATGCGGAGCAGCAGCTCCTCCTTGATCGCCAGCCATTCGCCCCAGTCGCGGGTCCGGGTGAAGCAGTAGAGCATGAGATCGATCGAGCTGCCGGAGAAAGCGTCGAGCCGGACGAAAGTCCCGGCGTCTTTCGGGGCGAGGTAGCGGTCGTCCTCGAGGATGTAGCGCTCGACTTCGTCACGGATGCGCTGGAGCTGGGCCGCTGTGGTGCGGTACTCGAGGCCGATGGTCCAGAAGATCCGGCGATGGGTCATCTCGCCGAAATTCACCACCGCGCCGTCGGCGAAGTGCGTGTTCGGCACATAGACCGGGGCCTTGTCGAACCGCCGGACCTTGGTCGAGCGGAAGCCGATCGCCTCGACCACGCCCTCGACCACGCCCTCGACCTTGATCCAGTCGCCGACGCGGTAGCGCTTCTCGACCAGGATCAGGACGCCAGAGATCAAGTTCTTGAACAGGTCCTGCGCGCCGAGCGCGACTGCGACGCCGATCAGGCCGAAGCCCGCTATGATCGGCAGGACGCGGATGCCCCAGATCTCGAGAATGGTGGCGGCGCCGACGAACCAGATCGCGACCTTGACGGCCTTGATGAACCAGGCGGTCAGCTCCGGCGTCAGATAGTCCTCCACCCAGGACAGCGCGTGCGCCAGGGGCCCGGTCAGTCGGATCATCGCCCAGAACAGCGTGAAGGCGATCAGCGAGCGGGTGAGCGCGACCCCGACCTCGTTCAACGTGCCCGAGAGGCTCAGGATCTCGAAGGCGAGGAAGACGCCGAGGACCACCGGCACGAACGAGATCGGCTCGGCCAGAGCGCCGCCGACCTTGTCGTCGAGCTGGTTGGCGGTGCGGCGGGTCACATACTCCGCCCAGCGCCGCAGACGCCCGGCGATCCAGTGCCGGAGCGTGAGACACAGGACGAGGATCAGCGCGGCCGACAGGATTCGGCCGAGATCGACGCCGAACACCCCAGTGTTCCAGACGTCGACGATCACCTCGCCGAAGCTCGGTCCGTCGTCTTGGGTCTCCATCATCCCCTCCGGCAGCTCGGTCGTCCGTCAAGACTTTGGTCACGATTTGGGACAGGACGGTGAACGAGAGCTTAACGGCGACGCCGCGGCGGCGGGTTTTTCGGGCGCGTCGACGGCGGAGGCACGGCGCGCCCACCGGTTGGGCGTGCGCTGCGCATTTTTTTCGCAAGACCCGCTCACGGGGTGTTGACGGGCCGCGGAGCACCCCCTAACTCCGTCGCGTTAGCACTCATAGCAAGAGAGTGCTAACCGCGGCGAGGGGGCGCTTTTTTTCGCAGCACCCCACCGCGTTATCCCGAAGCATTCACTGCATATACGGAGCGCATGATGGACTTCAAACCGCTTCACGACCGGGTTTTGGTCCGCCGCATCGAGAGCGATGAGAAGACCGCCGGCGGCCTGATCATCCCGGATACGGCGAAGGAAAAGCCGCAGGAAGGCGAGGTCATCGCGGTCGGCGAGGGCGCGCGCAAGGACAGCGGCGAGCTGATCCCGATGGCGGTCTCGAAGGGCGACAAGATCCTGTTCGGCAAGTGGTCCGGCACCGAGGTCAAGCTCGACGGGCAAGACCTGCTGATCATGAAAGAGTCCGACATCCTCGGCGTGCTGGCCTGATCGGCCGCCCCGAGCACCCTCCCAGAAACCGATAAACCTGAAAGGAGCCTCCGATGGCTGCGAAAGAGGTTAAGTTCCACACCGACGCTCGCGACCGCATGCTGCGCGGCGTGAACATCCTGGCCGACGCGGTCAAGGTCACGCTCGGCCCGAAAGGCCGCAACGTCGTGCTCGACAAGTCGTTCGGCGCCCCGCGCATCACGAAAGACGGCGTGTCGGTCGCCAAAGAGATCGAGCTCTCGGACAAGTTCGAGAACATGGGCGCGCAGATGGTCCGCGAGGTCGCCTCGAAGACCAATGACGAGGCCGGCGACGGCACCACCACCGCCACGGTGCTCGCCCAGGCGATCGTCCGCGAGGGCATGAAGGCGGTCGCCGCCGGCATGAACCCGATGGACCTGAAGCGCGGCGTCGACGCCGCCGTGATCAAAGTGGTCGCCGAGATCGAAAAGATGGCGCGCGACGTCACCGACAGCAGCGAAGTCGCGAAGGTCGGCACCATCTCGGCCAACGGCGAAGTCATCATCGGCGAGAAGATCGCCGAAGCGATGCAGAAGGTCGGCAACGAGGGCGTGATCACCGTCGAAGAGTCGAAAACGATGGAGTTCGAACTCGAGACGGTCGAGGGCATGCAGTTCGACCGCGGCTATCTGAGCCCGTACTTCGTGACCAACCCGGACAAAATGCTCGCCGAGCTCGAGGACTGCTACATCCTGCTGCACGAGAAGAAGCTCTCGTCGCTGCAGCCGATGGTGCCGCTGCTCGAGTCGGTCATCCAGACCAGCAAGCCGCTGCTGATCATCGCGGAAGACGTCGAAGGCGAGGCCCTGGCGACCCTGGTGGTCAACAAGCTGCGCGGCGGCCTGAAGATCGCGGCCGTGAAGGCCCCGGGCTTCGGCGATCGTCGTAAGGCGATGCTGCAGGACATCGCGATCCTGACCGGCGGCCAGGTGATCTCGGACGATCTCGGCATGAAGCTCGAGAACGTCACGATCGACATGCTCGGCACCGCGAAGCGCGTGAAGATCGCCAAGGACGACACCACGATCGTCGACGGCGCCGGCGACAAGAGCGAGATCGACGCGCGCGTCGCCCAGATCAAGCAGCAGATCGAAGAGACCACCTCGGACTACGACCGTGAGAAGCTCCAGGAGCGTCTGGCGAAACTCGCGGGCGGCGTCGCGGTGATCCGCGTCGGCGGCTCGACCGAGATCGAGGTGAAGGAGCGCAAGGACCGCGTCGACGACGCGCTGAACGCCACCCGGGCCGCGGTGCAGGAAGGCGTCGTGCCGGGCGGCGGCGTGGCGCTGCTGCACGCCTCGAAGGTGCTCGACAAGCCGAAGGCCGAAAACCCGGACCAGATCCGCGGCATGGAGATCGTTCGGATCGCGCTGCAGGCGCCGGCCCGTCAGATCGCCGAGAACGCGGGCGTGGACGGCTCGGTCGTCGCCGGCAAGATCCTTGAGCACAAGGACACCAATTACGGCTTCGACGCGCAGAACGAAGAGTATGGCGACCTGATGAAGAAGGGCATCATCGACCCGGCGAAAGTGGTGCGCACCGCGCTGCAGGACGCCGCGTCGGTCGCGGGCCTGCTCATCACCACCGAAGCGATGGTCGCCGAGAAGCCGGAGAAGAAGTCCGGCGGCGGCGCGCCCGACATGGGCGACATGGGCGGCATGGGCGGCATGGGCATGATGTAAGCGCCCCGCGCTTACGTCGGCTTGATGTCGGCGCCAGTCGCCGTCTCCGAAACGACGTCCGCTGCGAGCCGCTCCGGGAAACCGGGGCGGCTTTTTCGCTTTCGCCTGCGGAGAGGGCGCCGTCGACTCGATCAAAACGTGAGCCGATTGACACGTGACCATCTAATCACCTACTGGTCCCGCCATGGACAAGGTCTTCAAAGCGCTGAGCGATCCGGCGCGTCGGGCGCTCCTCGATCTGTTGAGGAGCCGGGACGGGCGGACGCTCGGCGAGCTGGAGAAGGGTCTGGCGGAGGCCGGCTTCGAGATGACGCGCTTCGGCGTGATGAAGCATCTCAAGACGCTGGAGGAGGCCGGCCTGGTCCTGACGCGGAAGGCCGGGCGGTTCAAACACCATCATCTGAACGCCCTGCCCCTGCAGGAGGCGATCGATCGATGGATCGAGCCCTTCCGCGTCCGGCCGCTTGTCCGATCGATGATCGACCTCAAGACGCAACTCGAGGAGGCGCGGACCATGTCGGAAAAGCCGGATTTCGTGATTCAGACATTCATCAAATGCGGGCGGGACGCGCTCTGGGACGCTCTGACGGACCCGGAGCGGATCGCCGCCCACCATTTCGCGGCGAACGCGGCGGAGGCGACGCCGGAGGGCGGGCACCGCGTGCTGACCCCGGAGGGCGCGCCGATGCTCACGCAGAAGCTGATCCGGGCGGAGCCGAAGTCGCGGCTAGAGTTGAGCTTCGAGCCGCATTGGTTCGGTCCGGACGCGCCAGCCTCGAAGATCGCCTTCCTGATCGAGGAGGAGGGCTCGGGCGTGGATGCGGTCTGCAAACTCACCTGCGAGCATTACGCGCTGCCGCCGGGGCAGGAGGGCGTGCGCGAGGGCTGGGCAAGGCATCTGGCGAGCCTCAAATCGTGGCTGGAGACCGGCCGTCCGATCAAGATGGCGCGGTGAGGCGGCGGTGATGAGCACGGAGCTGTTCTATCTGACCCTGACCGGCGTCCTGGCGGCAAGCCTCTGGATCCCGTTCATCGTCGGGACGGGCCTATCGGTCGCGGATCCGGGGCCGGATTTCATCCGGCCGCCCGATCTGCGGGCTTTGCCGGCATGGGTGCATCGGGCCCACCGGGCGCATCTCAACCTGATCGAGCAGGCGACGCCCTTCGCGGCGCTGGTGCTGATCGCGCATGCGGCGCAGGTCTCGACCGTCGTCACCGTCTGGGCGACGGCGATCTTCTTCTGGCTCAGAGTCGCGCACGCAGCCGGCATGATCAGCGGCGTCTTCCGGTTTCCGCTCCGGCCGATCGTGTTCACGGCGGGCTGGCTCTGCACGCTGGCGCTGGCGTGGGAGGTCCTGACGGCCGGCTGAGCGGGCGATCGCGGGCGGATGGATCTCGGCGCGCGCGAAGGGGGCCAAGACGGGGTCAAGAGAGAGCCAACAGGGGGCGCAAGAGAGGGCCAAGAGGGGGCGCTTGACAGGCGCGCCCGACCGACCGCTGGTGGCCGGCATGTCGACGGAGAACCCTGGGCTCGGCGCGCGTTTCGAGGCGATCATCCGCGCCGATCCGATCGTGTGGAAAGCGCTTTTGGCGGCGCGCGCGGCGGACGTCGCGATCGGGCTCCCAGGATGGCGGCTGGTGTCGGGCGCGTTCCACACCGCCCCATAAAGCGCGCCCGAC
>JBCBRF010000161.1:0-8793 GCA_039819865.1 Pseudomonadota bacterium | reverse complement strand
CATCGTCTACGAGGGCTACGAGTTCAAAACCGGCCTGACCGACGCCGATTTCGTTCAGGGAAAACTGACGCAAATCCGATAGCGGTCGGCGGCGGCCGGCGCTCGAACCAATGCCGCCTTCTCCGGCCGGATCGGGTCGGGGAAGCCTCGGAGAAACGCCATCGCGCGGGGGCGACGATGAAACTTGAACGACCGAAATCCAAGCGACTGAGCCTTGTCGCCGCCATGGCGCTGGCCTCGGCCCTCGCCTCGGCGGCGCCGTCTTCGGCCCAAAACGCCGACGCCGACGCCGCCGCCGACCCGTGGTGGCGGCCCGAGGCGGTCGAGTTCTACGGAAATGTCGAGCTCGAAGGCACCGGCTTCTTCGAGAGCCCGAACTTCAAGGGCCAGGAGCGCGACGACGTCTCGATCGCGGTTCGACCCTCCCTGCTCCTGGAATGGGCCGGCGGCGACGTCGCCTTCACCCTGACGCCCTTCGCCCGGCTCGACGCGGCCGACGAGCGCCGCACCCATTTCGATCTGCGCGAGGCGAAATTCGATGTGAACTCGGGCGACTGGGGTTTCACCCTCGGCGCCGACTTCGTCTATTGGGGCAAGACCGAAGCGCTCCAGCTCGTCGACATCATCAACTCCGACGACCTCGTCGAGGACATCGACGGCGAGGACAAGCTCGGCCAGCCGATGCTCCGCGCCACCTACTTCGCGGGCGAGTACGGCAAGTTCTCCGCCTACTGGCTGCCTTTCTTCCGCGAGCCCACCTTCCCGGGCGAGCGCGGACGCCTGCGCTCCGGCCTGGTGATCTCGGACGAGGAGGCGCGCTACCAGGTCGACGGCGACGAGTGGGCGCAATCGGCCGCGCTCCGCTGGGAGCGGGTCGTGGGCGACGTGGATTTCGGCGTCTCGGGCTTCTACGGCGTCAGCCGGGACGCCGCCTTCGAGCCGCTCACGTTCGACGCCGTCGGTCGGCCGACCCGGGTCCGCCCGGTCTATGACGACATCGTCCAGCTCGGCTTCGACGGCCAGTACACCAGCGGTCCGGCGCTCTGGAAACTCGAGACCATCGCCCGATTCAATCAGCTCGATCGCAACCTCGACAACACGGACTACGTCGCCGTCACCGGCGGCGTGGAGTACACGCTGTTCCAATTCGGCGGCGCGCCGGGCGATCTCGGCCTGTTGCTCGAGGGCGCCTATGACAGCCGGGGCGAGGACGCGCTGACCACGTTCGAGGAAGAAGCGATCTACGGCCTTCGCTACGCCTTCAACGATGTCGAGGACACGGAGATCCTCGCCTTCGCCGCGACCGATGTGCAGAGCGGCGCCACGGGGCTGCGGCTCGAGGCCGAGCGCCGCATCGGCGAGGGCTTGAAGCTCGAGGTCGAGGGCCAGGGCTTCCTGTTCCCCGACGACGACGAACTCGAAAGCGATCTGCGCAGCGACAGCTACATCCGGCTCAAGCTGTCCTACTTCTGGTGACGCGCCGGGCCTGCGGACCGCCGAGCGACCGCGCGCCGCGCGATCAGAGCCGGCGCGTTAGGCGCTGATGCATCTCCTTGATCATGCGGCTCGCCGTGTCTGGAAACAGCGACGGGATCAGCGCATGCACGGCGGCCGCGGCGCCGGCCGCAAACAAGCGGCCGGCGAACCAGCCGGCGAAGCGCAAATGCTCCAGATAGGTCTCGTCGACCGACTGCGGGTGGTCGAGAAAGGTCCGCCGCCAAAACTGCATCATGGGTCTACGCTCCTGAGATCCGCCAAACGAGATTAGGAGCGACGATACTTGACCAGCGGCGCCAATTTTTCTCAAAATCACCAAAGTGACGCAGCATCCTGTGGACGCCATCCCATTGAAACCGGATTCCTTGGACGAAATTGACCGTAGTCTCCTCACTCTGCTGCAGCGGGACGCCGCTCAAAGCGTCGACGCCCTGGCGGAGCGGGTCGGACTGTCCAGGAACGCCTGCTGGCGCCGGGTGAAACGGATGGAGGCGGATGGCGTGATCGCCAAACGGGTCGCCCTCGTGGATCCGGCCTCGGTCGGGCTGGGCCTCCAGGTCTACGTGCTGATCCGGACCAACGATCACAGCCTGGAGTGGTTGCGGCGCTTCCGCGCCGCGGTGCGGGAGATGCCGGAGATCGTCAGCGCCCAGCGCATGACCGGAGACCTCGACTATGTGCTGCGCGTCCGCGTCGGCGACGTCGAAGCTTACGACCGCTTCTATCAACGCCTCATTGCAAAGACGCCGATCGCAGAAGTCTCGGCCAGCTTCGTCATGGAGAACATCAAAGACACGACGGCCTTGCCGATTTGACCCTGCCGACTAAACGCCGCCGATTTGACGCCGCCGCGCGCCTTACGCCGCCGTCTCCAGCTCGATGAGCTGCGCCAAACGACCCGACAGACCCGCGACGCCGACCCGCGTCGCGAGGCCGAGCGCCGCCGCGAAGCCGATCGCGTCGACCGAGCCATGGCTCTTCACCACCGCGCCGCGCACGCCGAGGAACACGCCCCCGTTGACCGCCCGCGGATCCATGCTCCGCTTCATGTCCTTGAGCGCGCGATAGGCCAACAACCCGCCGAGCATCGCCAGCGGAGAGCCCTTCAGCGTCTCACGCATCTTGTTCTGGATGAGCCGCGCCGTTCCTTCGGCCGCTTTCAGCGCGACATTGCCGGTGAACCCATCCGTCACGGCGACGTCGACCACATCCATCGGGATGTCGTTGGCCTCGATGAAGCCGACATATTCATAGCCCTGGCTCCGCGCCGCCGCGGCGATCCGCTCGCCCGCCTCGCGAAGGACGGACAGGCCCTTATGCGCCTCCGAGCCGATATTGAGCAGACCGACCCGCGGCCGCGCCACGCCGAACCCGGCGCCCGCATAGATCGACCCCATGCTGGCGCACTGGGCCAGATTGCGGGCGTCCATCTTCACATCGGCGCCGACATCGAGCACGATCGTCTGCTTGCCCGCGACGATGGTCGGCCACAACACGGCGATCGCCGGCCGGGCCACCCCTTCGACCCGACCGAGCCGAAGCGTTGCGAGCGCCATCAGCGCGCCCGTATTGCCCGACGAGACCGCCGCCGCCGCTTCGCCGGAGGCGACGCAGTCGAGCGCCGCCGCCATCGAGGTGCCGTCGGCCCGACGGATGGCGTCCGACGGCTTGTCCGCCATGGAGACCATCCCCGGCGCATGCCTGATTTCGACCCGCGCCGCGACCTCGGGCGCCGCCTCAGGCGCGGCCTCGAGCGCCTCTGCAAGACGCCCCGCGTCGCCAAAGAGCGCATAGCGCAACCGAGGCGCCGCCAGGGCCGCGCGCGCAACGCCGTCCACCAGAACTCGGGGATCGGCGTCCGCGCCCATGGCGTCGACGGCGATCAGGCCCGTCGGCCCGCCATCGTCGATATCGCTCAGCCGCAAACCGTCGCGACGCCGATGCACGCCTCGCAGAGGTCCTGTCATCCCCGTTCTCTCCGCCTCGATCCAAGGCCCTGTCTCACGGCCTTCTTCCAAGGTCCCTTCGCCAAGGTCCTTCTTCCAAGGTCCTTTCGCCAAGGTCCATTTTCCAAGGTCCTTCTTCCAAGACCTCGCCACGGCGTCTCACGGGCGGCGTCTCACCACCGACACGCCCACGTCCACGCGACCTTTTGGACCCGCGGCCCGGTCTTCGCAGGACGGCTCAGGATCGATAAAAGCCTTCCACGACGACAGTTTGACGATTGAACGCGGTCAGGTCCAGCCCGACGCTCGAGAACAGGCGCGATGCGGCGGCGGATCCGGCGCGGAGGGATGGGGAGCCTCCGGGTGAAGATCATCGCGCACCGCCCGTTTCGCGACGAGCGCTCCTTGGCGAGCTTCGACCCCGCCTGCCTCGACGGTTTCGACGGGATCGAGCTCGATCTCCGCACGCTGGAGGACGGCTCCGTCGCCGTCTTCCACGCGCCGATCCTGACCGCGGACCGCCGGCCCCGCCTCGGCCGGGTGAAGTCTTTGCAGAATGTGCTGGAGCGGCTCGCCCCCGCGGTCGAGCCGACCCGGTTCGTGTTGCTCGACGTGAAGACCAGCGGCGCCGCCGCAGCGATCGCGGACGCTCTTCCCCTGATCGGCTCCGAACGCGAGGTCGCATTCATCTGCTGGCATCTGGACGATGTGGCCGCCGCCCGCTGCGCCGCGCCGAACGCGCTGATCCTGCTCGGCGTCGCCCCCCTCCGCCGCGCCCGCAAAGACGGTCCGGCCCCCGTCGACTACTATCTGTTCAACCGTTTTCCCTATCTCGCCAGCGGGGATCGATTCCGCCAGCGAGTCGGCCAGTTCAATCAGCACAACATCAACCTGCGCTGGCTCGACCCCGCGAACGTGGCCGCCGGACTGCCGACAGGCGTCGACGGCATCTGCTTTCACAAGCGCCTGTTCAACCGCGCCATCGTCCGCGGCGCGCGGAAGGCGGGGGTCGCGACCGCGGTCTACGGCTTCCCCTCGATGCGCGACCCGGCGATCGCCCGACTGGCCGGCGAGATCGACTACGCCATCGTGGACCCCGACCTCGGCGCGCCGCGGCCGACGCGCCTGGCCGCCCTCCGCCGCGCCCGCCTCCTGAGCAAGCGCTGGCGCCGCCGCCGCGCGGCCGGATCGGCCTAGAGCGCGATCAGGAGAAGTGGGGTCCGGTTCTCCGTCCGATCGCGCGAAAAAACAAAAAACCTAGAGCTTGATCGTGATCCGCCGAAAAGCGATCGCGCTTTAACCCTCCGCCAGCGCCGCGCGCAGATAGGCGTAGCCCGTCGAGAGCGTCAGCCAAACGGCGAGACCGAACAGCGCGATCCCGAGCGTCTCGAGCGCATTCCCGACCGCAGGCCCCGCATAGCCGGCGACCACCCCGGCCCCGAGCAACAGCGCCACCGAAACCATCTGAACCGTGGTCTTCCACTTCGCCGCCATCGTCACCTTCAGCCCCGACGCGCCGCGCCGCCAGCGCCGCAGAAGCGTGACCCCAAGCTCGCGCGCCACGATCAGACCCGAGCCGATCCAGAACCAGGGCGCGGCCGAATACTGCGACAGGCAGAGCGCCGCCAGCGTCGCCGTCAGCAACGCCTTGTCCGCCAGCGTGTCGAGTTGCGCCCCGATCGCCGAGGTCTGGTTCAGCCGCCGCGCCAGATAGCCGTCAGCGAAATCCGTCACCGAAGCGTAGAGAAACAGCGAGAGCGCCGCGATCTCCGCCGCCGCCCGATCGGTCGCGAGAAAGCACAGCGGCACCAGCGCCGCCGCGAGGAAACGACTGAGCGTCAGCAGGTTCGGGATCAGGAGCAGATCGCGCAGCCCTCGATCCTCGCCCGCCCCGCCTTCGTCCCTCACGCGACCCGCCCGAGCCAGGCGTAGCCGCGATAGATCGGCTGGAACGTCGCCGTCCGACCCGCGCGCGCCGCGGCCTCCGTCAGCGCCTCCTCGAGATCGGCCCGCGGCGAGACGTGGAACTTCGCCAGCCACGCCGACAGCACCGACTTCGCCGCGTTCGGCAACTGCTCTTGCTGGCCGAAATCGACCACATGCAGCGCGCCCTCGGGCGCAAGCGCCGCCACGCCCTGCTCGAGCGCGGCGCGCCACGGCGGGATCATCGACAGCGTATAGGACATGAAGACCCGGTCGGCCCCGCGGGCGAAAGCGCCGCCGAACAGCCGCTCCGCGGAGAAATCCGACGCATCGCCCTCCGCGAGCGCGATCCGGTCGGAGAGCCCCGCCGCCCGAACCTTGGCGCGCGCGGTCTCGAGCATCGCCTGGCTGATGTCGAAACCGAAAAACCGCGCCTGCGGATAGCGGCGCGCCGCGACGATCAGGTTGCGCCCGGTGCCGCAGCCGACCTCGAGCACGGTCTGCCCGGGTTCCGGCTTCAGCTCTTCGATCACCCGATCGCGCCCGAGCAGGAAATATTTCCGGGTCGCGTCATAGATATGGCGTTGATTGCGATAGACCGCGTCCATCAGAGCGCCATGGCCCTGACCTCGCCCCCGCGGCTCGAGTTGCGGCGCGCCCATGCTCATCCCTTCCGCACATAGAGGTGGAACCCGCCATAAATCGCCGAGCGGTCCCGCGGCGTCATCTCGGCCGAGCGCTCCGCCTCGTAGGTCCACTGCGCGAGCGTCGCCTCGCGCACCCGCCCCGGCAACAGGCTCGGGATGTCCGCGGTCCGGAAGATCACCCGCGCGCCGGGCTTCGCCGTCCGCGTGATCTCGTCCCAGAGCGCGTTCAGCTGCTCATCCGTCATCCAGTCCTGCGCGTCGAGCAGCACATAGGCGTCGAGCGCGCCGTCCGCCTCCCGCGCCAGCCGCTCCGTCACCGACAGATTCTCGACGCTCAGCCGGTCGACGCGCTCCCGCAGCGCCTCGAATTCAGCGCTCTGCAGATAGGGCGGCAGCGGCCCCGCATCGCCCCGCGCATAGGACCGCGCCAGCGCCTGCCAGGCGAAATAATTCTCCGACAGCGGGAAGTCGCACAGCAGCTTTTCGAGCCGCCGCTTCAGCACCACCGCCATGTCCCCGCCGCCCTCGACCGCCAAGCTGTCATACTGCGCGGGCGGAATGCCGAGCCCGAACAGCGAAGCCTTGAAAGAGGTCGCGAACCGGACCAGCCGGCTCTCGAACATCGGCGCGATCTGGTCGTCGAAGAACGCCCGCTGCTCCGCCTGGTCGGCGCAATGCAGCATGTCGGTCAGCCGGACCCCGAGCACCCGCGCGCCGAGATGTCCGATCCCGATGAAATTGCCGAGCAGACCCTTCTTGTAGAGATTGCGCTGGAACCCGCCGACGCGGCGCCGCAGCAGCCAGTCCCGCCCCTCCCAATAGGCCCGGGTCTTCGCCGACAGATGCGGCTTCAGGATCTGGTCGTAGAAGCGCGGATTCTCCGCATGGCTCGCCTCGCCGAAGAAGCGGTAGAAGGCCTGATAGCTCGGCGCATGTCGGAAACCCGCCTTCTTCAGCTCCACCAGCGCGACATGGGTGTGGTTGAGGTCGACCGCGATCACCTCGGCCGGGTCCGCGGTCAGATAGGACAGCGCATTGCAGCCGCCCGACGCGATGGTGATCATCCGGCTCGCCGGCGTCAGGGCCAGCGCCTCCATGTCGAGGACCGGATCCTCCCAGATCTGCGGATAGACGAGCCCGCGGAACAGCCAGGTGAACAGCCGCTCCTCGAGCCCTTGTCGCGAGAACGGTTTCGACTGCTGGACCGCGGCGGCGAGCCGATCGACGCCGCCGTCTGGCGCGGCGTTCGCCGGGAGCGCGGAAGCGTCTTGCATGTCGGAACCTCAGTTTTTTCGTGCGTCTCGAACGGGTTGCCGCCCCTGATAAGCCGCGACGCGCGCCTCCGCCACCCTTCGCGCGGACAACGGAAGACCCAAGCGCGGCGCCGAAGCGACAGCGTCGCGCGCCGCTCGCGCCGCCGGGCGGGCGCCGATCCCAAAAAATTCGGTCCTTGCTTAAAACCTGAGTTGACCCGCCCGCATGAAAATGGATATTTCCTTGCCTCAGATAGGGAAGATCAGGGCAGGCGGGGGCCGCTCACCACCCAAAGACCATATCCGTCGCACAAGAGACGAGCCCGAGACCGGCGCGCCCCGGCGCGACCGCCCTCGTCACGCACGTCCAAAAGCGCGCCAAGTAAAAGGAGAGAACCATGATCTGGTCCATGGGATGCCGAATGCCCTACGAACGGGCGATCAATGTCGGATGGATTAGCGAAACCAAACCGCAGATCGAGTACGCCGACACAACGCCGGACTACGACTCCATGGCCGGTTTCTTTCGGAGCTACCATGCAAACGCGGGGCGAGCCGTAATACCAGAAACTGTTCCAAAGATCGTATCTTGGGGGCACTCCCGCATTACGCCGCTCCAAGCATTTGGGATAGGAAGGCGTTTTATCGTCGACACTGTTTTTCAAGACATCGTCGAACGCTTCGAACCAGAGAAGCATCAATTTATTCCAGTCGAAGTTGTAAACGCAAAAAGCCGAGAACCTCTCTGCCAACGCTTCTTTTTCAATATTTGCACAAGAATAGACTCAATCTCAAAAGAAAAAACAACTGCAATTCAACCGAAAAACAATGGGTATGAGCCGACGACCGGCGAGATCGTCTTTGACACAAGTCTAGCGCACGGCCACTTTTTATGGGTTGATCGTCTCATGCTCGGGGGAACATACGCCAATGATCAGATACATGCCGCATTAGCCGAAGCCAACATCAGTGGTTTGTCTTTTAGCCTGCGCAACTCCATTTAATAGGAATTGGAAACAACTATGATCAACAATCTAGACCTTGGAATCATCCGAATTCTAAACAATGTTGCCCCGCCACACATCAACAAACAGGGTATAGCTACAAGCACATATGGATTTCAGCAATCCCACCTATACGGTCAAAGCCTTTGGGCACAGGAATTATCGGGTCTTATCAATTTGATCGGTCCAAATGGTATTTTAGACAATGGCGATCCCTACAATGGGATACACAAACCGGAGAGCGCGACCGGTGGACAAAATCTTGGCGTCGCTGTCCATCGCGGAACCCATTACAAAGACTGGGATCGGCTCAGTTATGATTTCGACGAGGCTAACGATTCGTCGGACCGCTTTATAAACACGCTTCATCGCAAGCTTGAAATGGAGCTTTCTAATCTCGAAAAAAAGCTTGATCTTGCAAAAAATGAGCCCAGAGAGGTCAAAGACAAGATAAAGAACGATATCTCTGATAAAAAGCTTGAGGCGCGGATTGCATTTGCCGCCTACGCAGATTACAAACACA
>JBCBRF010000160.1:0-9026 GCA_039819865.1 Pseudomonadota bacterium | reverse complement strand
GAACCAGTGACCCCAGCGATGTGAACACTGTGCTCTACCAACTGAGCTAACCGCCCGTGAGCGGGTCAGATAGGTGGCTTCGGCCGATCAGGTCAAGTGGCTTTGCACCGCGGCGCGCCTCACCCGAGTACGCGATCGAGCGCCGCGTCGAGCCCGTCATAGTGGTCGATGATCGCATCCGGCCGCAGGCTTGCGACCGGCTGCAGCGCGTAGCCGAAGCTGGTCAGGATGATCGGCCTCTCCGCATTCCGCGCGGCGTCGCGATCGGTCTGGCTGTCGCCGATCAGCACGCTCCGCTCCGGCGCGCCGCCCGCCCGGGCGATCGTCTCGAACAGATGGCGCGGATCGGGCTTGCGCACCGGAAGCGTGTCGGCGCCGAGCACCGCCGAAAAGAACCGCAGCACATCGAGCCTCTCCAACAGCTCCAGCGCCAACCGCTCCGGCTTGTTGGTGCAGACCCCGAGCCGAGCGCCGGACGCCGACAAGCGCTCGAGAGCGGCGAGCGCCCCGTCGAACAGCCGCGTCTCCGCGTCGATCCGCGCGCCGTAAAGCGCCAAATAGCGCGGAAACAGCCGATCGACATCCTCCCGCGACACCCCGCGCCCGGCCCGCTCGAAGCCGAAGGAGATCAGCGCCTTGCCGCCGCGCCCGGCGATCGCCCGCGCCTCCGCGAACGGGGCTTCCGGCGCCCCGTTTTCCGCAAGCAGCATGTTCATCGCGCCGACGAGGTCGGGCGCCGTATCGGCCAGAGTGCCGTCCAGATCGAAGATCACCGTCCGCATCGCCGTCTCCAGTTCTCGCACGCGCGCCGCCACGCCCGCTCCTCGGCGCGTGGCCCCCGCTCGACCGGAGAACCGCTTACCCCTTTCCTCTGCGCTGGCGAAGCGAAACGAAATCAATTGTAACCAGTGCTGACCGCGCGGGCCTTGATCCCACGATCGCCCCGGCGCATGACCGATGCGCCGCCGCACCGCCACGCCAGCCGCCGGAACGCCCTCGCATGTCAGACGCGACCGAGACGACCACGACAGAGACGCGCGCTGACATCTCCGCCGCCGCCGTCGTTCTCGCGGCCGGCAAGGGCACGAGGATGGCCTCTGATACGCCGAAGACGCTCCACCCCGTGGCCGGCCGCGCCATGCTCGGCCACGTCCTCGACGCCGCCCGATCGGCGCTCGCCGGACCCCGGATCGTCATCGTCGGCCACGACGCCGAGCGCGTGTCGAGCGCGGTTTCGGACCTCGACTCAGCGGCCCGGACCGCGCTTCAGGCGCCGCAACTGGGCACCGGGCACGCGGTATTGCAGGCGCGGGCTGCGCTCGAGGGCTGGGCGGGCGATGTTTTCATCCTCTACGGCGACACCCCCTTGATCGAGCCCGCCACGCTCCACCGCATGGCGGAGCGGCGCGCGGCCGGCGCGGGCGTCGTCGTGCTTGGTTTCGAAGCCGCCGACCCGAACGGCTATGGTCGCCTGCTGCGCGATCCCGGCGGCGCGCTGATCGGGATCGTCGAGCACCGCGACGCCACCCCTGAGCAGCGCGCCATCGGCCTCTGCAATTCGGGCGTCATGTGCGTCGACGGCGCCCGCCTCTTCGGCTGGCTCGACCGCATCCGAGACGACAACGCCAAACGCGAATTCTACCTCACCGATCTGGTCTCGATCGCCCGCGCGGACGGCGCCGCCTGCGCCGTCGAGATTTGCCCGGAGCGCGAGGTCTTGGGCGTCAACACGCGCGCGGAGCTCGCCGCCGCCGAGGCGGCGTTTCAGCGCCGCGCCCGCGCCCACGCGATGGCGGCGGGCGCGTCCATGCAGTCGCCCGAGACCGTGTTTCTCGCCCACGACACCCGCCTCGGCCGCGACGTCTCGATCGAGCCGAACGTCGTCTTCGGCGCGGGCGTGAGCGTGGGCGACGGCGTCCGGATCCGCGCCTACAGCCATCTCGAAGGCTGCCGGATCGCCGACGGCGCCGTGATCGGCCCGTTCGCCCGGATCCGACCCGGCGCGGAAATCGGCGCGGACGCCCGGATCGGCAACTTCGTCGAGGTGAAGAACGCGCATCTCGGCCCCGGCGCCAAAGCCAACCATTTGGCCTATATCGGCGACGCCAGCATCGGCGCCGGCGCCAACATCGGCGCGGGCGCGATCACCTGCAATTACGACGGCTATCTCAAGCATCGCACCGAAATCGGCGCGAACGCCTTCGTCGGGTCCAACAGCGCCCTGGTCGCGCCCGTGCGGATCGGCGACGGCGCGACGATAGCGGCGGGCTCGACCATTACGCGGGACGTGCCGGCCGACGCCTTGTCGGTGGCCCGCGCCCGACAGCTGGACAAGCCCGGCTTCGCCGCCCGCCTGCGCGCCAAGCTCTCCGCCATGAAATCGGCGATGAAGCGCCCCGCGCAGGACCAGAAGTCTTAAACGGCCGTTAACCGCCCGCGCGCTAACGAGCCCTCGACCGAACGGAGACCGAGCATGTGCGGAATTGTCGGCGTCATCGCGCGCACGGAAGCCACGCCGATGCTGATCGAAGCGCTCCGCCGCCTCGAGTATCGCGGCTATGACAGCGCCGGCGTCGCCACGGTGTTCGGCGGAGACCTCGATCGGCGGCGCGCCGTCGGCAAGCTCTCGGCGCTGGCGGACGTGGTCTCGGAGCGCCCTTTGCGCGGCATGACCGGCATCGGACACACGCGTTGGGCGACGCACGGCGCGCCGACGATCGAGAACGCGCACCCCCACATGACGCCGCATGTCGCCGTGGTCCACAACGGCATCATCGAGAACTACCGCGAGCTGCGGCAGGAGCTCGAGGACGCCGGACGCCGGTTCGAGAGCGACACCGACACCGAGATCGTCGCCCAGCTCCTTTCGCAAAGCCTCGAAGCGGGCGCCGCGCCGAAGGAAGCCGCCGCCCGCACCCTCGAGCGCCTCGACGGCGCCTTCGCGCTGTGCATGCTGTTTCGCGGCCACGAGGATCTGTTGATCGCCGCGCGCCAGGGCTCTCCACTCGCCATCGGCTATGGCGACGACGAGATGTTCGTGGGCTCCGACGCCCTGGCTCTCGCGCCGATGACCAATCGCGTCTGCTATCTGGAGGAGGGCGATTGGGCGATCGTCACGCGCTCGGGCGCGGAGATCTACTCCGCCGACGGCATGTTGGCCAACCGCGAGGTGAAGTCGATCGCCCTGTCGAGCGCGCTGGTCGACAAGGGCGAGCACCGGCACTTCATGGCGAAGGAGATCCATGAGCAGCCCTCCGCAATGGCCTACACCCTGGCGAACTACCTGGCGGCCGACCGCATGCATGTGGTGGCGCCGTTTGAAGAGCTGCGCTTCGAGAAGACCCCGCGGGTCACCCTGATCGCCTGCGGCACCGCCTTTTACGCCTGCGCGATCGCCAAATACTGGCTCGAAGGCCTGGCCGGACTGCCGGCGGACATCGATATCGCCTCCGAGTTCCGCTACCGGGACCCGATTCTCGAGCCGGGCGGCGTGGCGATTTTCGTGAGCCAATCCGGCGAGACGGCCGACACCCTCGCCGCGCTGCGGTTTTGCCGGGCCGCCGGCCAAACGATCATCTCGATCGTGAACGTCCCGACGTCGACCATAGCACGCGAATCGGACATCGTGCTGCCGACGCTCGCGGGCCCGGAGATCGGCGTCGCCTCGACGAAAGCCTTCACCTGCCAGCTGATCGCGCTCGCCTCCATGGCGATTCTGGCGGCCCGACAACGCCAGCGCCTGGCGCGCCCCGAGGAGCGCGAGCTCGTGCGCGGACTCACGGAGCTTCCGACCCTCATGTCCCGCGCCCTGTCGCGCGAGAAGCGGATCTCTCGGATCGCCGCCGGACTCGCCCGCGCCCGCGACGTCCTGTTTCTCGGCCGCGGACCGATGTACCCGCTGGCGATGGAGGGCGCCCTTAAGCTGAAGGAGATCAGCTATATCCACGCGGAGGGCTATGCGTCCGGCGAGCTGAAGCACGGCCCGATCGCCCTCGTCGACGACAATGTCCCGGTCGTGGTTCTGGCCCCGTCCGAGGCGCTGTTTGAAAAGACCGTCTCGAACATGCAGGAGGTCATGGCGCGCGGCGGGAAGGTGATTTTGATCTCGGACCGAGAGGGCGTCGAGGCCGCCGGCGAAGGCGTGTGGCACGCCATCCAGATGCCGCCGATCGATCCGCGCCTCGCCCCGCTGCTTTATGCGGCGCCGGTGCAACTATTGGCGTATCACACGGCCGTCCACAAAGGGACCGACGTCGACCAGCCGCGAAATCTGGCGAAATCGGTGACGGTGGAGTAAACATCGCCCGGCGGGCGACGCAGCGCCGTTTGGGGCGGACCGGCGGCGCGCCGCCGAGAACGGCTCGGCTCTTGCGTGAACATGCGCGCACCGGGCGGCGAGGCGAACAGCCCGACCACAAGAGGGAGCGTATCGATGCGGCGGATCATGCGACGGATGACGATGCTGACATTCGCGACCATCGCATCGGTCGGGCTTTCCGGCTGTGGCGGAGGCGGCGATCTGTTTGCGGAGTTCGCCTCTATCCTGGACGACCCGGCCCCCGTGCAATCGACCCAGACCGCCGCGCTGACGCCCGCTGATCCCGAAACCGCGGAAGTGGACGTGGACGCGGAAGAAACCGTCGACGCCCAAACCGACCCTGTCGTCGAGTCCGCCGGCGAGGCCGAAGCGTCGGAGCAAGATGCGACGTCCTCCGCATCGACGGCGACGACCGACGCGACCGGCGATCCGCTGGACGTGGCGACGATCGCGCTCGCCGCGCCGGAGGAAGACGAGGTCGACGCACCCTCCCCGCTCAGCGATGAGGAGATGGCCGCAGCGCATCCGGCGCCGGCGGAGTGCCGCACCGTGCGCCTTTACAAACGTCCTCGCATCAAGGTCTCGAAGGATCTGCCGGAGAACTGGCGCGCCTTCGCCGGCCATTGGGGCGACGGGTCCTGGAACGGCCATCTCTGCCAAGAGCTGGTGATCGACAGCATCGACGCCGAGGGCAACGCGACGCTGTTCGACATGCAGGGTTACTACACCCCCTGGAAGCGCGTGCCGACGGCGTTTCGTCGGACCGGCAAGTTCCTTCCCGACGGTCGCCTGCGCGTCGATCTCGGCCGTATGGGCGTCGCGACTTATGAGATGCGCGGCGACGTGATCTACGGCGTTTACGACTGGGGAATCTCGAAAGCCCGCATCGCATTGGTGCGAAAAGGCGCGTCGCGGACCGCCAGCAAGTAAAACGCGCCGACGCCGCCCAAGAGTCTCAGGATCAATGACGCTCAGGGGCAGTGACGCTCACGGTCGGTGACGCTCAGGCTCAATCCGTGCGCTTTGGCGCGACGCCTCGCCTGCCGCGCTCGGCCCCCGTCGCCGGGGCCCCAGTCGCGCATTGAACCCAAGGCCCAACGAGCTTAGCTTCGAGCGGCACGGGTTGAGCCCGCCCACTTGTCGCTCTGAGAGCCAGATGACGCCTTCCGGACCGCGCCCCACTCCGCCGCTCATCGACCCTTTTGCGCGCGAGATCAGCTATCTCCGCGTTTCGGTGACGGACCGCTGCGACTTCCGCTGCGCCTATTGCATGGCGGAGCACATGACCTTTCTGCCGAAATCGGATCTCCTCAGCCTGGAGGAACTTGATCGGCTGTGCTCGCTGTTCGTCGGCCTCGGCGTGCGCAAACTCCGCATCACTGGCGGCGAACCGCTCGTGCGCCGAGACGTCATGCGCTTTTTCGAGAGCATGAGCCGACACCTGGACGACGGCGCGCTCGAAGAACTGACGCTCACGACCAACGGCTCGCAGCTGAGACGCTTCGCGCGCCCGCTGGCCGAGCTTGGCGTCAAGCGGATCAACGTCTCTCTCGACACGCTGCAAGAAGCCCGCTTCGCAGAAATCACGCGATGGGGTCGGCTCGCGCAAGTGCTCGACGGCCTCGACGCCGCCGCCGAAGCCGGCATCAAGATCAAAATCAACTGCGTCGCGCTCAAAGGCGTGAACGACGACGAGTTCGACGACATGATTCGTTGGGCCGGCGAGCGCGGCTTCGACCTCGTTTTCATCGAGGTCATGCCCATGGGCGAGCTGGGCGATCTCGATCGCGCGGATCAGTATCTTTCCATGGCGGAGGTGCGTCGCCAGCTCGAAGCGTCATGGCGCTTGACCGACATCGACTACCGCACCGGCGGGCCCGCGCGGTACGTCCGCAATGAGGACACCGGCGCGCGGATCGGCTTCATCACCCCGATGACGCACAACTTCTGCGAAAGCTGCAACCGCGTCCGCCTGACCTGCACCGGCAAGCTCTACATGTGCCTTGGACAGGACGATGCTGCGGATCTTCGCGCCCCATTGCGCGCTTCGGACGACGACGCGGCGCTCGAAGCGGCGATCCGAGACGCCATCGCGCGCAAACCGAAGGGCCATGACTTCGACTATGATCGGCGATCGACCAAAGGCCTGATCCAAGGCCAGATGTCGCGCCATATGAGCGTCACAGGCGGCTGAGGCCGCCCCGCTCTCTCCAATCGTCGCCTGCTGTCCCTTGACATCCGGGTACGCTCGCAAGAAGAACATTTAAAGAATTCCTGAGATCGTAATGCGAACGATTGGAACCATCCTCGCGCTGTTGGCCGGTTTGGCCGCCTCGCCGGCGAGCGCTCAAACGCGCAGCGCGCCGGAGGGCGGCTCTGGCGCGCCCGCGGCTTTCGAGCCGCGCCCAGTGGCGCGCGCCGAGGGCGGGATGGTCGTCGCCGCCAACCCGCTGGCCGCGGAAGCTGGAGCGGCGGTCCTGCGGGCCGGAGGCTCAGCGGTCGACGCGGCGATCGCCACCCAATTGGTTCTGAACGTCGTAGAGCCGCAATCGAGCGGGCTTGGCGGCGGCGCGTTCGCGCTGCACTGGGATGCGGCGAGCAAGACGCTCACCAGTTGGGATGGTCGGGAGACCGCGCCGTCGACCGCGACCCCGGAGCTGTTCCTCGACGCCGACGGAGAGCCCGTGCCCTTCTTGAGCGCAGTGGTCAGCGGCCGCAGCGTAGGCGCGCCGGGCCTGCCCCGGCTGATGGCCGAGCTGCACGCGCGGTATGGCCGAACCGCCTGGCCGGAGCTGTTCAAACCGGCGGAAACCCTCGCACGGGACGGCTTCCCGGTCTCGCCGCGCCTCGCGGCGCTGTTGAACCGTTTTCAGGCGCGCCTGAAGGCGGATCCGGCGGCGAGGGCCCTCTATTTGGACGCTTCCGGCGCGCCCTTGGCCGTCGGAGCGGCGCTGAAGAACCCGGCTCTGGCGGAGACGCTCGCACGCCTCGCCGAAGAGGGACCGGACGGCTTTTATTCCGGTCCGATTGCGGAGGCGATCGTCGCGGCGGTCGCGGTCGGCCCCGGGGGCGGCGCGCTCTCGCTCGACGATCTCGGCGACTACGAGGTCGTTGAGCGCGCGCCGCTCTGCGTCGCATTTCGCCAGCGCTACGAGATTTGCGGGATGGGCCCTCCGTCTTCGGGGGCGAGCACGGTAGGCCAGATTCTGGGGCTGTACGAACGCGTTCGGTCCGCGGATGCCGCGCCCGATCCGATCCAGGATCGCCACCTATTTCTCGAAGCGTCGCGCTTGGCCTATGCGGACCGCGCCCGCTATCTCGCAGACCCCGACTTCGTCGAGACGCCGGCCCGCGGCCTTCTGGAGGCGGCGTATCTCAACGTCCGCGCGACGGAGATCAGCGCCGAAGCCCCATCGCGAGAGCCTGCGGCGGCCGGCGTGCCGGCATGGCGCGAAGGCGCGCTGCAGCCGGGCCCGGACCCGACCCTCGGCCGTCCTGGCACGACGCATCTGAGCGTGGTGGATCGCGACGGAAACATCGTCAGCTGGACCGCCTCGATCGAGAGCGCCTTCGGCTCCGGCAGAATGGCCGCGGGGTTTTTGCTCAACAATCAACTGACCGATTTCGCCTTCCGCCCTATGCGCGACGGGCGCGCCGTCGCCAATCGGGTCGAGCCGCGCAAGCGCCCGCGCTCCTCGATGTCCCCGACGATCGTGTTCGAGCGTGACGGCGAGGAACGCCGCCCCGTGCTCGCGCTCGGCTCGCCCGGCGGCAGCCGGATCCCGGAATATGTCGCAACGGCGCTGATCGGCCTGATCGATCACGACGCCGACCCGGCGCTCGCCGCAGCGCGCGCGCATGTCTCTCATCGGAACCGAGACGCGGTTCAGGTCGAGGGCGGAGCGGCGCAGGATGCGCTGGCCGAGGGCCTCGCGGCGCGGGGATATGCGCTGGAGAGGCCGGCGATGACGTCCGGGCTTCACATCATCCGGATCGAGCCGAACAGAATTCTCGTCGGGGGGGCCGATCCCCGGCGCGAAGGCCGAGCCGTAGGCGTCGCGCCTGCGCCAGCGCCCACGCCAGCTCAATGAGAGCTCCGTGAGCGGCCCATAAGCCGCCGCCCACGATGAGGGGTCTCGATCGCATGCTCGTTTTCAGGCGGCCGCGTCGAAGCGTCCGGCGAGGAACGCCGCCGTCTGCGCATGAGACTGCGCCGCGATCGGCAGACCGAATGCCGGGTCGTCGAAATAGTCGAACCCGTGAAACGCCCCGGGCCAGAGGGTCAGCGACGCCGGTGCGCCCGCCGCGCGCCAACGCTCGGCCATGAACAGGCTGTCGTCGAGTAAGGGATCCGCATCGCCCACCTGGAAAAGCGCGGGCGGCATCCCGTCGAGCGCCGCCAGCAGCGGCGAGACCGAGGGGCTTTCGGCGGCCGAGCGATCCGCCCCGAGCAAGTTCCCGACGAACCAATCGACCGTCGGGGTCGACAGCACCAGATTGCGCGCGCCCCAGCGCCGCATCGAGGGCGTCATCCGAAGATCGAAGCAGCCATAGGTGAGCGCGGCGGCGCAGACGCGATCGAGCGCGCCGCGCTCCCGAAGCTCAAGCAGCGCGCAAACCGCGAGGTGCGCCCCCGCCGAGTCGCCGCCGATCCCGACAGGCGCGCCCCCCATGGCGTCCGCGATGTCGATCGCCGCCTGCAACGCGG
>JBCBRF010000159.1:0-9042 GCA_039819865.1 Pseudomonadota bacterium | reverse complement strand
GGACGCAACGGCATACTTCATCATCGTTTTCATGGTGTTTTCTCCAGAGTTCAAAACTGTCGTTCGGTCATCCGCGCGAGGCGGGGGTCGGTTCGTGAAAGGCCATCGTCTGGCCTGGATCCGCGGCGGCGGGCCCAATCACGGGCGGACCCAATCACGGGCAGGCCAATCACGGGCAAGCGACGTCACGGGCAGGCGACGACCGCGCCGCTCGCGTCGGTGCAGGTCACTGTGCGGGACCCGCCTTCGCCGCGCTGATAGGTGCTGTCGACGGTCGCGCTCTGCCCGTCCGAACCCGTGTAGACGCCGCCGCGGTTGTAGGCGCCGTTCTCGACAGAGGAGGAGCCGGAGTACGAACCGCTTGCGCCGGAGGCGTCGGTCGAGCGGCTGCCGGTCGTGTTGCCATCCGCATCGCGATTGAAGGAGCCGCGGCTGCTGACCGAGCCGTTGTCGCCGCTGTATTCTGTTCCGGAGCGGCGGGAGACAGACCCGTCCGAACCCCAGGTCGTGGCGCCGCCGCGGCAGCCGGAGCCGCTTGCGCCGCTGGCGCAACCGCCACGCCCGGCGAACCCGTTCCCTTGGCCGTCGGTCGCGGCGCCGCCGCGGCGGACGAAGCCGGATCCCTGGCCGTTGGTGAACGCGCGGCCGGATCGCGCGGCAGCGCCGTTCTCTCCACTGACGGCGCCCCTGCGGAATGCGGCGCCCTGTGCGTCCGCTTCGCTGACGGAAAGGCCGACCGAGACGACGGCGCCGGCGGCGGCCGCCAGCACGGCGAGGCTCGCGCCGAAGACGCGACGCTTAGCGCAACGATTGGTGTGCATGTCCGATACTCCCGTTTTTGCTTTGGCCTGACGGCCTGCTCGGAGGAGTGCGCCTCCGACGGGGAGCGTTCTCGCCGCCGCGCATTGCCGGCGAATGTCGCGCGGATTGCAGCGCGACCGGGGTCGGGCGTTTTCTTGTAACAGTTTATTTCAGCGGTCCGATGGCGGGTAACATACCCCTGAAATGTTTCGGCGGCAGGCAGGAGCCGTCGCAGGCGGAGGCCTTGGCGAATGAAAACAGACGAGCGCTCCGATGACTGACGCGCACGAGACCGGCGGCCCGACGCGAATCGCCGTGGTTGAGGACGACGCCGAGATTCGGGATCTCGTGGTCGCCTATCTCGGGCGGGAAGGTTTCGACGCCCGAGGCTTTCCGAACGGCGCCGCGTTCGATCAAGGGCGCGCTGCATTCGCTCCAGCGTTGGTCGTGCTCGATCTTATGATGCCGGGCGAGGATGGCCTCTCGATCTGTCGTCGGATCTCCCCGGAGACGCCGGTGCTCGTGCTCTCAGCCAAAGGTGAGGACGTCGACCGGATCATCGGGCTGGAGGTCGGGGCCGACGACTATCTCGCCAAGCCCTTCAACCCCCGTGAGCTCGTCGCGCGGATCCGTGCGGTGCTTCGCCGCCGGGCCAAGGCGGCGCCGCTCGCGTCGGTCGCAGTCTCTGAAGACCACCTGGTCGATCCGACCCCGCGCGAAATTCTCCGCTTCGGAGGCTGGACGCTCGATGTCGACGGGCGACGTCTGAGCGATCCGTCTGGCGCCGAGGCGCCGCTCTCATCGGGCGAATTGGCGTTGCTGATCGAGTTTGCGCGCCGGCCCCGTCGCGTGCTCTCGCGCGACCAGCTTCTCGAATGGACGCGCGGACGCGAAGCGGAGGCCTTCGATCGCGCCATCGACGTCCAGCTGTCTCGGCTTAGACGAAAGATGGCCGCCGCCGGCGGCGGTGGATTGATCAAGACCATTCGCGGAGACGGCTATTTGTTCGCCGCCGACGTCACACGCGCGATCGCGTTGGACAGCGAGGAGCCGTCGGAATGACCGCACTATCGCAATGGACGACGCCGCTCGCGGCGTTCTGGCGGGGCGTTCGCCAAATCGGCCTGCGCGCGCTTTTTCTCGCGATCGCGGCGTTGGCGCTGCTCAATCTCGGTTTCATCATCGCGGCGACGACGCTGGGCGGGAAACAGGGAGAGACGCTTGTTGCGCCGCCCATCGTCAGCCAGGCGGCGGCGGCCGCGAACCTGATGGATGCGCTCGAGCCGGAGACGCGGCGCATGGCCCTCGAAGCGATCAATTCGCCGACGCTTCGACTGGCCATCCGGCCGACATTCGCGGCGACGCCTGCGATCGAGGAGCCGGCGCCGGCGTTCGTCCCGATTATCGCAGCCTACGGCGCGATGCTCGGGGAGCGCGAATTCAGAGTCTATTTGCGCTCCGCTTCGAGCTGGAACCCGCTGCGGTTCGCGCGTCTGAATGACGACATCATTATCGTCATGCGCCTCGCCGACGGCTCCGGGCTCGTCGTGGAGGCGGGCGAAGCGTTTCAGCGCGCCGTTGCGGTTTACGGCATGATCTTGTTTTTTGGCGTCATCAGCCTCGTCTTGATCGGCTTCGCCTCCTGGGCGGCTCTTTCCTATGCTCGGCCGCTGGCCCGCCTCGCGGCGGCTTCAGAGGCTTTCTCGGATCGGATCGACGCGGGCGCCGACGTCCCTGAGCTTCACGAAACCGGGCCCAAGGCGGTGCGCGACCTCGCGGCGGCTCTCAATGACATGAGGGCGCGACTGCGCCAGCTCATGGCCGAGCGCATGACGACCCTCGCCGCGATCGCCCACGATATGCGCACTTATCTCACGCGGCTCAGAATGCGCTGCGAGTTCATCGACGACGCGGCGCAGCGCGAAAAGGCGGTGCGCGATCTAGAGGACATGGCGCAGCTCCTCGAGGACGCGCTCTGGCTGGGCAAAAGCGGCGTCGAAAATCCGGAGCGAGCGCGTCTCAATGTCGGCGCCTGGCTCCACGACTTCGCCGCGCGGCGCCAAGAGCTTGGGGAGCCCGTGGCGCTCTGTCCCACGACTGCTGAGGATGTCGCCGACCCTGACGGGACGACGCCGTTGATCGTCGAGATCGCCCCAACCGACCTGTCGCGCGCGCTCAACAATCTCGTCGACAACGCCCTGCGCTACGCAGGAGAGGCGACCCTCTCGGTGGACGCGGCCCACGAAGACGCCATCGCGATCGACGTTCTCGACCGGGGTCCGGGCGTCCCGGACGCTTTTCTTCAGCGGATGACGGATCCGTTCATCCGTCAGGAGCCGTCGCGATCGCGCGACACCGGGGGCGCTGGGCTAGGCCTCGCAATCGCGAAAGCGCTCATTGAACGCGCCGGCGGGCGGCTCCGCCTCGACAATCGTTCGCTCGGCGGGTTCTCGGCGCGGATAGAGCTGCCGCGGTCATTGTGAGAGGGTGATCAGAAGCCCGGAAACTCTTCCGCCGGGCGGCCCAGAGAATGGGGGCGGATCACCGAAGCGCCACGCGTCAGGAAGCGCCGGCCCAACCGGCGGGGTCCGCTCGGCCGTCGAGGGCCGTTCGGGCTTAGGCGGCGCAGCGGGTCCAACGCGCCGTTCTTCACCCAAAGCTCGAAACGATGCGCACGACGTGATTGTCCCAGGCGGCGCGGTGCTTCGCGAGCGGCTGCGAGCGAGCCGTCGGGGACGCCGCGGTCACCCCGCCGAGGCCGTCGGTCAGCAGAATTCGATCGCCCGCGAGGGCCGCGGCCCCGCAGACGTCGTCGATCGCGAGCGCGCCCAGAAAGCCGCCCCCCGCATCGAACAGATGAGCCCGCCCGCCCCGGGGCGCGGTCAAGGCGATGCATGTCCCGTCCGCCGAGATCGCGGCGCTGCCGCCATAGCCGTTCAGGCGGCGTTGCTCCGCTTCAGGCGCGCTCCGGAACTGCAGCGCGGTCTCGCCGAACCGGTGCGTCGCCAGAAGCGGGACCGCATCGGCCGAATCGCCCTGCCACTGCGCCGCGATCGCCACCAGGCCGTCCGGAGACAGCGCGAGATGTCGCAGACTGTTGCGGCGAAGCTCCTCCGCAGGGTCGAGCACGGACAGCGGTTCGCCGGTCTCGAGATCGAGATAGGCGAGGTTGGGCCGCATCGTCGGCAGGTTCAGCTTCGCGCGCCCACTGTCCGGATGGGTTTGGATCCCGCCGTTCGCCACGATGATTCGCCCGCCGCGCGCGTCGACCAACAGCTCGTGCGGGCCGACGCCGCCGGAGGCGAACTCGCCGATGCGCGCGAAGCCGGCCGAGGCGTCCCAAACGCCGATGCGCCCTTCGCCTGCGTCGAAATCATTCTCACAGGTGAAGAGGCGCGCGCCGTCCGGGCTGAACGCGCCATGGCCATAGAAGTGCCGGCCAGCCGGCGCCTCGAGCCGCGCGCGCGCGAGGCCCAAGGCGCAGTCGATCACCAGGGCGAAAGTTCCCGGGCGCCGCGCGAAGGCGACGGCCAAGGGGCGGGTCGGATGCGCGGCCGCGGCGTGGCCTCGGCCCGGCAGCCCGATGCGAAAGCGCTCCGCGCCGTCGGCGCCGAGGCCGAACAGCGCGTAGGATCCGGTCGGCGCTCTTGCAGCGGCGAGAAACGCGGGGGCGCCGGCGTCCGCCCAACTGAGCGCTGGGGCGGCGCCGGTGGCGGCGAGGCCTGCGGTCGCGCGCAGGAAAGCGCGTCGGCCGAGCGAGATCTCGCGCGCCATCAGTCGCCGTCCAGCGCGTTGAACCCGGCCGCGACGCCCAGCGCCGGCGCGACCTGTTTCCGGACCAGCCGCTGGAGCTCACGTACGCGCGACTGCAGCGCTTCGACCCTGAACCGAGCCTGCGGATCTCTTGAGAGCGCGCGCATGTCGTCCGGCGTCCGCTCGGCGACCGCCCGCGTCCGGGCGAAGGCGGCCGTCAGGCGCGCGGCGGCCGCCTCGTCGAGCGTTCGCGCGAACGCGACCGCGTAGTAGCGCTCGAGGCCCGCCAGCGCCTCGCGAACATTGCGCATCGAACGGCCGGACCGCCAAGTTTCGGCCCGTCGGGGCCGCGGGCGCTCGAACGTTCCGAGTGGGCGGCCGAGGCGCATCGCCGAGATCTTCTCGAGCCCGCCGTCGAGGCTTTTGAACAGGGCGCGCCGAACATCGGCGTCGCTTTGAAACGCCGGATCCGAGCCGGGTCGAGTCAGCGCCCGCGCGATCCCCTCCGGCGCGTTCCATTCGGCGGCGACGGCCGACGCGGTGCGAGACAGGTCGCGGGCGATCGCAAGCGCGAGCCGGCAACGATAGTCGCCGCCGTCTCCGGCGAAATCCCGCGGTTCGTCCGCCTCGAACAGCAGCCGCTCAAGCGCGCCGAAGCCTCGGACGGCGATCGAGCGCTTCGCAAAGGCGTCCGGATCGTCGACCACCGGGTCGGCGTTTTCCTCCAACCGTTTCAAACCGCGCGGCGTGTGGCCTTTCGGGTCAGGCCAGAACAGGATTGCGAAGCGGCGATCGCCCTGCTCGACCGGACCGAAGGCGATGTGTTCGATCCGCAGCCAGGCGTCGAAACCGGCGTGAAACGCGGCGCGCAGCCGGTCGGCGTCGCACGCCTCTGCGGGCGCGATCAGGGTTTCCGCCGCCGCGGCGAAGGCGGCGTAGCCCGGCCTGATATGCTCGGCGACCGCCCGCCGGGCCAAATCGCTCTCTTGCGCGCCGGCGTCGGCGGCGCCGGCGACCGCGATCGCGGCGCCGATCAGAAGACCGAAGACCCGCATCACAAGCTCTCCAAAAAGCGGATCAGCGCCGCGCGATCCTCTTTCGACATCTCGACGACGGCGTCGCGGGCGGCTTGCGCCTCGCCGCCGTGCCAGAGGACCGCTTCGAGCAGCGTGCGCGCCCGACCGTCGTGCAGAAAACGGGTATGGCCGCTGACGATCTCCGCCCGCCCGATCCCCCAAAGCGGCGCGGTGCGCCATTCGCGGCCCGACGCGTCGCCTTCGGGCCGGCCGTCGGCGAGGCCCGCGCCCATGTCGTGCAGCAGCAGGTCGGTGTAGGGCCAGATCAACTGAAAGCTCTGCTCCGGCTGGGCGTTCGGCCCCTCGGTCTCCAGCCGATGGGTGACATGCTTCGGCGTATGGCAGCTCTGGCAGCCGGCCCCGTAGAAGACCGCTTTGCCGCGCAGGACTTCTGGGGCGTCCGCGTCCCGGCGCGCGGGCACGGCCAGATTGCGGGCGTAGAAGGTCACGAGATCCAGCGCCTCTTCGCCCACTTCGAAGCCGCCATGCTTCGGACTGTCGCCGTCGGGGGCGGCGCGACAGGCGGTCTGCGCCTCGACGCATTCGCCGTAGCCGCCCGGGAACAGCGGGTTCGAGAGCCCCATGTCGCCGGCGAACGCGCCGGCCGACTGGTCCATCACCGTCGCGGCCCCCGCCTTCCAGCCGAAGCGGCCGACCGCCCGTCGACCGAGTTCGCGGCTCCCGACCCAATGAGCCCGGCCGGAGATCCCGTCGCCGTCGGCGTCCTCCGGATCTTCAAGCGCCAGAAGATCCTCGGTCGGGATCGCCTCGAGCAAGCCCAGGCCGATCATCTGCGGCGCGACGCGCGGAGACAGCAGCGCCTGCTCAGAGAGAGGGCCGTAACCGAGGTCCTCGACGCTATAACTCGGCTTCAACAGCGTGGCGGCCTCTCCGTCGGACAGGGCGATCTCGATTTCCTCATAGGCGATCCTCATCCGGCCCTCGGGCTTATGGCCGACGAGCGCGAAATCCTGGATCTGCTCGCCATAGTTCGGCTCCGGCCGAGTCGCGAACGGCGCGTCGTCGAACGCTTTGACCACATCGCGCGGATCGACCGGGACCGAGACGCGCAGGAACATCGACACTGCGCTGTCGTCCGGCCCCGCGGGCGGATGGCCGCGCCCATCCTTGAGGTGGCAGCGCTGGCAGGAGCGCGCGTTGTAGAGCGGGCCGAGACCGTCGGAGGCGTCCGTCGACGCGGGCGCGCCGACCCAGAGCTTCTTGAACAGCCCGTTGCCGACCTTGAAGCGCAGCTCACGCTCGAAGGGCGTGTTCGCCGAGACCTGGCTGAACAGGTCCTTGTTCTCGAGCTTGAACGTGGTGGCGGCGCCGCCGGGGCGGACCTCGAAGGCCTCAGCCTTGGTGAAATCGCCGGTTGGGGCCACGACCTTCGCGATGCGCGCGCGCTCGGCGTCGGTTCGCGGGACGACCGGAAGATGCCGGTCGAACGCGGTTTCGTCGCTCACCGCGTTCGGGGCCAGCGCGGCGAAACAGAGAAACAGGACTGCGAGGCGGTGAGAGGAAGTCTGCGTCATCGGCGGCGCCCTTCGCCGACGGACGCCGCCGGCCTTTGAACGGGTTGAACGCCGCCCCGGTGGGACGGCGCTTTTGGTCGTGGTTCGTCGTCTCGGACCGCGCTTACTGGAACACCGCGCTCGGATTATCGAGGCTGTCGGACCCTTCGAAGGCGATCGCGTCGAGACCAAGGGCCGCCACGACGCGCTCGATGCTGCGGGTCTGCGCGACGAGGGCTTCAATCGCGTTTTCGATCAGAGCGCCGCCGGCTTCGTTGTTCGGGTCGAGCATCTGATCATAAGCCAACCCCGCCTCCGCGGCCGTCTTGATGGCGCCGAGCGCCGCCATCGAGGCGTTGAGGTCCGCCAGCATCGCGGCTGCGAGATCCGGGTCCGCCGCTTTGGTCAGGTCGTGCAGCGAGGGGCCCGACACCACCCGGCCGTCGATCCGGACGTAGCGGCCGAGATACACGTTCCGGATGCCCATGCCGTCATAGAAGTGGCTGTTATGGGTGTTGTCCGCGAAGCAGTCGTGCTCCTCCTCCGGGTCGTTCAGCATCAGACCGAGCTTCATGCGCTCGCCCGCCTGCTCGCCATAGGAGAGGCTGCCCATGCCGGTCAGCATCGCGATCAGGGCCCCGGCCTCGCCTTTGGCGTCGAGCGCCGAGCGGGCGTCGCCACCGGGCGCCCAGGCGGCGCTGATATCCTCGAGATCGGCGATCAGCAGATCGACGGCCGCTTTCAGATACTCGGCGCGGCGATCGCAGGAGCCGCCGGTGCAGCCGGCCCCTTGGACATAGTCGGTGTAGGGCCGCGCGCCGGCGCCGGGTCCGGTCCCGTTCAGATCCTGCCCCCACAGCAGGAACTCGATGGCGTGGTAGCCGGTCGCCACATTGGCCTCGACGCCATCGGCTTCGTGCAGCGTCTCCGCCAGCAAGGTCGGCGTGATCTCGCTCGCATCGATCTCCACGCCCGAGAGGGTGAACGTCTCGGTCGCGATCACGTTGAGCCCGGCGAAGGCGTTCTCGTCGGTGGGCCGATTGCCGCCGTCGACATAGTCGATCAGACCTTCGTCGAGGGGCCAGGCGTTCACTTTGCCTTCCCAGTCGTCGACATACTCATTGCCGAAGCGGAAGACCTCCGTCTGTTGATACGGCACGCGGGCGCGCAGCCAGGCGTCTTTCGCGCGCTGGAGCGTCGTGTCCGAGGGCGCCGCGATCAGCGCGTCGACCGCGTCGCCGAGCGCGCGCGCGCTGACGAGGCTGTCCTCATATCCCGCGGCGGCGATGTTGGCGTAGGTCTCGATCACGGCGTTTCGGTCCTGAGCGGCGGCGGCGCCGACCGATAGCGCGAGCGCGACGGCGCCGAAGCCGAGAGCGCGATGTAGACTGGTTCCCATCGGGGCGTCCCTTCCATGAAATCAGAAGCTATGGCGACCCTCCGCCCCAAGCCGGACCGGCGTCGCTCACCCGGGAGACTAAGTCCGACTTTTTTGCTCGGAAATATATTTCCGATCGTTTTTGTAGGATAATTCGTCACAGACCTCTCTCGCCATGGAGGCTCAGGAGGTCGTTCACCCGCTCTGGCGCCGCGCCGCTGAGATCGCCAGGAACGCGGCGCGTGGAGCAAACGAAGAACGGCCCGCGTCGGACCGATCGGACGACGGCCGATCTCCGCAGGCTCATGGTCGTTCGCCGGGCGGCCATGCGACCGGTCGCGCGGATCGCCAAAATGCTCGGCGTCTCCGCCCGAACTGGCCTCAACCGGCCGCTATGGCTCCGCTGAGACGGTGCGCGCCAGGACGCCGACGACGCGGGCGCTCTTGGGCCGGATCGGCGCGCCGCTCAGTATCCCGCGTCTTCGCGCTCCGACGCGCCCGCGCGCATCGTCGCGAGGAT
>JBCBRF010000158.1:0-9287 GCA_039819865.1 Pseudomonadota bacterium | reverse complement strand
AGCAGCGCCGCCAGCCGCGCCCAATAAGCGTCCTCATGCGCGATCGACAGCGTGATCCAGGCCCCGTCCGCGCATTCGAAGAGGTCGTAGGCGGGCTCCTCCTGCGGCGGCGGCGGCGCGGGCTGATCGGCGCTCGCGACGAACGGCGCGAGCCCCGCCGTCACCGCATCCGACATCGAAACGTCGACATGGCCGCCGCGGCCCGTCCGGTCCCGGCCCTTCAGCGCGGACAGGATCCCGATCACCGCATAGAGCGCCGACAGCGTGTCGCCCATCAGGAAGTCGGAGGGCGCGCCCGTCACCGCCCCGCGGATCCGCTCGTCGAGCGCGCCGCCGACGCCCTGATAGGTCAGGTCGTGCGCCGGACGATCGCGATAGGGTCCGGTCTGCCCGAACCCCGAGATCGAGCAATAGACCAGCCTTGGATTCCGCGCCGACAGATCCTCCCAGCCGAGCCCGAGCCGCGCCAGCTTGCCCGGCCGAAAGCCCTCCATGAACACGTCCGCCTGATCGACCAGCGCCAGCAGCCGATTGCGGTCCCCCGGGACTTTCACATCGAGCGCGACCGAGCGCTTGCCGCGGTTCACCGCCTCGAAGAACGCCGGCAGGAAGCGCGCCGGGTCTCCGGACCCGGGCCGCTCCACCTGGATCACGTCCGCGCCGAGATCGCTGAGCGTCATGCAGGCGAACGGTCCGGGATACTGCTCCGCCATGCTGACGATCCGGAGCCCGGCGAGCGGCGTGTCGGGGGTGGTCATTCGGGTCTCCGCGGTCCGATCAAGCTAAGCGCCGACAGCATTGACCGCTTCAGGCGCACAAAAAAGCCCCGGCGCGAACGCCGGGGCTCTGGTCGGGTCTAAGATGAACCGAGCCTAGAACTCAGACGAAGCTCACCCCGTTCTCGCTCATCGGCAGCTTGGTCACGCGCACGCCGGTCGCCCGATAGATCGCATTGGCGAGCGCAGGACCCGCCGGCGGCGTGCCGGGCTCGCCGACGCCGGTCGGCGCCTCGGTCGACGGAACGATATGGACCTCGACCGCCGGCATGTCCGAGATCCGAAGCGGCTCGTAATCCGGGAAGTTCCACTGATCGACCTCGCCCTCGGTGAACGTGATCTGGTTCCGCATCACCGCCCCGAGGCCGAAGCCGATCCCGCCCTCCATCTGGGCGCGGATCACGTCCGGGTTGACCGCCACGCCGCAATCGACGGCGCAGGTGACCTTGTCGATCGACACCGCCCCGTCCGCGTCCGTCGAGACGTCGGCGACCAACGCGACATAGCTGTTGAAGGATTTGTGCACCGCGACGCCGCGGCCTTTCCCCTCCGCGACGGGCGCGCCCCATCCGGCCTTCTCGGCCGCGAGCTTCAGAGCGCCCGACAAGCGCTCGCCATCCTTGCCCTTGCCTTCGAGCAGCTTCAGCCGCCAGTCGACCGGATCGACGCCTGCGGCCTCGGCCGTCATATCCATCAGGCTCTCCATGACGAAGGCCGTATGGGTGTGACCGACCGCGCGCCACCAGAGCACGGGAACCGGCGTCTCCGCATCCGTCAGGCTGACCGAAAAGTTCGGCGCGCCATAGGCGCTGTCGGCGATCCCCTCGACCGAGGTGTCGTCGACCCCGTTATGCACGAGCGCCGCTTCGAACGGAGAGCCCTTCAGGATCGACTTCACCGCGATCCGGTGGTCCCAGCCGGCGATCGCGCCGTCCTCCGTCAACCCGATCCGAGCCCGGTGCGCGGCCATCGGGCGATAATAGCCGCCCTTCACATCGTCCTCGCGCGACCAGACCAGCTGCACCGGGGTGGTTCGGCCGAGCAGATCGAAGGCCATCGCCGCTTCGGTCTGATAGTCCGCCGCCGGGGTCGCCCGCCGGCCGAACGAGCCGCCGGCGTAGACCGTGACGATCTCGACCTTCTCCATCGGCAGGCCAAGCACGCCCGCCACCGTCGGATGGGTGATGCCCGGGAACTGGCAGCCGTCATGGAAGCGCACGCCGCCGCCCTCGGTCGGCTCGACGACGCAGTTGAGCGGCTCCATCGGCGCGTGCGCGAGATAGGGGAACAGGAACTCCGCCTCGACCGTCCGGGCGGCGCTCTCCACCGCGGCCGAGGCCGCCGTCAGATCGCCGCCGTCGCGCGCCTGGTGCTGCGGCGCCTCGAGCAGCTCCTTGTGGTAGCTCTCGAGCGCGTCGGTGCTCCGGCTCTCGGCCTCGGCGAAATCCCACTCCGCTTCGATCGCGTCCCGGGCCTGGAACGCCGCCCAGGTCCCTTTTGCGTAGACCGCCACGCCCGCGCCGTTCGGCAGCGCCTTGGCGTCGACGAAGCCCGGAACCTCCGATGCGGCCGAGGCGTCGAAGCTTTTAAGCTTGCCCCCGAACCTAGGGCTTCGAACCAGCGCGGCCTGCACCATGCCCGGAACCCGCACATCGAGCGCGAACTTGGCCGAGCCGTCGGTCTTCGCCGCGCTGTCCTTCCGCGGCAGGCCGTCCTGGCCGATCAAGCGGAACTGCTCCCGCGTCTTCAGGCTCGGCTCTTCGGAGGGCGAGAGCTTCGCCGCCGCCTCGACGAACGCGCCGAAATGCCCGCGCCGCTCGCCCGCGATCAGCACGCCCTGTTCGATCCGGATGTCGGCCGGCGCAACGCCCCAGGCCTCGGCGGCGGCCTTCACCAGCACCTCCCGCGCCGCGGCCCCCGCCGCGCGATACTGTGGATAGGAGTTGGCGATCGCCGACGATCCGCCGGTGCCCTGCGCGCCGAAGAACAGGTTCTTGTAGAGCGCGTTGTCGGATGGCGCAAATTCGGGCGTCGTCGTCGACCAGTCGGCGTCGAGCTCTTCGGCGACCAGCGTGGTCAGGCCGGTCGTCGTGCCCTGGCCCATCTCGAAATGCTTGATGACGACGGTCACGGCCCCGTCCGGGCCGATCTTCACGAACGGGTTGAGGGCCGCGCCCTCGCCCCCGGCCGCGAGCGCGCCCTTCGCGTCGAAGCCGACGACCAGCGCCGCGCCGACCGCGGCGGCGCCTTTGAGGAAACTGCGGCGAGACGTGTGGATGGTCATGTTCAAGCCTCCATGATCTCGGCGGCGCGATGGATCGCGGCGCGGATCCGGACATAGGTCGCGCAGCGGCAGGCGTTGCCGGCCATGGCGGCGTCGATGTCGTCGTCGGTCGGCTTCGGCGTCTCCGCCAGGAGGCCCACCGCGTTCATGATCTGACCGGACTGGCAGTAGCCGCACTGCACGACGTCGAGCTCGCGCCAGGCGGTCTTCACCGCGTCCGCGACCTTGCCCGACGCCGCTTCGATCGTGGTGATCTCCGATCCGGCGAGGTCGCCCACCGCGACGGAGCAAGAGCGCGTCGGCAGGCCGTCGACATGGACGGTGCAGGCCCCGCAGGCCGCGACGCCGCAGCCGAACTTCGTGCCGGTGAGGTTCAACTCGTCCCGGATCACCCAGAGCAGCGGCGTCTCTGGCGGGGCGTCGACCGTCACGGTCTCCCCGTTGAGCTTGAGTTCCGTCGCCATGATCCCCTCTCAGTTCAAAACGGCGTCGCGCCCGTCGCGACCCGTCCGCTTGCGCAGGCGGACCAGTCAACATGTGTAAACCGATCGGTTTACCTGCGATGCGCGTTACATGGGGTGCTCGCCCAGCTTGTAAACGCCTCAGTTTACATTTTTTCGACGTCGCTTACCTGACAAGATAGGGCTGGAGCGACGGAGACGAGCGAAAGGAGACGGATCGATGGCGGATTTATCCGCCTAGAGCCAAGCCCCCAATGGAGCCACAGGAGCAAGAGTCGGCCGGACGCGGCCTCAGCCCCGAGAAACGCGCGCAGATCGTGGCGGCGGCGGTTGCGGAGTTCCAGGCCGCCGGCTTCCAGGGCGCGAGCATGGACCGCATCGCCGCGCGGGCCGAGGTCTCGAAACGCACCGTCTACAAGCATTTCGCCAACAAGGAGGCGCTGTTCCGCGCCATCCTCGACCGGCTCGTGGACCGGACCGTCGCCGCGCTCGACATCCGCTTCGACCCCGACCGCCCGCTGCGCGACCAGCTGCTCGCCCTCGGCGAGGCGGAGGGGCGCCTGCTGACCTCGCCGGACTGCATGGGCCTCGCCCGCGTGATCGTGACCGAGACGATCCGCGACCGGGCTCTGGCGCATGAGTACAACTGCAAAACCGAGCATCTGACGGTGTTCCAGGACTTCATGGCCGCCGCGGTCTCGGCCGGCCGGCTCCGCACCAACGACCCCGATCTGGTCGCGGACCAGTTCCTCGGCCTGATCAAGTCGCGCGCCTTTTGGCCGACGATGTTCTCGGGCGAGATCGTTTCCGAACAACAGATGCGCGAGATCGTGGAGGACGCCGTGGACACGATCCTGGCCCGGTTCGCCGCCTGATCCGCGAGATCGCGACGAGATTGAGAAGAGATCGGAGAACCATGGCCGGCGTACGGCTTCGACGCCCCGGCGAGCCTCCGCGCGTCGATCCGACTACGTCGCGCCCCGCAGGCCGCGCAGCCGCAGGCAGACCGCCTCCGCCGCCGCGACCGCCGCGTCGATATCCGCATCGCGGGTCCGGTGGTTCACGATCGCCGCGCGAAGCGCCATCCGACCGTCGATCCGCGCCGTCGAAAACACCGCCTCGCCCGCGCGCTGCATCGCCGCCGCGGCGCGCGTGACGAGCGCGTCCGCCTCCGCATCGGACAGCTCCGGCGCGTCCGGTCGAAAGCAGACCACATTCAGTTTAGGCTCGAAGCAGAGCGACAGCCCCCGCGCCGCCTGCACCCGGTCCGCCATCCGCCGCGCCTGCCGGCAGCACTTGTCGACCACCGCGCCGAGCCGCTCGAGCCCATGGGTCTTGAGCGCGATCCAGACTTTGAGCGCTCGGAAGCTTCGCGACAGCTCGAGCCCGTAGTCGCAGAACCACGGGTCGCCGCCCGCGAGGCCGTCGTCCGCGCTCGTCAGATAGTTCGGCCGGTTCGAGAAGGTCCGCCGATGCAGATCGCCGTCGCGGATCAGCACGCAGCCGCAATCGTAATTGACCGACGGCCATTTGTGAAAATCGAAGCCCAGGCTGTCGGCCCGGTCGATCCCGTCCGCCTGCGCCCGCCACGGCCCCCGCGCCAGACGCGCCCACGCCCCGAAGGCGCCGTCGACATGCAGCCAGACCGCCTCCGCCTTCGCGATCCCGGCCATCTTCACCAGATCGTCCGACGCCCCGGTCTCCACCCCGCCGACGGTCCCGACCACGGCCATCGGGGTGAAGCCTGCGTCCCGATCCCGCGCCAACATCGACCGGAGCGCGCGGAGGCTCATCCGCCGGCCCTGGGTCAAGGGGATCTTGCGCAGGTTGCGCGCCGGCAGGCCGAGCACGTCGCAGGCTTTGTCGACGCAGGCGTGCGCCCCCTCCGCCGCGTACACCGTCAGCCGCTCCGCCGCGATCTCGTCGCCGCAGACCTCCCGCGCGCGTCGTCGCGCGGCCAGCAGCGCGTAGAGCGTCGCCATCGACGCGCCCGAGACCAGCACGCCGCTCGCCCGCTCGCCGAAGCCGAACAGCCCGCACATCCAAGAGATCACCTGCCGCTCGACATAGAGCGCCGCATGGTCCCGCCCGCCGCAATTGCTGTTCATCGCCGCTTCGACCATCGCGGCGAGCAGCCCGTCGGCGAGCCCGGTCCCGTGCACCCAGCCGAAGAAGCGCGGATGGGTGTTGCCGGTCGCATGGGGCATGATGTCGGACAGCACGCGGCCCATCACCTGCTCGAGCGGCGCGCCGCCCGTCGGCGCGGGCTCGTCGAGCTCGAACTTCACGAGGTCGGGCGTCGGCCGCCAGGGCAGCTCCCGCGCCCCCTCGATCCGATCGACGCAGGCGGCGGCCACCTGTTCGGCGAGCGCCCGGAACGCGCCCCAATCCTCCGGATCGAAATCCGCGCGCCCGCCCGCGACCGGCGATCGCGGCGCCGGCTCGGGCGCAAAGAAGGCGTCGGCGAGGCTCGGGCCCGCGTCCTCGTCGCTCACAGGCCCTCTCCGCCCAAATGCGCGAGCCGGGGCCAATGCGCGGCGATCCGATCGAGCTTGTCGAGCGCCCGCGCCGCGTCCGCGATCTCGCTGCGGAGCGCGGCCTCGACCGCGCCGGGCTCGGCGAAGCCCGTTTCGTTGAAGAACCGCGCCCCGAGCACCATCCGCAGGAAGGTGAGCGGCCGCGCGCTCTCGGACGCGACCGTCACCGGCTGCCCGATATGCGCCGGGCGACGCAGGATCGCGCGCTCGGCGGGATCGACATGGCCGACCATGCCCGAGACGTCGCGGTTGAGAAGCTTGAAGGCCCGCACGCTCTCCTCCGCATCGAGCGGACGGAACCCGGTCCGGGTCTGGGCGGAGACCGTGAAGCAGACGATCGTGCCGTTCCAATCGAAGCGCGCGGCGTCCGCGTCCTCGGCGCCGCCGGGCGCCGCGATCACTCGGAGATGCCGGCTTTCCGAAAGCTTCCGCCGCACCGCGGAAGAGAACGCCTCATAGGCGCGCGCCTTGAAGCCGTCGCTCAGCCGATCGAACATCCGCGCCTCGAGCAGCGCCGGCAGCCAGCGGAACACCGCGCCGAAATTCGCGGGAGCCGCGCCGCGCGCGGGCGGCGTCGCATCCTGGAACGCCGCGCGCCACGGCGCGCACCAGTCGCCCGGCGCGCCGACGCCCGGCGCCGCCGCCAACAGCGCGCCGAGCCGGTCCGCGCGTTTGCGCAGCGCCGGCGGCAGCAGCAACGCGCCGGAGAACGGCGGCCCGGTCAGAAACTTCGAGCCGGTGGTCTGCACGATCCAGCCGCGCGCCGCCCATGCGGCCAGCGTCTTCGGCGCGGCGCGGAACTGGCAGGCGTCGACCGCGACGTCGATCCGGTCGCGCCGCCAGGCCCGGAGCCGCGCCACGGCCTCGTCCGACGGTCCGGACAGCCCGGTCTTCGAGGACGGCAGCGTGTGGATCAGCACCCGGCGTCCGGCGGCGATCGCCGCGCGGGTCAGCCGCTCGATCTCGGCGTCCATGGCCGCGACCGCCCTGGGCGTCCCGTCCGCCTCGCGGATCGCGACGGCCTCGATGGCGATATCCGCCTCCGGCCAGGCCGGCGCGCCCTTGGCGACCGGCGCGCCGGTCGCCGCCTCGCCGTCGAAGAAGCGCCCCGCCGCCGCATGCGCCACGCCGCGCCCCGTCTCTTCCGGCGCGATCAGGATGTTGGTGAGGCCGCGGCGGCGCCCTGGCGCGGCCAGCGCCAGCGCCACCGTCAGCAGCTCGAGATCCGTACCCGAGGGCGCGACCGCCAGATCGAAGGAGCGTTTGCCCTCCGCCCCGCAGAGCGCGCGGAACGCGTCCCAGAGCGCGTCGACCGCGATCGGGTGCACGCTCTCCGCGCCCGCCTCGGCCGCCGCCGCATGAAAGGCGCGTCGAAGCTGGTCGCAGAGGAGAAAGCCGCAATCGGAGACGCTCGACGCGGTCGAGGAGGAGAACTGCGCCGCCTCCGGCCGGGGCCGGGGCGCGGTCCCGTAGCGGTTGAGCCCGGTGCGCGGATCGATCGCCAGGCGGCTGTCCCCGCCGGAGGCCAGCAGCGCCTCCGTCGACAGCGCCAGAACGCCCGCCCGAGGATGCTCCCGCTCAAGTCGCGCGCCCGCAGCCGGCCGCAGCTCCGGCGCCAGTCGACCCGCCGTCCAGCGCAGCGCCAGATCGGAAGGCGCATGCCCTGCGGGATCCGCGGCCGCTGCGTCGATTTCCTGCGACAGCGCGAGCGGCGCGCCGGCGAGCAGCAGGTCCCGCCCTTCCGCCGACAAGCCGGCCGCCAACGACACGCCATGACGGAACGCGTCCGCCAGCCGCGCGGCGAGCCGCATCGGATCGGGTTGATGCGCCCCGCTCTGCGCCCCGCTGTGCGCCGAGATGTGAGCCGAGGTCTGCGCCGAGGTCTGCGCCCACATCGCCGCCGAGCGGATCTCCAGCGCCCAACGCGCCGCGACCGCCAGCGCGCGGCGATCGTCGAGCAGATGCGGTCCGAGCGCGATCAGATCCTGCTCGATCCCGTCGAACGGCGCCTCGACGCTCTCTGACAGCGTGAAGCAGCACCGCGCCCCGGGCAGCAGGGCCGCCATCGCCGGATCGGCCGTCAGCAGCCGCCGGAGAAGCGGATGCGGGGCCGTCTGCTCCGGCGCTCCGAGCCCCAGTTCCGTCGGCTCGACCCGAAGCGTCTCGAGCCGTCGCCCGAAGTCGAACAGCAGATCCTGCACCTCCCCGAGACGTCCCGGCAGCGGCCGAACCGCCGCCGCCCGACGCTCGAGCGAAGCGTCTTTGAGCGCCTCGATCGCCACCGCCACCCGCGGCGTCCAAGCTCTGCGGTCGGACCGCGGATCGACGCTGAGGACGGCGCCGTCGCCTGCGCCGGCCGCCGAGAGCGCCTCCCGCGCGAGCGCCCGCATCTCATCGGCGGCGTCCCCCACGCCCCGAGACGACGCGCGCCGACCCGCGCCCCCGTCCGTCAGCACGGACGGCACGACCTTCAGACCGAGCGCCTCCGCCGCGCGAAACCGCCCGTGGCCGTCGAGCACCGTCAGCGTGGCGCGCTCGACCAGGATCGGGTCGGTCCAGACGCCGCGGCGGAGCAACGTCCGCCGTTGCCGTTCGACCGCCGCAGGCGCCGTCGGCTCGGTGGAGTTGAGCGCCGCCACCGCGACGAACTCGACGGTGGGATGATCGATCTCGGTCCGCATGCGTCCCCGCTCGCGCATGGGCCGCCGGCGTCGGATGGAGCGCGCGGACGGTCCTGTTGCATCATGCGAAAATCTGAACGAACGAGGTGAACGCGCCGTTAAGCTTCGCGCGCGCCGCGCAATTGGAGCGGACCCGCGCTCGAACCAGAAACGGACCGCAGGGAGGGTCGCCGATGAATCCCGCCGAATGGCTGGCGCGCGCCGCGACCCGCGGCCCCGACGCGGTCGCTTTCATGACCGGCGCGACGCCCACCGCCGACTACCGGAGCTTCGCCCGCCGCGCCCAGGCGATCGGCGGCGCGCTCCGCGAGCGCTATGGCGTCTCGCCCGGCGATCCGGTCGCGGTCTTCATGACCAACCGGACCGAGTATCTCGAGGCGCTCTACGGGGCCTGGTGGGCGGGCGCGGCGGCGGTTCCGGTCAACGCCAAGCTGCACGCGAAGGAGGCCGCCTGGACCGTCGAGCACGCGGGCGCCTCGGTGGTCTTCGCCTCTGACGCACGCCGGCGCGACAGCCCGGAGCGGATCGCCGACATCGTCCGAGGCGAA
>JBCBRF010000157.1:0-9445 GCA_039819865.1 Pseudomonadota bacterium | reverse complement strand
TGGCGGGAGAGGCTAGGGCCTTCTCTCGATGGTGAGCCCGAGCCCCTCATCCGAGCCCCTCGCCTGGCTTCGGCGCCCCTCCCCACGATCCGGAGCGGCGCGCCAAGGCCGGCGGCGAGGCCTCGATGGCCGAAACGACGGCGTCTCCGCCCCCGGAAAAACAGCCTCGGACCGGCGGCCGTTGACAGGCCGTCGCCCGCTCGCCACGGTCCGCGCGGCTTTAACCACCTGCGGAATACTAGGAGACAGTCGGATGGGCGCTCATGTCGCGATCACCTTGCCGGATGGGGCGGTGCGGACCTATGAGAGCCCGACCACCGGCGCGACGGTCGCCGCCGACATCTCCAAATCGCTCGCGAAAAAAGCGCTCGCCTGCAAGATCGACGGGCGCCTCGCGGACCTCTCCGAGCCGATCGAGAAGGACGCCAGCCTCGGCATCGTCACCATGGCGGACAAGGTCGAGGCGCTGGAGTTGGTGCGGCATGACTGCGCGCACATCATGGCCCGCGCCGTCCAGGAGATCTGGCCCGAGACCAAGGTCACCATCGGCCCGGTGATCGAGAACGGCTTCTACTATGATTTCGATCGGGACGCGCCCTTCACGGACGCCGATCTCGAGCAGATCGAGGACCGGATGCGCGAGATCATCGCGCTCAAGGACCCGGTGCGCACGGAGGTCTGGTCGCGCGAGGACGCGATCGCGCATTACGAAAAGGCGGGCGAGCCCTTCAAGGTCGAGCTGGTCGAGGCGATCCCCGAGGGCGAGCCGATCCGGATGTACTGGCATGGCGACTGGCAGGATCTTTGCCGCGGCCCGCACCTCGCGCATACCGGCCAGGCGCCGGCGGACGCGTTCAAGCTGATGTCGGTCGCCGGATCCTACTGGCGGGGCGACGCGCGCAACAAGCAGCTTCAGCGGATCTACGCCACCGCCTGGCGCGACCGGAAGGAGCTGGAGGCGCATCTCACCTTCCTCGAGGAGGCGGCCAAGCGCGACCACCGGCGTCTGGGCCGCGAAATGCGGCTCTTCCACCTCCAGGAGGAGGCGCCCGGCATGGTGTTCTGGCATCCGAACGGCTGGGCCGTGTACCGGGTGCTCGAGGACTATATGCGTCGCAGGCTCACCAAAGCCGGCTATCAGGAGATCAAGACCCCGCAAGTGGTCGACCGCAAGCTTTGGGAGGCGTCCGGCCACTGGGACAAGTACCGCGAGAACATGTTCATCACGGAGATCGACGAGGAGCACGCCAACGAGAAACGTGTGAACGCGTTGAAGCCGATGAACTGCCCCTGTCACGTTCAAATCTACAATCAGGGGCTGAAATCCTATCGCGATCTGCCGTTGCGCCTCGCTGAATTCGGGTCGTGTCACCGCTATGAAAGCTCGGGCTCGATGCACGGGCTGATGCGGGTGCGCGGCTTCACCCAGGACGACGCCCACATCTTCTGCACCGAGGATCAGATCGAGGCGGAGACCGCGAAGTTCATCGAACTGTTGTCGGGCGTCTATCGCCATCTCGGCTTCGAGAGCTTCGACATCAAGCTCTCGACCCGCCCCGAACAGCGGGTGGGGTCGGACGAGATCTGGGACAAGGCCGAAGCCGCGCTCGAGAGCGCGGTGCGCAAGGTCACCAACGACTATGAGATCGATCCGGGCGAGGGCGCGTTCTACGGGCCGAAGCTCGACTTCAAGCTGACCGACGCGATCGGACGGGAATGGCAGTGCGGCACGTTCCAGGCGGACTTCAACCTGCCGGAGCGGCTCGGGGCGGAGTATGTCGCAGAGGACGGGGCCAAGCACCGGCCGGTGATGATGCACCGCGCGATCCTCGGCTCGTTCGAGCGCTTCCTCGGCATCCTGATCGAGAACTACGCCGGACGCTTCCCGCTGTGGCTTGCGCCGCGGCAGGTGGTGGTCGCGACCATCGTCTCGGACGCCGACGCCTATGCGGCCGAGGTGGTGGAGCGGCTGTCGGCGGCGGGGCTGCGGGCCGAGGCGGATATGCGGAACGAGAAGATCAACTACAAGGTCCGCGAGCACTCGGAGGGCAAGGTCCCGGTGATCCTGGCGGTGGGCCGCAAAGAGGTCGAGGAGCGGAGCGTCGCGATGCGGCGGCTGGGGGCGCAGGGTCAGACGGTCGCGAGCCTCGACGACGCGTTGGACGCTTTGTCGACGGAGGCCACCCCGCCGGATTTGCGGGGAGACTAAGAGAGCGGGGACGGAGGCCGATCCAGTGGAGCAGTCCGAGCGCGTGACGTTGGTCCATGATGTGGGCGCGAACACGCGCTGGCTGCTGGGCGGTCTGCTGGCCGGGGCGCTGGTGGGCGCGGCGCTCGCGCTCCTCGTCTATCTGCGTTTGCCCGGCGACGAGGCGTACGAAGCCGCTCTGGCGATCGGCGTCGTCGTCCTTGCGACGCTCGGCTTCGCGCATTGGGCCGGCTTCAGCTTTGTGTCGCGCTTGGAGCGGATCGACGATGCGATCGAGGTTCGCGTCGCGGCGCTCGGGGCGCGTCCCGCCCGCCATCCCATCAGCGCGATCAAGCGCGTCGAACGGGTCGGCGATCCTACGGCGCATGATCCGGAGTGTTCCGAGCGGATCGTCCTGAGGGTCGAGGGGCGACGGCGCTACCATATCGATCCGGCGTCGCCCGGTTGTCAGGTCGAGGCGTTGCTGGCGCTCGACCCTGCGGCGGGGCGCTTGGGGTGATGCTCGGCTTCGACCGGATGGCCGCGCAAAGACCCAGGGTCGGCCCCCGGCCCCGGCCCCGGGCCCCCGGCCTGCTGGGTCGAGGGCGGGCGTTTTTCGCGGCCTCGGGCGTCTTCGCCCGTCGATATGAACGTCGCAGCGATTGCGCGCCCGTGTTCTGAGCCGGGTCGGCTAAGTCTGTTCGCGGCTGGTCAACCAGACCCAGCCGCTCAGCAGGATCGCGGAACCGGACACGACGGTCATCAAGCCGCCGGGGATGAAGTTGGCGAAGCCGCCGAGGTCAATGAAGACGAAGTAGCCCACGTCGAGCAGGCCTCCGACCAGGGCCGTCACCCAGATCGCGGTCCTGTTGGCGCGCCAGATCAACACGCCGCCGATCAAGGCCACCGCCCCGCCCCAACCGAGGTTCCACCCATGCTGGTTCAGGACCGCTTCGACCGCGGGGTGATAGTCGCTGACCAGCGCGGCGCGATCGACGGCGTCCGCGATGTTCGCAAAGCCATCGGACGGCGACGTCGGGATGATCAACACGGCGGCTAAGATGTGGACTGCGCCCCAGATCACCCACAATATGGCTGCGACTCGCAGCGCGATTGTTTTACTTGATGACATTTTTTCACCCGAATCGAATTGGTTTCGCTGGCTTTTTTATTGCCGCATTTCGGGTGGTGGTGGCGTGCGTTAAATAAACGCGGATGCGCTTATCTGCGCGACCGCGCTATATTGTTTCCCCGCTCTAAACCGCTTCAACACGGCGAAGCGGTCTCGCTTACGCTTGGCTCTTCAGGCTGGGCCAGTTCTTGTCGGCCTTCACGACGTTGCCCGGGATGTCGCCGCGCCAGCGGGATCGGACGCTCTTGTTGAAGTTGAGATAGAGGCGGCCTTCCCAGACGGTCCAGGCCTGCGGGTCGCCCGGGGCGAGATAGCCTTTCGAGGCGGCCCAGGCGCAGTGCGAGCCGTATTTCGGCGCGTATTTCTCGGGGTCGGCTTCGAACGCCGCCTTGTTCGCCGCGCTGGCGAAGCGGTAGCGCGCGCCGTCATACTCGGCTTCGTGGGCGTTCGTGCCGCGGGCGGCATCCGCGTCCTTCGGCAGGTCGAAGTAGGCGACGACGTCGAAACCGCCGACGGCGAGGGGCGACTGCGCTTCGGCGAAGCGGGCGACCGCCATGAACGGCGCGGCGGCGACGCCGGCGGCGGCGGACTTCAGCAGCATGCGGCGGGAGATCAACAGGGCCATCGGACGCTCCTCTCGGATCAAACGCGTTGGTCGGTGAGAGGGTAGGTGGGCGATCCCGGCCAGTTTGCACTCACAAGCGCTCAACAAGCGCGTGAAGGGCGCGTCAGAGCATGCACCAGATCGCCACGCACCAGCCGAACAGCGCTTCGAACAGCGCCCAGACGGCCAGATCGAACAGAAACAGCGCGCCGAGGAGGGGCAGGCCCAGCCGGGTGAAGGCGAGCCAGCGGCCTTCGATCGTCACGCGGGGCTCCGGGATTTCCCGCCCCATCACGGTTTGGACCTGACGACGCCTCATCGCGGTCGCGACTCCCAGCCAATCAGACGACACCACACGCGCGGTCTCCGCGTCGGAGGATAGGCGCGCCGCCGTTAACAGAGCGTGTCCGAACCTCGGCGCGGTGAACCGTGCGTTAATCATTCAGGCGGTAATCGGGCGTCGATGGACATTCTATGGGACGACACTGCGCGGGCGCGCTGGGACAAGCTGCATAGCGCGGCCGGAGCGGCGCTGCAGCAGGACTGGGCGTTCGGCGACGCGTTCGCGACCTTCGGCAATCGCGCGCTTCGGGCGGAGGCGCAGGTCGATGGGCGGACGGTCGCGCTCGCGCAGTTTTCGGTCCGCTCGCTCGGCGGGTTCGCGGAATGGGCGCTTTGCACCCGCGGTCCGGTCTGGCTCGGCGCCGAAGATCCGGACCTCCGCGCCGAGGTGATCCGCAGGCTCCGCCGCGACGCGCCGCTGAAGCGCCCGAAAGCGAGCTTCTTCACGCCCGACGAGCCCGATCGGCCAGAGATCCGGGCGTTCTGGCGCGGGGCGGGGCTGCGTCGGGTGATGACGGGGTATTCGACCGTCCTGGTGAATCTCGGCCAGCGGCTCGAGGATCTGCGCGCGGGGCTCCACAAGAAATGGCGGAACCGGCTGACGCAGGCGGAGGCCGCGCCGGTGACGGTGCGCGCGGCGCCGGCGAAACTGTCGCGCTATGCGTGGCTGTTGCGCGAGGAGGAGAAGCAGCGGAGCGAGCGGGGCTATGCGGCGTTGCCGACGGCGCTGACGCCCGCCTATGCGCAGCGCGGCGGCTCCGACCGGCTGACGCTGCTCGAGGCGGTGCATCGCGGGCGGCCGATCGCGGCGATGCTGTTCCTGCGCCATGGCCAGGCGGCGACCTATCATATCGGCTGGAGCGACGCCGACGGGCGCAGGCTCGGCGCGCATAACCTCTTGCTCTGGAGCGCGTTCGAACGGCTGCAGGCGGCGGGCGTGCGGGTTCTGGACCTGGGCGGGGTCGATACGGAGCGCGGCGCGGGCCTCGCACGCTTTAAACTCGGCGCCGGCGGCGAGGTGACGACGCTGGCCGGGCTCTATGTCTGAGGCGTTTTGTTCTTCGCCGCCGGCGGTCGGCCTGCTTGAGCCTTTTTGTGCGCTATCGGCCAGTCGGCCTGCTTGAGCGGGTTGTTCTCTCGTGATCGGCGCGCGGGCGGGACGAAGAAGGCTTAGTAGCCGGAGGCGCTTATTCCAGGCCCTGTGCGCCTGATCGCTTGCGCATCAACCACTTTTGCATAATTCTGTCATTGAAGGGGCGCGTGTCGATTTTCGTCGACGCGCATTCGCCGTTTCTGATTTTGCGACCATCACCGGCCGCCCGCTGCGCCGTCGCGGCGCGCCCCTGGCGTTCAGGGGTCCGGGCTCAACAAGGGAGACGACCATAGCTCGCCGTCCACACCACGCTCCGCCGACCCGCGAAACGGGTCCCCGCGTGAACCGCATGATCCGCGCGCCGGAAATCCGGCTGATCGATCACGAAAACGAGAACCGCGGGGTCGTCGATCCGCGCGATGCGCTCGAAATGGCCATCGAGGTCGGCCTGGATCTCGTCGAGATCTCGCCAAACGCCTCGCCGCCGGTCTGCAAGATCATGGACTTCGGCAAATACAAGTATGAGCAGCAAAAGAAGGCCGCCGAAGCCAAGAAAAAGCAGAAGGTTATCGAGGTCAAAGAGATCAAGCTGCGCCCAAACATCGACGATCACGATTACGATGTGAAGATGCGCAACATGCGGAAATTTCTGGATGAAGGCGACAAGGTCAAAGTCACCTTGCGGTTTCGAGGGCGCGAAATGGCGCACCAGAATCTTGGTCGCGACCTGCTCGAGCGGGTGAAGCTCGACGTCGAGGATCTCGGCAAGGTCGAGTCGATGCCGAAGATGGAAGGCCGCCAAATGACGATGATGGTCGGTCCGCTCAAGACCGGCTGAGCGCCCTCGGATCTTCTGAATTCGCAAAGGCCGGGCGATGCGCCCGGCCTTTTTCGTCTCGGCGCCGTCCGGCTTACTTCACGGTCACGGTGATCCGCTCCGACATGACCGGCGGGTCATGGGGCACGTGCTGGGCGTCGCCGAGCACCAGCTGCAAAACATGGGTCCCGGGCGCGAGCTCGATCGTCGCCTCGGTCTGGCCGCCGCCGAAATGGCGGTGGTTGTCGTCGGCGGGAACGGCGAAGTCGAGCTCCTCGCCCTCGAGTTCCTCGTCGATGATCAGGTGATGGTGGCCCGTCCCCTCCTTCTCGACGCCCGCCGGCGCGACGCCCATGCCCCTCAGGCCGAACTGGATGAGGACCGGGCTTGTGACCGTGTCGCCGTCCACGAGGTTCACGAAATAGACTTCCGCCCCGGGCGTCGACGGGGTCTCGCCCGCGAGAGCTCCGCCGGTCAAAGCGGCCCCCGTGAGGGCTGCGGCGGCGATGAGGCTGATAGCTGAACGGTTCATACGGCGACCTCCCTTTGATTGGTTTTGTGAAAGAAAGGATGGCGCGTCGGACAGCGGCGGCAAATCACGAAGGCGTCGTCGTGTCTGGAGCCGCTCCTTGTCAGGGCGCGGCCGGCGCGGCATCGTCTTCCAGGAAGGGAGCCTCCGATGACGCAGGGTCAGTTTTCAGGCGGCCGCAGCTGGCACGATATGGGCGGCGTGTTCGACGGCGCTCCGGGGCCGTCGGTCGACCCCGCGGAACACGACTACGCGCTCTGGGAGAAGCGGGTCGACGCGCTGATGGTGCTGACCTCGTCGAAGGGGCTGATGACCGTCGACAGCCTGCGGCGGGTGCTCGAAGATATGGGGCCGGAGTCGTTCGAGACGATGACCTATTACGAGCGCTGGATCGCCTCCGTGACGCAGAACATGATCGAAGCGGGGGTCTTCACCGTCGAGGAGCTGCGGGCGAAGACGGCCGAGATCGCCGCCCGCGGCGCGACCTATGGCGAAGCGACGCGGCCGATGGGCGAGGGGGCGGGCTCGTGAGCGGCGCGCCGAACTTCCTGCCGCCCTATTGGGAGGCCCAGGCGGCGCGCCCGCGCTTCTCGATGGGATCGAAGGTGCGGGTGCGGTCCGGCGCGCCGCTCGGGCATGTGCGGACGCCCTGGTACATCCGCGGCAAGGTCGGCGTGGTGGAGCGGATCGCGGGGCATTTCGCGGATCCGCAGGAGCTCGCCTATCGCCGCGACGGCCTGCCTAAGCAGCCGCTCTACCGCGTGCGGTTCGCGCTCGAGGATCTGTGGTCGGGCGAGGCGGGCTATGACCGGCGGGACACGCTCGACGTCGAGCTCTACGAGAGCTGGCTGGAGCCGTTCTGGGATTATGGCGGGGATTTCGAGGCGCAGGCGAAGCGGCTCGAGGCGGAAGGGGGCGGGCATGCCGCATGACGGACACGATCACGGCCCGCTCAGCCCGTCCGGCCATCCGTACCGGCCGGACCAGGACGCGCCGCTCACGCACAGCCAGATCCTGGAGATCGCGGTCCGCGAACTCCTGATCGAGAAGGGGGTCGCCACGGCGGAGGAGATTCAGGCGCAGATCGAGCGGATGGACGCGCGCTCGCCGGCGCTCGGCGCCCGGGTGGTGGCGCGGGCCTGGAGCGATCCGGAATTCAAGGCGCTGCTGCTCGCGGACGGCTCGGAGGCCTGCCGCCAGTTCGGCGTCGAGGTCGAGGCGATGAAGCTCCTGGTGGTGGAGAACACCGACGAGGTCCATAACCTGATCGTCTGCACGCTCTGCTCCTGCTATCCACGAAACCTGCTGGGGCTGCCGCCCGACTGGTACAAGCAGCGGGCCTATCGGACGCGGGCGGTGCGGGAGCCGCGGACGGTGCTGGCGGAGTTCGGCGTCGCCTTGGCGCCGGAGGTCTCGGTCCGGGTGCATGATTCGACGGCCGATATGCGCTATCTGGTGCTGCCGAGGCGCCCTGACGGGACCGAGGGTTGGACGGAGGAGCGGCTCGCGGCGCTGGTGACCCGGGACAGCATGATCGGGGTGGGCGTGGCGCGCACGCTGGAGGCGGCGGGCTAAAGCGGCCGCGCCGCTCGGAGAGTTTCTCGAATGACCAACGCCGCCCGCGCCTATTCGCGCGCCGTTTGGAGCGGCTTGTCCCCCACGGCGCAGGGCGTGGCGCTCGCGGCCGGCGTCGCGGTGATGTTCGCCTGCATGGACGCCTGCGCCCGAGCGATCGGACAGCGCTATGATCCGCTTCTCGGGGTCTGGTGGCGCTATGCGAGCCAGGGTCTGGGCGTCGCGATCGTGTTCGCGCCGCGGCTGCGTACCGTGGTGCGGACGCGTCGGCTCGGGATGCAGATCTTCCGTTCGAGTCTGCTGTTCACGGCGACCTGCTTGTTCTTTTCGGGCTTTGCGCTCTTACCGCTCGCCACGGTGACGGCGATCGCGCTGCTCGGGCCGCTGCTGATCGTGGCGCTGGCGGCGCTTCTGCTTGGGGAGCGGGTCGGGCCGTGGCGTTGGTTGGGCGTCGCGGCGGGGCTCTGCGGCGCGCTCGTGATCGTGCGGCCCTGGGCGTCGGATGCGGGCGGCTCGGTGTTCGAGTGGGCGGCGCTGTTCCCGATCGGCGGCGCGTTCGCCTATGCGGCGTTCAACATCGCGACGCGGTCGCTCGGGCGGGACGAGGATGTCTGGACGACGTTCTTCTACACCGCGGTGGTGGGCGCGGTCGGGGCGAGCCTGTTTCTGCCCTTCGTTTGGGAGACGCCGCGACTGGTCGATCTGCCCTTGCTGCTGGCGGTCGGCGGGTTCGGCGCGATCGGGCAATTGGCGCTGATCATGGCGCTGAAGCGGGCGCCGGCGTCGGTGGTGGCGCCGCTCCATTACACCCAGCTGATCTGGTCGGCGATGCTCGGCTGGCTGCTGTTCGCGGAGATCCCAGGCGTCTGGGTCTGGACGGGCGCCGCGCTGATCGTCGCGGCGGGCTTGTTCGTGCAATGGCGGGAGCGGCGGGCGGCGGCGAGGCGCTGAGGATCGTCACGGAAGGGGCGCGCCGTCCTCCGGGGCGTCGAGCCCCGTCGGCCGGCTGGTTTGGCGGGAGCGCCGTCCTCCGGGGCGGCGAGCCCCGTCGGTCGGCTGGTTTGGCGGGGGCGCCGTCCGCCGGGGCGTCGAGCCCCGTCTGCCGGCTAGAACCGAACAGCGGCGGGTAGGGAAAGACGTTATGACGGGGGGGGGGGGGGGGGGG
>JBCBRF010000156.1:6632-9455 GCA_039819865.1 Pseudomonadota bacterium | reverse complement strand
GGCCGCGCGCGTGCTCGATCAGGATCGCCTGGCCCCCGCCGATCGGGACCGGGGAGAGACAGGGCTCCTGGCCGCGCGCGTGGAGCGCTTCGAAAGCCCCGTCCGCGTAGCCGCGCTCGAGCTTCAGGCCTTCGGGCTCTGGAAAGGCGCGGGGGCCGTCGAGCGCCTGTTGGGGGTCCATGCCGTAGACAAGCAGGTTTGTGAGAAACCGCGCATGGCCGGCGGCCTGATATTGGCCGCCCATGACGCCGAACACTCCGGAGAGGCGCCCAGAGGCGGGATCGCGCAGCAGGCCCGGCACCAGGGTGTGAAGCGGTCGCTTGCCCGGCGCGGCCTCGTTCGGATGGCCCGGGCGCAGCGTGAAGCCAGAGCCGCGATTGTGCAGGACGAGGCCGAATTTCGGCGTGACGATCCCGGAGCCGAAGCCTCGGAACAGCGAGACGATCAGGGAAAGCGCGCCACCGTCCTGGTCGACGACCGCCAGATAGACGGTGTCGCGATGGGCGGCGCCCGCGATCTCCGCGATCGCGGCGCGGGGTATCGCGCGGTGCGGGTCGATGCGCGCGCGCAAGCGCTCGGCGAGGCCCGGCGCGCGCATCCGCGAGACGCTCTCGGGGAAAGTCGCGGGATCGGCGACGAAACGGTTCCGCGCGTCGTAGGCGAGCTTCACCGCTTCGGCCTCCAGATGGGCGCGGTCGGCGCCGTCGGGCGGCAGGCTCGCCAGATCGAAACCCGCGAGGATGTCGAGGGCGAGGAGGGCGGCGGCGCCTTGGCCGTTCGGCGGCAGCTCCAGCACCTCCTGGCCGGCGAAGACGGTCGAGATCGGCTCGACATCCTCGACCGCGGCGGCGGCGAAATCCTCGAGCGTGTGGGGGCCGCCAGAGGCGCGGAGGACGGCGACCATGTCCTCGGCGACCTCGCCTTGGTAGAAGGCGGAGGGGCCTTCGCGACCCATGCGGCGCAGGATCTCCGCCTGGCCGGGCGCGCGGTAAAGGTCGCCGGCGCCGAGAGGCGCGCCGTCCGGGCGTTTCAGTTTTTCGGCGCCGGGGCCCTGCAGCCCGGCGCTGGCGCTGGCGAGGTCGCGCGCGACCCGCGGCGCGATCGGAACGCCGGTCTCGGCCGCGTCGATGGCGGGGGCGGCGACCCGGTCGAAGCCGAGGCGGCCGTGGCGCGCATGGAGCGTGTGCAGCCCCAGCGCTGCGCCCGGGATGGTCACCGAGCTCGCGGATTCGGGCGGGATCGGGCCATCGCCATGGAGGTTGCGAAGAGCGTCCGTGTCCAGCCCGGCCGGCGCGCGTCCCGAGGCGTTCATTCCGAGCGGCGCGGCGCCGGGGGGGACGTAGAGCGCGAAGCAGTCGCCCGCGAGGCTGGTCATGTGCGGTTCGCACAGGTTGAGGACCAGCGCCGCCGCGACGCCGGCGTCGACCGCGTTGCCGCCGGCGTGCAGCGTTTCGATCGCGACGGCCGAGGCCGTCTGGTGCGAGGTCGCCGCCATCGCCCGGGCGGCGTAGGCCGTCGATCGTCCTGGACGCTGAAAATCCCGCATGCCGTCGCCTCTCGCCATGATCCATCGAACCTTTCTAGAGGGATAGCGGCATGCAAAAGGGCGGTCGAGATCGACCGCCCTCATCGTCCGTCGCCGCCGTCGGCGCAGGCTTCAGGTTCAGGCTTCAGGTTAAGGCTTCGCGTCGGGGCTGGTCCGTCAGAACCCGGGCGCCGGACGAAGCCTCCCGTTCGAGCCGGATCACTGAGGCTGCACTTCAGGCGTCAACTCCTCGACGCCCGCGTCGGGGGTTCCCGGTTCGGGCAGCAGCTCCGGAATGTCCTGCTCGTTGATCTCGGGCGTCGACTGCAGCGGAGCGGTCTCTCCTTCCGGGGCGGGCGCCGGCTCGGGCTCGGGCGGGAAGGGCTTGCCGTTGATGATCGAGCGCACGCCGTCGAAGGTCACGTCGAGCACGGTGACGTTCGGCGCGGAGCCCTCGACGCCATAGGTCTCCAGCCAGTTCGTCGCCATCAGGATCGAGGGTTCTTGCGCGCCGCCGAAGGGCGTCGCCAGCACGCTTTCGAAAAAGGCGCGCCAGTCGGTCAGGACGACCTCGAGGTCTGCGGTCGGCGGGGTCATCCGCGGATCGACCTCGCCGGTCGCCTCGACCTTCAGGCCCAGCAGCTCGAGAAGGGCCTGGTCCACTTTCACTAGACCCGGCGCGATCGGCGGCGGGCCCTGCAGATCCTCCTCGTCCAAGGCGAGGATGTCCTTGAACACCGTCACTTCGCTCGAGAGACTGATGCGCAGGCCGCGGATGTCGCGGTTGAGATCGCCCTGCGGATCGACGAACGCCCACAGGCCGTCGTCGATCGTGATCGTGTTCATGTCGTAATCCAGCGTCGCCGACTGGGGCTCGTCCGAGCGCTTCAACGGCGTGGCGAGATCCATCGAGAACTCTTGCATGGCGATCTTGCCGGCGACGCCGCCGGCCAGTTCGTAGGTGATCGCCTCCGCTTTGGTGTCGAAGGTCGCCTCATCGGCCGTCAGCTTCAGGGCCGTGATCTGCGGCCCAGACGCGCTGGCGACGGAGTTGAAGGGCAGGGTGGGGTCTTGGAAGGAGACCACCGAGGAGCCGCCGTCGACCGAGAACGCGAGTTCCGCCGAGCCGCCGGCGACGATCTGGTCGCGGATCGCGAGGAAGAAGGCCTTCACCGCCTCGTCTTCGTTCGCGGCGGCGAGCGCCGGGAGCAGATTGAAGCGCTCCGCCGCGTCGGCTTTCAGCACGGCCTTCATGCCGTCGACGTCATAGGACATCGCGCCCGGCGCGCCGCCCTGAC
>JBCBRF010000156.1:0-6603 GCA_039819865.1 Pseudomonadota bacterium | reverse complement strand
AGCTTAGCGGCGTCGAGCGTCAGGCCCATCTCTTCGGGGTTCGCGCGAACGCCATAGGCGAAATCCGCCGCTTCGAAGCTCAGCTTCATGCCCTGAGCGTCGGCTTCCGGCGGCGGGGCGACGTCGAATTTGAACTCGGCGAAGGAGACCGAACTGTCGAACGCGCCGCCGCCGGCGACGCCGGCGACGATCGCCGCCAGCACCTTTTCAGCGGTTTCCGGCGTCGGCTTCTCCTGGAACAGCTCGCCGATCGCCAGGGTTTTGCCGTCCTCGGGCAGCGCCTTCATGGTCGATTTCACGTCACGCGCCGTCATCGTCGCGACGTTCTGAACGGTCATGTCGAGCGATTCGTAGGTGGAATCCACCGACATCTCGGTGAGGCCGCCGACGATGGAGGCGGACAACGCGCCCATCTTCAGGGATCCCTCGTTGGGCTCGCCCCGCGGGCCCGCGCCCTGGAACCGCGCGTCGACGCCCGCGGCGCTCAGATCTCCGCGAAGCTCGCCGGCGCCGGCGGCGCGGTCGATGCTCAGCCGGCCGGCGGATTTCGGCGCGGCGATCTCCAGATAGTCGATCGCGCCTTCGACGTCCGGTGCGAGGCGCAGGACGCCCGACTGAAAGGCGAAATCGTACTCGTCCGGGCCGCCGGGCGTGATGGAGACCGTGGCGTTCTCGGTCGTCACCTTGACGGGCGCGCCGACCGCCGCGCCGTCGGCGTCAAGAGCCGAGAGCGTGGCCTCGGCGGGCAGCTCGAAGACCACGGTGTCGAGGGCGGAGAGCGACACCTCGGCGCTCGCCGTCGGCAGGGTCACAGCGACGCCCGAGCGGCGGTTCTGGACCACGACGCTCTGGAAAACGCCCTGGTAAGCAAAGGGGAAGCCCTGGATCGACAGCTGCTCGTATTGCACGTCGACGCCGGCGGCGCGGGCCTCGTCAAGCGCGGCGACGATCTGATCCTCCGCCGCGCCGCGGTTCATGTACCACAGACCGGCCACCCCGGCGGCGCCGATCGCGATCACGCCCGCGACGATGATGAGCAAACGTCTCATGTCCGAGACCCCCTGGTTTTGCGCGCGACGTCGCGCCGCGCATGGTTTCGAGCGTCTCGCCCCCCGCGAGCGCTCCATCTGCGCGGCGACAGGGGGGGACGGTCGGGTTCCACAGAACCGTGCTCCCGCTTGTCGACGCTGACGATTCCGCACGGTCCCTTCGGAACGCCGGAGCTGCGTTTTCGGTCGGCGCTGTAGCGCATCAAGCGCGCTGCAGCGAGCTTTATCGAGCGTAGTGCGGCGGTTCGAAGGCGATCTGCGCCGGATTGGAACGAACGGCGCGGGCGCGGGGCGCGCGCTCGCTCGGGGCTTCTGAGATCAGGCGAGGCTCACGACCCGCGTCCGGCGCACGGTCGCATCCTCGAGCGCTTCGGGAACGGGCACGTCGTAGGCGGCCAGGACCGCGCCGGTCGCGCGGGTGGGGTGGGGGCGTTCGGGCCCGGCGATCCAGACCTCGGCCCCGCGGGCGCGGGCGGCGGCGGCGAACGCGTCCATGCGCGCCGATAGATCCGCCTCGTAGAAGGCGTCGCCGAGCAGGATCAGATCGGGGTCGGGCGGCGGGGCGCCGGGAGCGAGCTCGGGCGCCAGCAGGTCGCGGCCTTCGGTCTCGAGCGCGACGCCGTTCAGGGACGCGTTCAGGCGCGCGGCGACCAGGGCGGCGGGATCGATGTCGGCGGCGACGGCTCGCGCGGCCCCGACCTGCGCCGCGGCGATCGCCTCCAGACCGGCGCCCGCGCCGATCGCCAGAACGGTTCGGCCGCGGACGCGCTCCGGCGCATCCAGGATCAGGCGCGCGAGCGCCTGGCCGCCGGGCCAGGCGAACGCCCAGAAGGGCGGGGGCAGGCCGATCCGGTCGAGCGTCCGTTCGGTCGCGCTCCAGATTTCGGCATAATCGGCGGCGCCGTGAAATCGCAGCTCGGGCAGCAGCGGCGGCGACAGGATCGCCGTGGCGCGCTCGATTAGCGCTCGCAGTGCGGTTTCGCTGGATGCTTCGGCCATTGGGCTTTCTAGCAGTCAGACCCCTGATGGGCTCGCGCCGCGCGGGAACCAGAATACGCCGGCAGTTTGCGCCGGGCGATCTTCGAGGCGATCTGAAGAAAGGCGACCGGCGCCAGCTTGGGGGTGGGGGCGATAGGGAGCTGACGCCGGTCTTGCGCGAGGGATGCGCACCACTCAGATTGTTTCATACGCCGGCGGTTGCAAGCCTTAATTGGGGCTTGATTGTGATTTTCTGGCCGCACCCCCAAAATGGGACGCTTGCAATCACCGTCGGGTGCGCGAAGGTCTCAGACGATGACGGATTCAATCGACTTTCGCTCGGCCGCCCCCGGCGCGCCGCACGAGACCGCGGGCGGGCGGGCGGCGCCGCCTCAGGTTTCGTTCCATCGCAAAGAGCTCGGCGCGATCCTGTCGGTCTACGGCCGGATGGTCGCGGCGGGCGAGTGGCGGGACTACGCCATCGACCATCTGCGCGAGGCGGCGGTGTTCTCGGTGTTTCGCCGAGCCTCCGAAGCGCCGCTCTACCGGATCGAGAAGCGGCCGAAGCTCGCGCAGAAGCAGGGGCTCTATGCGGTGATCGCGCTCGACGGGCAGATCCTGAAGCGCGGGCGGGAGCTCGACCAGGTGCTGCGGGTGTTCGACCGGAAACTGATCAAGCTGGCGAAGTAGGCGGCCGGTCCGTTCCGCGAAGGCGCGGGCGGCGGATCAACGCTCGCGGCGTTTGGAGCGGCGCGCGGCCTTCGCCTTGGCCGCGCGGCCGGCGGCGACCTTGCCGCGTCCGGTCTTGCCTGCGGCCGATTTGCCAGCGGCCGGTTTGCCGGATCCGCTCTTGCCCGTCCGGTTCTTGCTGGGGACCGCCCGCGCGCCGCGGGCGCCGGCGCGCCGGGCCCGGGCGCGCGGCAGGTCCAGGAGCTCGAAGATCAGGCCGCCGGTCTCGGGCGTCGCCTCGAGCAGGCGGACCGTGACGGCGTCGCCCATGCGGAGCGTCACGCCGGAGCGCTCGCCGATCAGCTGCGCGGCGTCCTCGTCGAAGTGGAAATACTCGTCGCCGAGTTGGCTGATCGGGACCAGGCCGTCGGCGCCGGTCTCGTCGAGCTTCACGAACAGGCCGAATTTCTGAACGCCCGAGATCCGGCCCTGGAACTGCGCGCCGGCGCGGTCCGCCAGATAAGCGGCGAGATAGCGGTCGATCGTGTCGCGTTCGGCGAGCATCGAGCGGCGTTCGGTCATCGAGATGTGCTCGCCTGCGGCGGCGAGGTCGTTGAGCAGGTCGGCGGCGTCGGGGCCGTCCCGTCCGAGCTTCAGCGCGGCGATCAGGCCGCGATGGATGGTCAGATCCGCATAGCGCCGGATCGGCGAGGTGAAATGGGCGTAGGCCCGAAGCGCGAGGCCGAAATGGCCGATCGGGTCGGTTCCGTAATAGGCCTGGGTCTGGGCGCGGAGCACGGCCATGTTCACCAGCTCCGCATGGTCGGTGTCGCGCGCGGCGCGCAACGCCTCGTTCAGCCGGCGGGTGGTCATCACCTGACCCTTCGGCAACGAGACGCCGACGCTGTCGAGGATCTCGGCCAGCGCTTCGATCTTGTCCGGGTTCGGCTCCTCGTGGATTCGATAGAGCAATGGGCGGCGTGCCTGCTGCAGGGTCTCGGCGGCGGCGACGTTGGCGAGGATCATGAACTCCTCGATCAGCCGGTGGGCGTCGAAACGGTCGCGGAATCGGATCGCGGCGACCTGGCCCTCCGCGTTCAGTTCGACTCGGCGTTCGGGAAGGTCGAGGTCGAGCGGGTTGCGGCGATCGCGGGCGGCCGCGGCGGCGCGGTAGGCGGCGAACAGGGGCTGGATGACGGTTTCGAGCAGCGGCTCGGTCATCTCGTCGGGCGCGCCGTCGGCGGCGGCCTGCGCCTGCTCGTAGGTGAGGCTCGCCGCGGAGCGCATCAGGCCGCGGTGGAAGGCGTGGCTGCGTTTGGCGCCGTCCGCGTCGAGCACCATGCGGACCGCGAGGCAGGGCCGGTCGACATGCTCATGGAGCGAGCAGAGATCGCCCGACAGCCGCTCGGGCAGCATCGGCACGACGCGGTCGGGGAAATAGGTCGAGTTGCCCCGCTCGCGGGCGGCGCGGTCGAGGGGGCCGCCAGAGCGCACATAGGCCGCGACGTCGGCGATCGCGACCCAGACGACCCAGCCGCCCGGGTTCGACGGATCCTCGTCCGCATGGGCGAACACCGCGTCGTCATGGTCTCGGGCGTCGGCGGGGTCGATGGTGACGAGCGGCAGGTCGCGGAGATCGGTCCGAGCGCCGAGCGTCTCGACCGGCTCGGCCGCCTCCGCCTCGACGACGGCCTCGTCGGGGAAGTCGACGGGGATGCCCTGCTCGTGGATCGCGATCAGCGAGATGGCGCGCGGGGCGGAGGGATCGCCGAGCACGTCGAGCACGCGGGCCTCGCGCAGGCCGTAGCGGCGCGCGCGGAGGACTTCGATCTCCACCAGGTCGCCCGGCTCGGCGCCGCCTGCGCCGCCATGGGCGACGACGAACTCCTCCTGGCTTTTCTTGTTAACGGGGACGACGCGGGCGCCGCCGCCGGGGGAGGCCTGGAAGATGCCGAGCACCCGGAGCGCGCCGCGGCCGAGCTTCTTCAGCAGACGCGCCTCATAGGCGTAGGGCTCGCCGTCGAGCTTCTTCATCCGGGCGAGGAAGCGGTCGCCGGGGCCGAGCGTCGGATCGCCCGACTTCGTGGGCGCGACGATGATGGTGGGCGAATCAGCGTCATCGGACCAGGTGGCGGGGCGGGCGCGAAGGTCGCCGTCCTCGTCCGGGGCGGTCGCCTCCAGAAGCGCCACAGGCGGCAGGTCACCGGGCTCGCGAAAGGCTTTGCGCCCGCCTTCGATCGCGCCCTCGTCCTGCAGCTCGCGCAGCATGGTCTTTAGCGCGATGCGGTCGGCGCCCTTCAGGTTGAACGCCTTGGCGAGGTCGCGCTTGCCGACGCGGCCGGTCTGGGACTGCAGAAAGCGCAGCAGCTCGGCTTTGCTCGGCAGATTGGAGTGTTTCGGCATCGGCTCTCCCGCCGGCGGCGCGTGGGCGCGCCACCCCCGGTCCTCGCTAGGGGCGCGCGCGGCGGCGCGCAACGGGTTTTCGGCGGGGGCGGCGCGGGAGGTGGCGGAAAGCGTGCGGCTGGGTGTCTAAATGTTGTGATTTTGGGAGTTTTCTGTGCTACAAATTGCGTGGGGATAGAGGAGTCGAGCCATGGAACTTGAACAGCGGCCGTTGACGGAGGATGCGCGTTCGGAGCGTGAGCGGCGCCGCCGCGCGGCGGAGCCCCGGGTCGAGGCGGCCACGCCGCCCGACGCATCGGAGGCGCCGATCGCGCTCGGGGCGCTGGCGCTCGGCGGCATGCTGCTCGGGGCGGCGCTGATGGGCAAGATGCTGGGCGGCGGGAACTGAGGCGCGCGGTCTGAACAGGACCCGCCGTTCGCGCTTTCGGCGGCCGCGCGGCTTTCGGCGTCGGCTGCTCCAACACTTTGAGCGTCGGCGGCCCCACCGCTGATCTCTCCCCACCCCTGACCCCTCCCCGCCTCTGCGGGGAGGGGGACGCAGGCGTCTGGCGCAGGCGCCTCGTGCGTTCAGGGCGGCGACGGTTCGGATGTCGTCCCCCTCCCCGCAATCACGGGGAGGGGTCAGGGGTGGGGCTGTTCGGAGCGGGTCCGAAGACCTGGACCGGTCCTCGGCTACTTCTTTTTCTTCTTGCCGGCCTTCTCGTCGATCAGCGCGACGCCCTCGTCCAAGGTCAGCGCGGCGGGGTCCGCGCCCTTCGGAATCGTGGCGTTGGTCTTGCCGTGCTTGACGTACGGCCCGTAGCGGCCCTCGAACAGCTCGATCGGCTTCTTGTCTTTCGGGTGGTCGCCGAGGACGCGGATCGGCTTCGCCGCCGCGCCGCGACCGCCCTTGCCGCCCTTCTCGCGCTTCTCCGCCAGCAGCACCACGGCGCGGTTCAGGCCGACGTCGAACACTTCGTCGAAGCTCGCGAGATTGGCGTAGGTGCTGTTGTGCTTCACGAACGGGCCGTAGCGGCCGAGCCCGGCGGTGATCATCTCGCCATCGTCGGGGTGCGGGCCGATCTCGCGCGGCAGGCGCAACAGCCTTAGCGCCAGAGCCAGGTCGACATCCTCCGCCGTCACGCCTTTGGGCAGCGAGGCGCGCTTCGGCTTCTCTTTCTCGACCGGCTCTCCGAGCTGGACGTAAGGCCCGAACCGCCCGGAGCGGAGCGTCACGGCGAGGCCTGTCTCCGGATCCTCGCCGAGCAGCTTGCCGTCCGGGTTGGCGGCCTCCGGCGCGGTGTCGTCGCCGCCCAGCTGCCTCGTGTACTTGCATTCCGGATAGCTCGAGCAGCCGATGAAGGCGCCGTAGCGGCCCGGCTTAAGCGCAAGCTGGCCGATGTTGCAGAGCGGGCAGAGCCGCGGCGGGGCGCCGTCCTCTCGCGGCGGGAAGAAGCTGCTCGAGCGCTTCTGGAAGGACTTCAACACCACCTGCGAGACGACCATCAAGCTGACCAACACCGAA
>JBCBRF010000155.1:0-9516 GCA_039819865.1 Pseudomonadota bacterium | reverse complement strand
GCTCTCGCGGGTCACAACGTCGTCGTAGTGGAGCAACGAGAAGTGCTTCGACGTCGGCTGGCCATCGACCAGGCCCCACGCCTCGACGGTGCTTTCCTTCGGGTTGCCGCGGCGCTTGACGATGATCCCTTCGTCCTCGCTCCACTTGGGCGCCTGGGCGCGCGGGTTGTCCCAGAGGATGTCCGGGAACAGCTCCCGCAGCCATTCGTTGCGCTCGAACTCCTGTTTGATCTGGCGCAGGAACGCTTTCGCGATCGGGCGCGTGTGGCTGAAGAAGCCGAAGGTCATCTCCGGATCGTTCAGGATGTCCTGGATTGTCAGCCAGTTGGTGATGATCGACGACTTGTAGTGACCGCGCGCCCAGAGATCGAGATAGCCGTTCGGCGCCGCCTGGACCTCACGAGCGCGAGCGAACACCCAGCCGTTGTTGGCGTCGGGCCGGTTCAGGACGTAGACGCCGAGAAAGAACAGATCGGTCAGCGCTAGGTGGCGGACGGTCGCCTGCGCCTCGGCGGCAGGCATGGCGGCGATCTTGCGCAGAAGACCGGGATACTGGCCCCGGTGAGAAACGTCAGGCGTCCGGATCTGGTACTCGATCATCGATCAGCTCGACGACGCGCTGCTGCGTTACCGTCGCTTCGATGTTCCCGCGCACGTCAGCCTCGATCTTGTGCGTCTGCATGCCGAGGCATTTGGAGAGCGTCGACCACGCGCTGACGCGGCCTGCCTGCGTGCTGTCCTCGCCCTTCAGCGTTGCCTCTTCGTGAAGACCGGCGAGCACCATTTCGGGCGTGATCTGCACGCGCTCGGCGGCTTTCTGCGCCTCGATGCGGATCGCGTCACTTATGTTAACTTCGGACAACTTTCGCGCACCAATCTGTCGGCTGGTCTTCTCGCTATATCCAGCCTTGATCGCAGCTTTCGACGCGTTTCCCAGCTCGATATATGCAAACACGAACCGGCGCTCTCGCTCGTTCAAATCGGCGAGATGCGGGCTCTCATTGAGAACAGCGTGATCGCGCGGCATGTCTCCGCTCGCAGTGGTGTCAGGATATTCGCGGAATACCCGAAATCTGCATCATGTGTCTATCCGAATTTAGAACACAAACTGAGCGATGCAGCTGCAGACGCGTTCTTTGTGTCGATAGAGCGACCCTCGGGGGACGCCGGTCGCCTCTCGGATCCTGGGATGCGGGGCGCCGAGGGCGAGCATCCAGAGCGCGCGCTTCACGGCGCGCGGGTTTCTGGCGACGCGGGCGACGCGGGCGAGCGTCCACATCGCCAGCACCTCGTCGGCGCGATCGATGGCGCGCGGGCCGCTCTGGTGCCGGCAGTCGGTGGCGACGCGAATGTCCTCGATGATCCGGTCGCGCTCGACGGTCCAGATCTCCTGCCGGTCGGGCGTCGGCTCCGGCATGCAGGAGCGCGTCGGGAGCCCGCGCGGGCCAGCGGAGGGGAGCGAGGCGAATGTGCGCGCGGCGTCGACTGTCAGGGCCCAGACAAGGCCCTCGGGCGTCTGCGGAAAGCCTTGGTCGCGGGCGAGGGCGCGGGCTTCGTCGATGAGCTGCATCACCCGTCCCCCTTGAGCTGCTCGAGCATCTGCAATTCGCCCTCGCTGGCCTTGCCGCTGGCGACGCGGGTCTCGAGCCATCGGATGCGCTGGCCGATGCTCATGTCGACCCAGGCGCTGCGCTTCAGGGTTTCGAGATCGATAATCCCCTGAGTCAGCATCTGCTCGGCCGCGTCGCTGTCCCAGTATTTCGACGGTGGGCGATAGCCGCGCCGGAGGTAGTCGCGAAACCACTGGAGCGTGTCGGGCGAAAGCTTCTCGCGCTCGCCCGGCTGAGCCTTTGGCATGCTGCTGCCGAGGGCGGCCAAGATCTCCGAGACGTTCGGCCATCGCGTGAACTTCGAGCCCTCGATCAACAGGACCTTGGCGCGCTCGAGCACGGCGTCGCGATCGTCCTGGCTGACGCGGCTGAGAAAACGCTTCACGGCGTCGACGGCGTCCTGGACTTGGTTCGCTTGGCGCTCAGGGTCGAGCCCGCGGGGCGGCTGGAAGCGGTTGTCGTAGAGATCCGAGATCCAAGCCGTCGCGGCGTGTTCGGTGAAGATGTTGCTCATTCGGCGGCCATCCTTTCGGCGCGGCGGGCCATCGCCTCGGCGACGGTGACGGTGCGGTAGCCGCCGGACTCGGCGGCGCCGTAGGCGGGTCTGGGAGCGTTGCGGCGGGGGAGGCGGCCGGCGTCGCGGAGGATCCAGCTGTCGAGCTGGTTTTGCCACCAGTTCAGCGCGCGGGGGTGGCTGCCGCGGTAGTAGTCGAGGAACTGGTCGGTGAAGCGCTGGACGTCTTCAGGCTCGACCATCCACTCCCGCCTGATCCGATCGATCATCGTCTGCGAAGGCTTGAGATCCTTCGGACAGGGGACGGCCATGAGGTTGCGCGAAGCGTATTCCGCCGCAGGCGATCGCGTGCGCGCGCCCTCACACTGACGGTTCACTGACGGTTCAATGACGGAGTTTGCTTTATAGTCCCTGTCAGCCTGACAGGGTTGTTCGGTCAGGCTGACAGGGACCCCCTGACAATCTGACAGGGACGTCGGTGTCAATGTGACAGGGACCTCCCTGTCAGCCTGACAGGAAGGTCGGTCGTTTTGGGCGGGTGCGGGGACGTGATCGAGGCCGACCAAAATCTGATAGGTCGATGCCCGACCCTGACCCCCCGGCGCGCCGCCGCCGCGCTCTTCGACCCGGATCTCACCGGCCTTTTCGAGATCCTGGATCGCCCGGCGAACCGAGCTATCGGAGAGCCCCGTGAACGCCCGAAGGCGCGAGACCTTCGGCCAGCACCGGCCCGCCCCGTCGGCGGCGTCGCAAAGCGCGATGAGAACGAGCCGGGCCGACGGCTTCGAGCGGGTCGCGGCGATGGCGCGGGCTAGGATCTGAATGCTCATTTCCGCGCCTCGATCGCCAGATGGATTTCGCCGACGAGGTCCGCCAGCCAGTCCGCGGCGCCGGGGCGCTCGGCGAAGTGGTCGATCGCGCGGACGCCGTGAAGGATTGAGGTATGATCGCGATCCGCAGCCAAGCCGATCCGCCCGAGCGACCAGCCGAAGCGCCGGTGCAAGATCCACCAGATCAGATGCCGGCCGCGCACGACCTTCTGAAGCTTGATCCGCGAGAAGACCTCCTTTTCCGAGATCTTCAACTTCGACGTGACGATCGACACAGTCGGCTTGAACGTATCGCGCGGGTTTGGTGGGTCTAGGTCAAAAAACTTTCGCACAACTTCAGGTGGCGAAGTCTCTTCTTGAGTGCTATCTAACATCTTGTTTCCTTACGTTAAGCCTTTCGCAAAACTAAGCCCCGCAACGCAGGCACGCGCGTTGCGGGGCTCTTTCGTTCAGCTGCGCTCGGACGCGACCACAGGTGCGGAGAGAGCGCGACGCGCCCGAGCGCATCCGCCGGGGCGAATTCCAGAATCACGGTGAAACAGGCTCATCGAAGCCCCTGGTTGACTGCCGCTCTCCCTCCGCATACCGTACCCGCAGTCCGGACAAACGCAAGTCTAAAAAATGGAACTGAATTCGGGTATCGCCTTGACGCAGGATCCGGGCACGGAAGGCCGATTCTGGCCCAGCGTGTCCTGTGAGGCTGTGATGGATGACTGGCCGCAGGCGCGAGCCGAGCGCGTAGCGCAGCGGCTTAAGGCGATCGTCGACTGGACTGGAAAGTCGCAGTCTGCCTTCGCTGAAAGCGTCGGCATGTCGCGCCAACGACTAAACGACGCGATCAAAGGCGTTGTCCGACTATCCCTGGACAACGCGATCAAGATTTGCGCGGTTTACCACGTATCTCTCGACTACATTTACGTCGGCAATATGGACAAATTGCCTTATCGCTTTGTCCGTTTCTTGGAAGATAACGATCTTTCAGGCATATAAAGCCGGCTTAAATAGAACTTACTACGTATCGCACGATTAATTGCGTCGCGCAATTCAATGCTGTTTCTAAGGTAATGCCTCGGCTTTTCTTTACGCTTCTTCAGTATCATGCGATCGTCCCAATCTATACAAACAAGACGGGCCACTCTTCCTTTACGTCAGGTTCCGACGACAGTCGAAGATGTCAACATTATGGGCAAGTGATTGTCCGGTTTTGGGGTATTTTTTACGCTTGACGCGTCCGCATGATGGGTACAATGTGTCCTCAACAGACGGAGGACAGACATGCCGCTCGACACCACACGCCACCTCACGCTGACCGCCCGCATCGCCGCTCGGAACGTCGCTCGCAACGGCTGCTACGCCTTCATGGTGAACGGCTTGGTGCAGGAATTCCGGGGCGCGCTGACGCTTCGGAATGAGATCTGGGAGGGCCGCGAAGTCGAAGCGCTGCGGCGCGCGCCGGTCTTCGTCGACACAATCGACCACGCGGTCCGGCTGCTGGCGACGGAGGACTGGAGCGAAGACGACGAGGGCGAGCGGATCCTCGATTTCCAGATCCTCGACCCCGACGGCCGCGACGTGACGATGGAGATCGCCGAGCGCGCGGTCGAAACTGCCAGCGATCCGGTGTCGCTCCTTTGCGATCACCCGCTGATCCCGGACTTGGTCAGCTATGAGACCCATTGCGAATACAACCCGGAAGGCTGCGCGTGATGGAGATGCAGACCTTCAATGGCGCGGGTCTTGAGCCCGCCGGGCCGACGGAGTCGCTGGCGGCTGAGAGCATGCTCACAGTCATTAGCCGCGCGCTCGTGGGCGGCCAGGTCTCGAAAGAAGTAGTGCAGTTTCTCCTTGAGGAGCGGCGACGCGAACTTGATCGCGAGCGGGAGTTCGAGGCGCGTCAGCGGTTCGACGCGGCGAAGGCGGCGGCCATGGCGGAAATGCCGCTGATTGGGCGGTCTCGGACCAACACGCAGACCAACAAAAACTATGCGGCGTGGGACGATGTCGCCCGGGTCGTGAACCCAGTGCTCGGCCGCCATGGCCTATCCCTGGATTTTGAGTGGGCCGACGAGCCCGACGACAGAATTCGCGTGACAGCGATCCTAAGCGGATTCGGGCACGAAGTTCGGCGGTCGTTCCATTCGGACCGGTGGGAGGGGGTGAAAAACCGCGCTGGCGAGGATGTCGTCAACAGCGTCCAGAAAATCGGCGGATCTCAGACTTATCTGATGCGCTATGCGGCGCGACTGGTCGTGCCGTTTTCCTACGCGGAAGGCACGGAGGACGACGACGGCCGCTCTTTTGGGAAGGCGGCTCAGCTCTCCGTCGATCAATACCGCATCCTCTCGGATCTGATCGCCGACACCGGCGCTAACGAGGCGGTTTTCCTCGGAATGTTCGGGGTTTCAGATCTGCACGAGCTGCCGGTCAAGCGGTTTTCCGAAGCGCTCAAGCTGCTCCGCAAGAAAAAGGAGAGCGCCGGCAATGCTTGACGCGCACCACGCCGCCCAGGGATCCGCGGAATGGCTCGCCGCGCGCTGCGGGAAGGTGACCGGGTCAAAGCTCGGAGCCGTCATGGCCCGCGGAAAAGGCCTTACGCGTGGCGCCTACATGGAGCAGCTGATCGCCGAGCGCATGACCGGCGAGCCTGTCGAGGTCTATCAATCCGCCGCCATGCTGCGCGGCTCGGAGCTCGAGCCGATGGCGCGTCAGGCGTATGAATTCCACAGCGATCTCGCTGTGACCGAGGTCGGGTTTGTCCCTCACCCGACGATAGGAGCGAGCGGCGCCAGCCCGGACGGTCTCGTTGAGCCGTCCGGGCTGGTCGAAATCAAGTGCCCGCTACCGCACACCCACGCGCGAACGCTTCGCAATGGGACGATCCCGCCCGAGCATCGGCCGCAGCTGCTCTGGGCCCTGGAGTGCACTGGGCGGGAGTGGTGTGATTTCGTGAGCTTTTGCCCGCGCATGCCGCTGTTCGTCGATCGGATCTACGCGAGGAACAACCGCGAGAAGATCGCCGAGATGCGCGACGCCGTCGAGACGTTCATCGCCGAACTTGAGAACGAAATCGCCATGATCGAGCAGCGCTATGGTTGAGGCGCCTGTGGTCTACGACGAGAAGCTCCGCGCGCTGATCCTGCGTCGGCCGGTCGACGGCCTGAGGCACATGCAGCGGTACGTCGTGACGCTCGAGCATGAGCGGTCGGCGGCGAGCCATCGGCATTTTTTCGCGCGGGTCAAGCAGCTCTGGGAAACCCTGCACGAGAAGCACGCCGGGAAGCCTTGGGCGGCGAGCTCTGAGGCGCTGCGAAAGCACGCGCTGATCGCGACCGGCTGGCACGATTGCCAGACCATCACCTTCTCGACGCGGGCCGATGCGCAGACGGCGGTCGCGCTTCTGGCGGCGATCGGCGGCGAGTATCGCGTGACCGCGGTCGACGGGTCGCTCGTGCAGATCTGGACGGCGAAGTCGCAGGCCTACGCGGCGCAGAACGCGCGGGAGTTTCAGCAGGCGAAAGAGGATGCGCTTCGGTGGATCGAGGCGCGCGTGGAGGGTGTGACGGCATGACCGAAGAAAACATGCTTGCGCTGGCGGATGCGCGCGAAGCGCGGTTCGAGCATCTGGCGGAGCAGATCGAGCGGGTGCCGGCGGCGCAGTTCAATATGTCGACGTTCTTAGAAGTGCGCGGAGAGGATCGCCGGTTCAGTTCAACTCAAATCCGCGAGCGCTCGGAGGAGTTTGGCAGGCGCGTTTACGGCTGCATCGCCGGTTGGGCGTTTATGCTCAATCTGGACGTCAAGAACGCGAGCGCTTGGGCTCTGGGTCATTGGCTCGAATGCGGATCGTTGGCGGACCGCCTTATTTTGCCAAACTCAGACGACGCCATTTGGCGGGACGCACCCGGCCAGGTGAGGCGCATCAACCCCGAACATGCCGCCCGGGCCATCCGCCGGCTGCGGGACGAGCTGGCGCCGCAATGACCAACGACAACAGCCCCCTCGCCGGCGTCCGCGACGACGAACCGCCGGCGCAACTGTCCCTCCAAACGCAGCGCGACGAAGCCATCGCTGAGCTCGAGCGGATCGCGGCGATTTACGCGGCTCCAGTCCCCGGCGGCGATTACACGGACCGCGCAATGGACATGGCGACGGCGGCAAGAAAAGCCGCCGATCGGCTAAGGCGCGCCGCGCTCGCCGATGATCTGGCGGAGGGCGGGCGATGAAACGCGAGATAAGCGGCACCGGATTTATGATTCTCGTCTCAGCCGTAAGCATAGTCGGGTCAGGCATTCACGGCATCGGGCGCGATCTTTTCGAATTCTCTCCTTTGGCCGTTTTTGCAGTCCACTGTTACGTGGCCTTTGCCGTGGTGTGCGTGTCTTTTCTAGCGGAGGACAGGCCATGATCGCCGAGACGCTCGCCACCGCCGCCCCCTACGCGCTCACCTTCGCCGCCGGCGCCGTCGTGGCCTGGGTCGCCGCGTGCTTCGTGATCGACGGGCGCGACTATCGAAGGCACGCGAAGGTCTGGAAGGATTGGGGCGCGGCCGCGTTCCGCTCGGACGCTAGGGCAACGCGCTACGAGCGCGCCCTTCAGACCATCGCCGCATGCGAGTGCCTGTCTCACTTCACCGACGATTGGTGCAACGCAAAAAGCCGCTGCGCCACGTGCGAGGCGCGGGCGGCGCTGGATGGGGAGGCGAAATAAATGGACTACGAACTCCAAGACGCACTTCGCAAGCGACTTCAGGATCCGCTTTTTGATGGGGATGCTTGGGACAATGCCCAATCAGAAATTGGGAAGTTTGTCCGCGAAGTCGAGATCATTTTGATTGACGCCATCCAAACCGACCTGGCGGATCACATCGCCAGCGAAATCGGCAACGCGACGCGGAAAACGATCGAGGCGTTTCTTGAAGGAGATGAAGCCAGCCTCAAGCGATACATCGCCGGCCGCCGCCGTGCGCGCGACCCCAATGGCGTGTTCGACCTCACGCTTGAGGTGACCACCGAAGCGACCCTTGCGAAGATCGTCGAGAAGCACCGAGACCTGATCGCCGACCAGCGGATCGCCGACCTCGAAGCGCAGCGCGACGCGCTCAAAGCGCGTGTCGAGATAGTCGAGGCTCAGAACAGTCGGTTGCGAACAGACCTCGCCGCCGCGCGTGCAGGCGATCTGTAATGACTTCACAAAATCTTCTCATCTACCTCCCGCTTATACTGCTTTTCGCGGTGGCCATTTCATTTGTTGGGGCGTGCATCACGTTTAGTCTTTTCGGGCCGCGAGCCCCGCAAAAGCCAGACATACCGCCCCCGTTCGATCCGCGTGCATCGGAGCGTGACGACCAATGATCATCGACGCTCAGACAGTCAGCGACTACGCGCCTCTGCTGCTGTTGATCGCAGGGCTGGCCGCTCTTGCCGCGGTATGGCTGACGCTGAAGCTCTGCGGGCCGCACGTGTCGACGGCCAGCCCTGCGCCAGCCGCACCGGCGCCAGCGGTCATCCGCCCTGCTCAGTCCAGCGGCGACCGCCTCCCCTACGGCCCATTCGGTCTCGCTCTCGTCGGTCTGACCTGCGTGACCACGGTTTCTCTCGGTGTGCTCGGCGCGCGCTTGGTCTCGCCGGATGACCCGGCGTGGTGGGTCACGATGGGCGCGATCGGGCTCGCGAATTTCGGCGTGTCGCTCGGCTTCGCCCGTGCCGCCCACGCCGGCCGGGAGAGCGTCGCCGCGGTCGCTGTGGTGATTGCGGTTGTGCTGAGCGCGCTTAGCGCGACGCAGACCTATACCTATATCGGCTCCCGCCTCGGCGCTCTCGACGCTGCTCAGACGGTCGAGGCGGCGAGCGCCACGATCGGCGCCGATCGGGTCGATACGGCGCGAGCGCTGCTGTCGTCGGCGGAGGCGAGCGAGGCGGCGGAGAGGGCCAAGTGGACGACGCTCCAGGCGGATTACGATCGCGAAGTCGACAATGGTGGTCGCGGCCCTGAGGCGAAAAAGATCGCTGAAGACGTGCGCGTTGCGGCCGCGTCTGTCGAGACAGCGGCCAAGGCGACGCGCGAGGCGCGGGCCGACCTGGCCGAAGCCGTGAACTCTCGCTCAGCGGTGAAGGCGTCCGACGAGTCCGTGACCGCTTCGGCGCTGGCGCCGTGGATGCGCACCGTCATGGTTTGGTCGCTTGTGGTCGGCGTCGAACTGTTGGCGTTTTTCGTCCCCTACATCAACTATCGGCCTGCGCAGGCCGAGCCCCTGTCGTCGGCTCCGGCGACGGCGCCGCCCCCGTTCCCCCCCCTCGCGGTCGGGCCGGACTCCCCCCCGGCCCCTGCGGCGCCGTCACCCGAGCCGATGCGGCCTCCGCCGCTGTTCCCGACGCGGTCGCCGAACGCGCCCGCCTTGCCGCGGATCGATACGGATCACCCGACGATCCGACGCACGCCCGACCTGCTCAACGGGGCGGGAAAGCCGCATCCGAGAGAGCCGAACAAGCCGCTGATTGGGTTGCGACCGAAGGGGGCGGGGAGATGACCAATCCTAGAGGCGGAGAGAGCATGACCACGCGCC
>JBCBRF010000154.1:0-9520 GCA_039819865.1 Pseudomonadota bacterium | reverse complement strand
GCGCCATGGTCAGCCGAAGATCGAGCGCCAGATCGCCGAGAGCCGATCGGAATCCGAGCGTCGACGTCTCGATGCGCTGGGTGTTGGCCTCGATCCCTACGACGCAATTGTCGGTAAAGGCTTTGGCGGCGTCCCCGAGCAGCTGCATCGACTGCAGCAGGTTGTAGACCATCATCGGCTTGAACACGTTCAACTCGAAGTGCCCCTGAGATCCGGCGAACCCGATTGCGGCGTCGTTCCCCATCACATGCGCGCAGACCTGCGTCAGCGCCTCGCACTGCGTCGGGTTCACTTTGCCCGGCATGATCGAGGAGCCCGGCTCGTTCTCCGGCAGCGTCAGCTCGCCCAGACCGCAGCGCGGCCCGCTCCCGAGGAACCGGATGTCGTTGGCGATCTTGAACAGCGACGCCGCCACCGTTTTCAGCGCGCCCGACATCTCGACGATCGCGTCATGCGCGGCCAGCGCCTCGAACTTGTTCTCCGCGGTTTCGAACGGATAGCCGGTGATCTGGGCGATGTGCTCGGCCACCTTGACGTCGAAGCCGGGCTTCGCGTTCAGCCCGGTGCCGACCGCCGTGCCGCCCTGCGCGAGCGGATAGAGCGCCTCGAGCGACGCGATCACACGGTGCATGCTGTGGCGCACCTGGGTCTCGTAGCCCGAGAACTCCTGCCCGAGCGTCAGCGGCGTCGCGTCCTGGGTGTGCGTCCGCCCGATCTTGACGATTTCCTTGAACGCCTCCGCCTTGTCGCCGAGCGCCCCGCGCAGCATGTCGAGCCGCGGCAGCAGATGCTCCTTCGCCATCGTCACCGACGCGACGTGCATCGCCGTTGGATAGGTGTCGTTCGAGGACTGCGAGCGGTTGCAATGATCGTTCGGGTGTACGGGGCTTTTCGAGCCCATAGTCCCGCCCAGGATCTCGATCGCCCGGTTCGAGATCACCTCGTTGGCGTTCATGTTCGACTGGGTGCCCGACCCGGTCTGCCAGACCACCAGCGGGAAATGGTCGTCCAGCTTGCCCTCGATCACCTCGCCGGCCGCCTGAGAGATCGCCTCGGCGATTTCCGGCTCCAGATTGCCCAGATCCCGGTTGGCGAGCGCCGCCGCCTTCTTGATCACGCCGAGCGCGCGGACCACCGCCACCGGCTGTTTTTCCCAACCGATCGGAAAATTCTGGATCGAGCGCTGCGTCTGCGCGCCCCAGTACTTGTCGGCCGGAACGTCGATTGGGCCGAAGCTGTCGGTCTCGGTGCGGGTCTCGGACATTGGGGCCTCCCATTAACACGATCAGGCGCGGTGTAGCGGCTCGCGGCCCGGCGCGCCACGGCGGCCGGCGCCGCATGCGAACAGCCGCCGCGAAAAAAAGCGCCGACGCTCCGAGATCCGGAAGGCGCCGACGCGAAGGTCGCTACGTGCAAGAGAGAGGGACGCGATGCGTCGACCTCAATCTAGGAAGCGCGCCGCCTCGAACCGATGATCCGGATCACACCGCTTCCCGTTCGCCCGCAGGCGCGAAAGAAAAAAGCGCGAAAGAAAAAAGCCGGTCTCGAAAGACCGGCCTTTGAGGCTGCACTCGCGATCGGAGAGAGGGACGGCTCCGATCCTTCAAGCCTTTTTATAGCCGTCGGAGCAGAACGCCGAGCAGCATGACGACATAGCCCCAGAACAACATCCATTTGTCCAGGTGATTGAACTGTGGCGCGACATCGGGCCGGAAAATCAACGCGCAGGCGATTCCGAAAAGGACGAGCGAGGTGACGAACACCCACCGGCGCGGGGCGGTAAGTCTCATAAGGTAACTCCCCTATCTTGTGGCTGAACCAACATTCACCACAACCGTTGGGGGGTCAACGCTAAATTTAGCACAAGATCGGCGCGTTGCGCCGCCGCCGCGTCACTTTTTGCGAAAGGCGTCCAAGCTGACGACCTCGCCGGCGGTCGACGGCTTCTCGCCATCCCCAGCGTCGTCGCCGCCCGAGGCCGCGTCGTCGTCCGCGCTGTCGTCTCCCGCCTCGTGCGAGTCCTCGTCCTCGTCGTCGGCGTCGTCCATCGGGTCGAACCGCAGCCCGAACTCCGCGCTCGGATCGGCGAACTGCTTCACCGCGTCGAACGGCACCGTCATGTCCGCCGGTCGGCCCTGGAAGAACACCCGAACCGAGAAGCCTTCGGGCGACACCACAAGATCCGCGAACTGATGCTGCAATACGATGGTCAGCTCGTCCCCGACCCGCTCCTCGAGCCAATCGGGGATGCTCACGCCGAGATGGCTGGTCGAGAAGGTGATGTAGAAGTGATGGTCGCCGGGCAGACCATGCTCTGCGACCTCGCCCAGAGCCTCCGCCATCAGGCCCTGCATCGCCCGCTGCATCATCCGCCCGTAGTTGAGCTCTGACACGATTGTTCCTCACCGCGCTTTTTTTGGGCGTACCCTAGTTCGGCGGCGTGGGGAAGGCTTAAGGGACCCCCGCAGGCGACGCGTCTGAGAATCCACATGGAGCCCGAAATGCGGCTGTTGGCGATCGCGGACCTCCACGCCTCGCACCCGCCGAACCGCGCGGCGATCGAGGCGCTCCGCCCGCACCCGGACGACTGGCTGATGCTGGCCGGGGATCTCGGCGACCGCCCGGAGCAGATCGAAGCGGTCTTCGCGCTTCTGGCCGAGCGTTTCGCCCGCGTGATCTGGGCGCCAGGCAACCACGATCTCTGGAGCCTGCCGACGGGCGCCGGAAATCTGCGCGGCGAGGCGCTCTACGCGCATCTGGTCGCGCTCGCGCGCCGGCATGGCGTGCGCACGCCGGAGGATCCCTACGAGGTCTTCGAGCACCCCTCGGGCCCGGTCCTGATCGCACCGCTGTTCCTGCTCTACGACTACAGTTTCCGACCCGCGCATGTGCCGCTCGAGGGCGTGATCGCCTGGGCGCGCGAGACCGCCAACGTCTGCGCCGACGAGCGCTATCTGCATCCCGATCCGCATCCGACCCGCGCCGCCTGGTGCGCCGAGCGCGTGCGCCTGACCGCGGAGCGGCTCGAGACGCGGGCGCCGGCGCTGCCGACGGTGCTGCTCAATCATTACCCGCTGAAGCAGGCGCATGCCGTGCTGCCGGCCGCGCCCCGCTTCACGCCCTGGTGCGGCGCGACGCTGACCGAAGACTGGCACCGCCGCTTCGACGCCCGCGCGGTCGTCCACGGCCATCTGCATATCCGCAAGACCCGCTGGACGGACGGCGTGCCGTTCCAGGAGGTCTCGCTCGGCTATCCCCGGCAATGGGATCAGGCGCTGGGGATCGAGGCGTATCTGCGCGAAGTCCGGCTGGCCGCGCCGCGCCTGTAACGCCGCCTCGTCGAAAGCGCTCTGAAACGGGAGGTGGAGGAAGTGGGAGGGTTCTGTTGCCAGGCCCCTCCCGGCCCCGCCTAACGCGGCTAAGCGCTAGGACTTAGGTTTCGGTGTTGCGCGCTGCATTAAGCAGCGAGCGCGACCGGAGCACGGTTGTCGTTGGCAACTGTACTTTGCGGGCCGATAACGGTGGCGCCCCGCCGAGCGAAAGCTAACGTCTTTACGCGTTCGTCAATCCTATTTCGGCCCCGTTTCCTATCCGCGCCGCCGTCCAAGACCGGCGGTGGAAGGAGTGTTGGTGGAGCCGCTGGGTACCGCCCCCAGGTCCGATCCGTTTATTTCACGCGCGTTTATCGCCATAGTCCGAAGACCTCTTCCATATAGCGATCGCTTCCGCGCTCGTGAAGGGGCTCCAGTCCGCCCCATGGCGGGGCGCCGGTCCGAAGCGTGGTCCGGTCCGGATCCGGCCCTAGCTCCCATCGTCAAAGTGTTGGATCAAGCGGCGGAGGTCCCCATGCGCGGCGCGTTCTTCGGCTTGGCGACGGCGCTGTCGATCGCTCTCGACCCGGCTGTTGCGATCTCGGACGCCCCGGCGGCGGACCGGGTCGCGATCGGCGACGCCTTCGCGATCGACCGCACGGAAGTCACGATCGGCCGTTTCCGCGCCTTCCTCGACGCCGCGGGCGCGGACACCGCCGCGGTGCGCGAGGGCGGCGGCTTTGAATACGCGCTCGGCTGGACCCGTCGCCCCGGTTGGAGCTGGGCCGCCCCCTACGGCCGCTCGGGCGCGGACGAAGAGCCGGCGGTCCATGTCTCCTGGAGCGAGGCGCGCGATTTCTGCCGCGCCGCGGGGGGCCGTCTGCCCACCTTCGAGGAATGGCGCCGCGCCGCCTACACGGAGGCCCGCGCCGCGCCGACCGACGGCTTCGAGACCGGCCGCACCTACCCCTATCCGGTCGGCGACGATCCAGACGGCATGAACAATTCGCGCGAAGCCCATGTCCTGGTCGGAACCACGCGCCGCGGCGTGAACGGTCTCTACGATATGGGCGCGAATGTCTGGGAGTGGATGGCCGACCGCCGCGGGGACGACGCGCTCACGGCCGGCGGCTCCTGGTGGTACGGGCCCGAAAAGGCCCGCGCCGCCGGCGCCCAGTGGAAGCCTGCGGACTTCTACGCCGTCTATATCGGCTTCCGCTGCGTCTATGATCTCGACTAAAGCGCGATCAGGATAAGCGGAAACCGGTCAACCCTCCGGTCGCGCGACAGACCAAAAGATAAGACCGTAATCGCGGTTCGAAGCGAAAGTGTTCGAAGGCTCGCTAAGCTGTTGCGGCGTTCATCGCATCGTTTGGGCCCATTGCCGCAGCTCCATCGCCGACAACGGCTGGATCTCGCGCAGCAGCTTCTTTCGAAAGGCCCGGGCATAGTCCTCATAGCCCCGCGCGATTTCGATGAAGGATCCGGGCCCGCCGATCACGTTCTCGCGGTAGAACGCCACCGGATCGGGCCATTCGCCTTCGATCACCAGCGCGTTGACGGTGATCCCGCGCTCGGTCAGCCGCCGCCGGGCGGAGGTCGTCGGCGGCCCCGAATTGTTGACCCCATCCCCCGAAATGTCGACCACGCGCCGCCCGCAAAGCTCGGTCTCCGGGCTCCAGATCGTCTCGATGTACTGCATCGCCCGCCCGAGCGCGGTCGGGAACTGCGCATAGGTCCGACCCATCCCGTCGAGTTCGGCGGCGAAGGACGCGACCTCGTCCTCGGTCTGGAGCAGCGTCCAGTCGGCCCGCGTCTCCTGATGCGGATAGCCGCTCCAGAACACCACGGACACCATCGCCCCGCCGCCCCCGACGATCGCGTCGACCACCTGCGGGTCGCGGAACGCCGACGCCATGCCGGAGGACTGCAGCTGGTACTCGTAGCTGTCGACGCTCGACGAGACGTCGATCGCGAGCACCAGTGCGACCGAACAGGCCTGCGCCCCGGCGGCGCCGAGCATCCAGCCGAGCGCCGCGCCCAAGGCCGTTGCGGCGCGGCCTCCTGCGGCCTGGGCGAGGCGTCGACGGCGGCGGGCCGGCGAAGGTCGGGCGCGGCTCGTCGGCGTCATGGCGATCTCCTGTCTCTCGGATCCGGACGGCGGGGCTCCGCGCGCGCCGCGACCGCATCGCCAGCCGGCAGGGCCGCCAGCGAGGGGCGCAGCTCGCGGAGCAGTTTTCGACGGAAGGCGCGGGCATAGGTGGCGAAGTTGAGCGCGGTCTCCATGAACGCGCCGGGCCCGCCGATCACCTCGCGCTCGTAGAAGAACATCGGGTTCGGATAGTCGCCGAGCACCACAAGCGCGTTCAGCGTGACCCCGTCCGCGATCAGACGCTCCCGCGCCGCGGCCGCCGACGGCCCGGCGTTGTTCACGCCATCGGCGGTCACATCGATGATCCGCCGCGCGCAGGCCCGTTCCTCGGGCCCCCAGATGTCCGTGAGCCGCTCGAGCGCCGAGCCGAGCGCCGTGCGCTCCTGAAACGACTGTCGCGGGGCCTTCCCGAGAAGCGCCGCGAAGGCGAGCGCGTCCGCCTCCGTGTCGAGCGCGCGCCAGGGCGTGTGGACCAGCTGATGATCCGGGCCGCTCCAATGCATCGCCATGACCCGCAGGCCGTTTGAGCGCACGATGTCGATCAGTTCGGGATCGCGAAACGCCGCCTCATGCCCGCGGCGGATCAGGTCGTACTCCCAGTCGTTGACGCTCGACGAGACGTCGATCGCAAGCACGAGGGCGGCGCCGCACGCCGCCGCCGGCGCGCACCCGAGCGCGCCGATCAAACCGACGGCGATCGGCGCTGACCAAGACGCCGCGCAATCGAATGACTTGCGCCAGAGGTTTCGGAGCATGCGCGCCTCGGTCGTCGCTCGGCGCGGCGTTGCGCGCGTAAGTAGTCGAACCGAGTGTCACACGCACGTCAAGCGGGTGTCGCCATTTCGTCGCGTCGCCCCTCTTCACAATTCCGGGCGCGGCGAGTGGCGCGGCGAGTGGGGGGCGACGGAGACGGCGACCGGCGCTGCGGCTGCGGACGATCGAGCCACCCGCCGCAGCCGACTTATTCGGAGGCTCACCAGCTTCCGGTGTTCTCCATGCTCGCCCAGGGCTCCTGCGGCGGCAGCGAGTCGCCGTCCTGCAGCAGCTCCACCGAGATCCCGTCCGGGCTCTTCACGAACGCCATCCGCCCGTCGCGCGGCGGCCGGTTGATGGCGACGCCAGCGTCCATCAGGCGCTGACAGGTGTCATAGATGTTGTCGACCTTGTAGGCGAGGTGCCCGAAATTGCGTCCGCCGGCGTATTCCTCGTCCGATCCCCAATTGTAGGTCAGCTCGATCTCGTTGCCCGGCCCGCCGCCCGGCTCGCTCAGGAACACCAGCGTGGCGTTGGCGCCCTCGAGGTCCTTGCGCCGCGTCTCGACCAGGCCGAGTAGATCGCAATAGAACTTCTTGGACTCTTCGATATCGCTCACGCGCACCATGGTGTGCAGATATTGGATCCCCATTTGCGTCTCCCGCACAGTTTGCTACTACATCTTGTAAGAGCGCCCGCGGACGGCCCGCAGGCGGCGCTTCGTCTCGGAGGATAAGCTATGTCGCTGACGCCCGAACAACAGGCCGACGTCGCGGCCGAGCGCGAGCGCCGCGCCCCCACCCGACGCGCGGTGGCCGAAGGGCTTGAGGAGAAGCTCTACCAGGCGATCCCGGTGCTCGACCACGGTTTCGTCCGCGCGATCGACTATATGGGCGACGACGCCGCGATCGTGCAGGCCGCCCGCGTCTCCTACGGCCGCGGCACCAAGACGGCGCGGGACGACGCCGGCCTCATCCGCTACCTGATGCGCCACTGGCACTCGACCCCGTTCGAGATGTGCGAGCTGAAGCTTCATGTGAAGCTGCCGATCTTTGTGGCGCGCCAATGGATCCGACACCGCACCGCGAATGTGAACGAGATCTCCGCCCGCTATTCGATCCTCGACCGCGAGATCTACATCCCCGGTCCCGAGCATCTCGCCGCCCAGGCGACCAATAACCGCCAGGGCCGTGGCGCGGTGCTCGAGGGCGAGGAGGCGGCGCGCGTTCTCGACATCCTGCGCGGCGACGCGGCGCAGACCTATGCGCATTACGAAGAGCTTCTGAACGAGCGCGACGGCGCGCCGATCGACCCGGACCGCTCCGGCCTGGCGCGAGAGCTCGCGCGCATGAACCTGACGCTCAACGCCTACACCCAGTGGTACTGGAAGACGGATCTGCACAATCTCTTCCACTTCCTGCGGCTCCGCGCCGACCCGCACGCCCAATACGAGATCCGGGTCTACGCCGACGCGATCGGCGATCTGGTCGAGTCCTGGGTCCCGGCCGCCTGGTCCGCCTTCGTGGACTACCGCCTGAACGCCGCCCAATTCTCTGGGCCCGCCATGGCCGCGCTTCGCCGAATGCTGGCGGGCGAGGCGGTCGAGCAGGCCGACAGCGGCCTCAGCCCGGGCGAATGGCGGGAGTTCAAGGCGGCGCTCGAGCGAAGCTGAGCGCCGTCTCGTGCAGCGCCCCGCCTCAGCGGCCGCCCGCCGCGATCTCCGCGCTGATCTCGGGCAGGAGCTCGTCGCGCCCGAGCGCCACCAGCTCCTGCAGGCGCTCTTTCGCCAGCCGCCGTTCGTAGAGGACCGAGGTGGCCTGACGCCGGAACGCGTTCCGAACATCCTTGCGCGTCAGCATCGTCTCGACGTCGTCATAGAACCCCTGAGTGCGCGTCAGCCACTCCGCGGGCGCGACGAAGTAGGCGGGATTGTCGGTCGCGTTGAAGAACCGCATCCGCAGCGCCGGCCAGTCGTTCTCATAGACCGCCCGCGCCCCGGTCAGGTCGAGGCCGTCCACGAAGGCCTCGAGGCGCCCGACATTGTCGGCGAGCTCCGCTTCGAGCGCCGACAGAAAGCCGAACTCCGCGCGCGACAGCGGCGGCATGCTGCGCGCCGAAGATCCGCCTTGCTGCACCAGCCGGGTGATGCAGGTTCGATAATCGTCGAGCCTGGCGGAGCAGTCGACCGCCGCACCGCTTTGAGCGGCGATCGTGCCGGCGCCGAAACTCTGCAGGCAGGTCGCCGGCAGCGTGTCCGTGCAACTTTGGGCTGGCGCGCCCGTCGCCGCGCCAAAAAAAGCGGCGGCGCTCAGCGCAAGCGCGCGAGCGCATCTTAAGACTGGCATTTCTCGCCTCCCGTACGAGTCGTCCTCACCGCGCCATTTCAGGCGGGCGGAACCGTCGCGTCCAGGGCGAATGTGGACCTTTCTGTGGGCGGATTTTGGTTGCGTTAGCGTCTCGTTAACCACCGACCCCTAGATCTGGTGCGGCTCAAAAAATGTCGGTTCGATCGCAAAAACCCGCTTGCGGGCGTCATCGAACTTCCATAGATACCCCGCTCACCGACGGCGCGGGCCACACGATGGTCCCCCGGCGGTTCTGGTCAGAGCCTCACGCGCTTGCTCGCTGGGACGAGATCAGACGCTCTTTGAACGGTATTATCTGAAGAGATATGTGGGCGGTTCGGTCGTTATACGACTTGAATCGTTTGCATGATCGGGGAGGGGCTTTGGCTTTTGGGCTGAGGTTTCCGGAGATCCGATGTGACGTGTCGGTTTGAGGATCAGGAGGCGTTTTTGGGCTTTCGGGCTCTGGACGTTTGTTTTGGTTTTCGGATCGACGCCTGTGCGAATGGTTCAACGTCAAGGTTGGGCTTTGGTCTTTCGGGGCTGAAGTTTCCAATTCAACTTGAGAGTTTGATCCTGGCTCAGAACGAACGCTGGCGGCAGGCCTAACACATGCAAGTCGAGCGATCCTTCGGGATAGCGGCGGACGGGTGAGTAACGCGTGGGAATGTGCCCTTGGGTGCGGAACAACCGCTGGAAACGGCGGCTAATACCGCATGACGTCTTCGGACCAAAGATTCATCGCCCAAGGATCGGCCCGCGTCTGATTAGGTAGTTGGTGAGGTCACGGCTCACCAAGCCGACGATCAGTAGATGGTTTGAGAGGATGATCATCCACACTGGGACTGAGACACGGCCCAGACTCCTACGGGAGGCAGCAGTGGGGAATCTTGGACAATGGGGGAAACCCTGATCCAGCCATGCCGCGTGAGCGATGACGGCCTTAGGGTTGTAAAGCT
>JBCBRF010000153.1:0-9576 GCA_039819865.1 Pseudomonadota bacterium | reverse complement strand
CGCACCTGTTACTGCGTTTGTCCGGCCGGCTTGGCGGCTTCTTCGACACCCGTGAGATACCCCGTCACCGACGCCCGGATGTCGAGCGCCGCCGCCGCCGCCTTCACATCCTCCGCCGTGACCGCTTGGATCCGATCGGGCCACTGTTTGACGTCCTCGACCGTTAGGCCGACGATCAGCGCGGAGCCATACATCCGCGCCATCCCGGCCTGGCTGTCTTGGCGGTAGATCGCGGCCGAGACGAGCACGGTTTTCGCCCGCTCGAGCTCCTCCTCGGTCGGCCCCTCCTCGATCATCCGCGCAATCTCAGCGTCGATCGCCGCCTCGACATCCTCCAGGGCGACGCCCGGGGCCGGCACGCCATACACGCCGAAACTCGCATCGTCCCGCGCCACGCCCCAATAGGAGGCCCCGGCGCCGATCGAAATCTTCTGATCGAGCACCAGCGCGCGATTGAGCCGCGAGGTCTGTCCGCCGCCGAGGATGTCCGACAACACCGCCAGCGCCTCGGCCCGTCCGGGCTCGGCCGTCACATACGAGGGCGCGATGTAAGAACGCCGCATAAATGGTTGGCGCACTTTCGGATCGCTCATCGAGATCCGGCGCGCTGCGATCTGCGGCGGTTCCTGCGGTCGCTCGAACTGCGGCGGATCGGCCCGAGGGATCGCGCCGTAGTGCGTCTTCGCCAGCGCCTCCACCTCGTCCGGAGACACGTCGCCCGCCACCACCAGAATGGCGTTCTCGGGCGCATAGAACCGCTTGTAGAAATCGAGCGCGTCGTCCCGACCCAGCGCTTCGATCTCGCGCCGCCAGCCGATCACCGGCACGCCGTAGGGATGGTTCAGATAGAGCGCCGCGTTGAACTGCTCCCCGAACAACGCCCGAGGCTCCGTATCCGTGCGGCTGCTTCTCTCCTCGAGCACCACCAGCCGCTCGGTCCGCACATCCTCCTCGGCGAGCGCGAGGTCGGTCATCCGATCCGCCTCCATCCGCATCACCATCTCCAGCCGATCTTTGGCGATGCGCTGGAAATAGGCGGTGTAGTCGAGCGAGGTGAACGCGTTGTCCTGCCCGCCGTTCTCCGCCACGATCTTCGAGAACTGCCCGCTCGGGATGTCGTCCGTGCCCTTGAACATCAGATGCTCGAGGAAGTGCGCGATCCCGGACTTGCCCGGCGGCTCGTCCGCGGCGCCCACCCGGTACCAGACCATATGAGTGACCACAGGCGCGCGCCGGTCGACGATCACCACCCCGCGCATGCCGTTCGACAGCTCGAAATCCGACACCGCCGGACCGCTGGTCGCATCGCCCGCCTCGGCCATCGCCAGCGACGCGCTTGTCGCCAGCGCCGCCGCCGCGCCGAGCGCGGTCGCCCGCAATCTGCGGGACGAAGTGAATCCGCTCGTCAAAACAATCTCTCCCTGGCCTCGACATCGGCGGCGCCGATCGTCTTCGCCAGTGCATATGTCGCCCCGATGCTCTCCGGCCAAGGGCGCGAGCGATTCAGGAAGCGCCCGCGAGCGATCAATTTCGGTCGAGGACGCGCGCCTGCGCGGCGTTCAACGCGTGAGGTTCCGGGACGATCGCGCCGCGGAGGGCGCTCACTCCGGCGCTGCGGGCGCCCCGCCGGCCGGAACCGGTCGCCCCTGCTCCTCGGCCAGCCGTTTCGCCTCCGCCGCCGGATCGAGCGCGTCCGCCTGCGACGGATCGGAGCCTTTGATCGCGGTCACGACTTCGTTCATGACCTGATCCACCATGGTGCCTTCGAGCTCGTTGTCGCGTTCCGTCTCGAGCGTCGTCCGGATCGAATCGTCGGCGTTCTCCGCTCCCGCCTGCGACAGCAGGCTCTGCTCGGTCGCCGACGCCTCCGACGTCCCGGACGCCACATCTCCGGTCAGCGCGCGCTGCGCATCCTGCTCCGGCGTCGGATCGAGCGGGCTCGGCGCGCCCGGACGCGGCGGCGGAAGATCGTCGACCGTCTGCGGCTGATCGCCCGGCAGCGCCAACGGCTTGCGCTTCACGACCGTGAACTCGTCCGGCCCCGCTCCGACCAGACCAAGCTCCTTGCGCAGATTGAACTGCTGACCGCCGCAGCCCGACAGGCCGAGCAGAAGGGCCGTGGCCAAGCCGGCGCCGAGAAGCGCTCCAGCGCGCAGTCTTGGGTTCGTGGCCATGGCGGGGTCTCCTGGAGGAAGGGCGGAGCGACGCTCTCGCCGGTGGATTGTCACGGCCGTGCGGCGATGTCGAGACGCCGCGCGGCCTCTCACGCGAAACGGATCGCTAAGGCCGGTCCGTCGATGTCGACCCTTGCTCGCGATGATCGTCCGACCAGCTGAGCCAAGCGAGCAACAAAGCGCCGGCGAAGATCGCCACATCGGCGATGTTGAACGCGAACGGATTTCGGATGCCGCAGCAGGACACGTTGAGGAAATCGACCACGCCGCCTTCGGTGAGCCGGTCGGTGGCGTTGGCGAGCGCGCCGCCCACCACCATCCCGCAGGCGAGCGCGATCGACAGCCGATCGGTCCGCGCGCTCCAGATCAACAGCGCCAGCGAAACCGCCGCCGCGAAGCCCGCCAGAAACAGCTGCTGGTTCGGGCTGCCCGACGCGAACAAGCCGAAATTCACGCCCGTGTTGAGCGCATAGACGAAGTTCAAAAACGGGCCGATCTCGACCGCGCCGAGGGCGCGTAGATTGAGTTCCTGCAGAACCCACCACTTCGACGCCTGGTCGACGGCGTAGAGGGGCGTCGCGATCGCGAGGGCGGGAAGAAGTCGCATAGCCGGGCTCCGGAGGCGGGGCGGGGCTGAAAGCCGTCGCGCGCACCCTTAGCGGCCCCGGCGGGCGGCGTCCATGGCGCGATCCCGCCGCGGAGCGATCCACGCAGCGCCGCGCCTGAGGCGCCGCGCGCGACGGCGGGGCTCAGTTGCTCCGCGCAAAAGGCAAGGCCCGGCCGCCATAGGCGCGAGCCGGACCTTGTTGGGCGCATTGCTCGAAGATCTGAGCGGACAACGCGTCCTCGTAGCGCAGAAGCGGCATGTCGGCGTCGTCCGCCGGTCGCGGCGATCCGTGCCGGTAGCCGGTCTGGTCGATGCGCGTGAGCACCGCCTTCATCTCCGCGCAATCCAGATTACTGATCGGCGGCAGACGCACCTCATGCCCGCCCGATGTCACGAACATCTTGGGCTCCTCGGCCTGAGCCGAGCCGACGGCGCACAAGAAGAGCCCCGCCAGCACCGCGGCACCCTGGCGCCGCGCCCCCTCAAGCGCACGCCGAAATCCCCAACTCCCCCCGAAACCCTTCCGGTTCGTATTCATAGACGCCCTGTCCTCTGAAGGAGCCGCTCCACCGACTCCTCACCGCGCTCTCATCGCTTCTGCGGTTTTCAGGGCGGCGAAAATAGGGCGTCTAGACTTTCGCCTGACGATTTCGTGACGTTTCAGCAACTCACGATCACGTCGCACCGGAGACACAGATCGGGCGCCGTCCTGCTTCCGACCTCGGGCAGAACCCGCCAGCAACGCTCGCATTTCGCGCCGTCGGACCGCCTCGCCAGCACCGCGACCCCGGGCTGCCCCTCTAGGCGGAACGCCTCCGCGGGCCCGTCGCCCTCCGAGATCGTGATCGCCGACGTGATGCACAGCTCCGCCATCGGCAGCCCATCGAGCGCCGCTCGGATCGCCGGATCGGACACGAACACCTCGGGCGCAGCCTCGAGCGAGGAGCCGATTCGCTTCTCTCGCCGCTCCACTTCGAGCGCGCCGAGCACCACCCGACGGGCCGCCTGGACCCGCCCGAACCGCTCCGCGAGCGCCGCGTCCGCCCACGCGTCCGGGGTCTCCGGCATGGTCTGCAGATGGACGGACGCCATCGGATCGTCGAGCGCCGCCTCGCCATGGCGCGACAGCCAGAAATCCTCCGCCGTGAACACGAGCATCGGCGCCAGCCAGCAGGCGAGCCGCTCGAACAGCAGATCGAGCACGGTCCGACAGGCGCGCCGCCGCGGGCTGTCCACGGCGTCGCAGTAGAGGCTGTCCTTGCGGATGTCGAAATAGAAGGCCGACAGATCCGAGGTGCAGAAGTTAAAGATCGCCGAGAATGCTCGCGCGAACTCGAAATCGGCGTAGGCGCGCCGCACTGCGCCGTCGACCTCGGTCAACCGGTGCAGCACGTAGCGCTCGAGCTCCGGCATCTCCGCCGCCGCGATCCGTTCAGACTGCTCAAAGCCTTTCAGGCCGCCGAGGATGAACCGCAGCGTGTTCCTGAGCCTCCGATAGCTGTCCGCGACGCCCTTCAGGATCTCCGGGCCGATCCGCTGATCTTCAGTGAAGTCGGTCTGCACCACCCAGAGCCTGAGGATATCGGCGCCGTACTCCTTCACCACCTTCTCGGGAGCGATGATGTTGCCCAACGACTTGGACATCTTCATGCCCTTCTCGTCGAGCGTGAAGCCGTGGGTCAGCACGCATTCATAGGGCGCGCGGCCGCGGGTGCCGCAGGCTTCGAGCAGCGAGGAATGGAACCAGCCGCGATGCTGGTCGGTGCCTTCGAGATAGATCGAGGCCGGCCACATCCCGTCCGGCTCGCCATCGGCGTCGAGCCGATCCTCCATGACGAAGGCGTGGGTGGAGCCCGAATCGAACCAGACGTCGAGGATGTCCGTCACCTTCGCCCAGGCGTCGTGGTCATGGTCGTTGCCGAGGAACCGCGCCTTGGCGTCCTCGCGGAACCAGGCGTCCGCCCCCTCCGCCGCGAAGGCCTCCTCGATCCGGGCGTTCACCGCCGGATCGCGCAGGATCTCGACCCGCTCGACCCCGTTCTCGACCGAGCGGCGCATGAAGCAGGTGAGCGGCACGCCCCAGGCGCGCTGCCTCGACAGCACCCAGTCTGGCCGGCTCTCGATCATCGAATACAGCCGGTTCCGCCCCGAACCCGGGACCCAGCGCACGTCGCGATCGATCGACGCCAGCGCCAATTCGCGGATCGTCTTGCCCGCCACCGCCTTCGCGGCGTCGCTGTCGTCATAGGCCTTCATGGGCCGGTCGATCGCGACGAACCATTGCGGCGTGTTGCGAAAGATCAGCGGCGCCTTCGAGCGCCAGGAGTGCGGATAGGAGTGCTTCAAACGCCCGCGCGCGAGCAGACCCCCGACCGCGACCAGCTTGTCGATGACGGCCTTATTGGCTTTGCCCTCTTTGCCCTTGCGGTCGAGGATGTGGAGCCCGCCGAAGAACGGCAGATCCTCGCGGAACTCGCCCGCCTCGCCGACATTGTAGGTCATCGGCAGGCCGTGCTTCACGCCGATCTCGAAATCGTCGACCCCATGGCTCGGCGCGGTGTGCACGAAGCCCGTTCCGGCGTCGTCGGTGACATGGTCGCCGGGCAGCATCGGCACATCGTAGTCCCACTCGCCGGCCGCGCCCTCGGCGTCGCGGAACGGGTGAGCCGTCGTGAGCCCGCTCAGCTCTTCGGCGGAGACGTCGCGCACGCGCTCCCAACCCTCCGGCTCGAGCCGCGCCTTCTTGAGCGCCTCCGGCGCCAGGCGGTCGGCGAACAGATACAGATCCCCGACGCGCGCCCAGCACTCCTCCGGCGTCTTCAAGACCCGGTAGAGCCCATAGGAAAGCTCCGGATTGAAGCAGACCGCGCGGTTCTGCGGGATCGTCCAGGGCGTCGTCGTCCAGATGACGACATCGGCGCCCGACAGCGCCTCCGCCCCGGAGACCACCGGAAACTTCACCCAGATCGTGTGGCTTTCATGGTCGTGATATTCGACCTCGGCCTCGGCGAGCGCCGTCTTCTCCACCGGCGACCACATCACCGGCTTCGACCCGCGATAGAGCGTGCCGTTCATCACGAACTTCATGAACTCGCGCGCGATCGTCGCTTCCGCGCGATAGGCCATGGTGGTGTAGGGCCGCGCCCAGTCGCCGTTCACGCCGAGCCGCTTGAACTCCTCGCGCTGGACGTCGATCCAGCCCTCCGCGAACTTCCGGCATTCCTGGCGGAAATCGTTGACCGGCACCTTGTCCTTGTCCTGGCCCTTTTCGCGATAGCGCTCCTCGATCTTCCACTCGATCGGCAGCCCGTGGCAGTCCCAGCCGGGCACATACCGGCTGTCATGGCCGAGCACTTGGCGCGACCGCGCCACCATGTCCTTCAGGATCTTGTTGAGCGCGTGCCCGATATGCAGATGCCCGTTGGCGTAAGGCGGGCCGTCATGCAGCTCGTAGCGCGGGCGGTCCTTCGAGATCGCGCGTTGCCGCGCGTAAAGATCCATCTCCTCCCAGCGCTTCAGCCAGTCGGGCTCGCGCTTCGGCAGCCCGGCGCGCATCGGAAAGTCGGTCTCGGGCAGGAAGATGGTGTCGCGATAGTCTCGGGCGCTGTCGGTCGCGGTTTCGCGCGCGGCGTCTCCGGCGGCGTCATCGGCGGGGGTCATGCGGGGGCCTCACGGGGCTGGATGATCAGGAGTGTCGAACAAGAACGCCCGGTCCGCCCGCCCGCCGTGCTCGACGGGATCAGACGGCCGGGACCGTAATTCGCAGGCTGATCATCGCGCGCTTCTCCATGCGCTGCGCTCTATCAGGGGCTCGACCGAGCGTCCAGTAGCCCGGCGCCGCGCCGCCTCGCGCGCCGCCAACGCGCATGTGAGCGGACATGAGGGCCCGGCATTCCTAAGTTGTCGGAGGAAACATCGACGCGAGGGAGCCCGATCATGGATCCGACCCGCCGCAGCATTCTGCTCGCCGCCCCGGCCCTTGCGCTCGCCGGACCGCTCGCGGCGCCCGCCCGAGCCGCGCCGAGCGCCCGGCTGCTCGACGACCGCTGGACCCGCCACGGCGACGCGTCCGAGACCGACGCCGCCGCCTGGAGCGGCTTTCTCGGCCGGTATCGCGTGCTCGGCGAGGACGGGATCGCCCGGCTGCGCTTCGGCGCCGTCACGGGCGAGGACAAGCGCGCGCTCGACGCTCAGATCGGCCGCTGGGCGGCGATCGATCCGACCTCTCTCACCCGCGACGCCGCCTTTGCGTACTGGGCGAACTACTACAACGCCCTCACCGTCCGCATGGTGCTGGAGGTCTACCCCGTGCGCTCTATCCGGGACATCGGCGGCAGCCTGTTCAACCCGGGTCCCTGGCGCGAGAAAGTGACCGTGATCGCCGGCGTCTCGCTGTCGCTCGACGACATCGAACACGGGATCATGCGGCCCGTGTTCGGCGACGCCCGCGTCCATTACGCCGTGAACTGCGCCGCCCTCGGCTGCCCGAACCTGCCCGATCGGGCCTTCGCCGCCGCCGATCTCGACGCCCGCCTCGACGGCGCGGCGCGGGCCTTCGTGAACCACCCCCGCGGCGCCCGGGTCGAGGACGGCCGCCTGACCGTGTCCTCGATCTACCACTGGTTCGAGGAGGATTTCGGCGGCGACGATCGCGGGGTGGTCGCCCACCTGAAGCGCTATGCGGAGGCGCCGCTCGACTCGGCGCTCGAGGGCGTCGCGCGCGTCGCCGACCATGACTACGACTGGGCGCTGAACGACGCGACCTGAGTGCGGCTCCTGAGCCGGACTAGAGCCCGCGCGCGGCCGCCACCCGGGCGACCGCGGCCTCGCAGCTCTCCGACCCGACCTCGAACGGCTCCTGGCCCGACACGGGCTTCATCTCGAGCACCCGCTGGCCGAACTGCCTGCCCATCGCCTCGGTCACCATCGAGCTCAGCCGGAACAGATGCACCCGGCCCTCCCGTGCGCCGTCGCGCGAGTAGCGCAGGCAAAAGCCGATCACCTCGGGCGTCCGATCGAGCGCCGCCCCGATTTCCGCCCGCCCGACGGAGGCCTTGTCCACCGCGTCGGTCATCGCCGCGATCCGCGTCGCGCGGCCCTGCTCGACCGCGTAGGCGTCCAGCTCGATCGTGCCGAACAGATCCGGCGAGTTGGTGAAGTCGCTGATCATCACCCGCGCCCAGTTGTCCTGTCCCTGGCACATGCTCTGCGCGAAGAGCGCGTTGAAGCACTGCATGACCATCATCGGCGCGATCTGCGGCTCCTGGAAGCTGTCGTCGAACCCGTGGTCGGCGCGCCCAGAGCCGCCGCACTGCTCCGCGACGTCCTGGAGGCAGGTGCGATAGCTGTCGATCTGCGCGTCGCAGCCCTGCGGCGCGGCCCCGACCGCCACGCTGCCGGCGCCCGTGCGACTGAGGCAGGCCGGCGCCACCAGCGCGGAGCACGCCGCATCCGGATCGGCGCAGAGCGTCGCCTGATCGATCGTCTGCGCCGCTGCGCGCGGCCCCGCCGTCGCCAGCATGACCAGCGCCGCCAGAACCGCGGCCAACCTCAAGTTCCGAACCATTGCGTTCCTCCCCGTCGAATGCGTGCGTCGCGTCCAATACCATCGCCGCATCGGGATGGAAGCCCGGTCGTCTTTCGATGCGCCGGAATCGAGCTTTCAACCCATCTGGCTTGCCTCTCCACGCGGACCATGCGCTCCTCGCGCGCCAAACAACCAGAACCCGCCGAGGAGCCGATGACCGAAACCGCCAAGACCATTCAGATCGCCGAATTCGGCGGCCCCGAGAACATGACGCTGGTCGACGCGCCGGTCGGCGAGCCCGGGCCGGGCGAGATCCGGATCCGTCACCACGCGGCCGGCCTGAACTACATCGACGTCTACCAGCGCACCGGGCTCTACCCGCTGCCGCTGCCCGCCAAACTCGGCATGGAGGCCGCGGGCGTCGTCGAGGCGGTCGGCGAGGGCGTGACCCATCTGAAGCCCGGCGACCGCGCCGCCTACGCCTCCGCCCCGCCGGGCGCCTATTGCGAGGCGCGCGTGATGCCGGCGGCCACCGTGTGCAAGCTGCCCGACGCGATTTCCTTCGAGACCGGCGCCGCGATGATGTTGAAGGGCCTGACCACCGAATATCTGTTCGAGCGCACCTGGCATCTGAAAGAAGGCGACGCGGTGCTGTTCCACGCGGCCGCGGGCGGCGTCGGACTGATCGCCTGCCAATGGGCCCGCGCCAAGGGGATCACCCTGATCGGCACCGCCGGCACGGACGAGAAATGCGCCCTCGCCGCCGAGCACGGCGCGGCGCACGTGATCAACTACCGCACCGAGAACTTCGCCGAGCGGGTCCGCGAGATCACCGGCGGCGAAGGCGTAAAGGTCGTCATGGACGCCGTCGGAAAGGACACCTGGGAGGGCTCGCTCGACAGCCTCGCGAAATTCGGCTGCCTGGTCTCCTTCGGCAACGCCTCCGGCAAGGTGCCGCCCGTCGATATCGGCGTGCTCGGCCCCAAAGGCTGCCTCTACGTCACCCGCCCGACGCTCTTCGGCCATATCGGCGACCGCGCCCGCACCCAGGAGATGGCCGACAACCTGTTCGGCATGGTTGAGAGCGGTCAGGTGAAGATTCGCATCGATCAGGAGTTCCCGCTGGCCGAAACGGCGGAGGCGCACCGCGCGCTCGAAGCCCGCAAGACCACCGGCGCGACCATCATCCGAATCTGAAGGCCGCCGCCGGCGCGTGGTGCGGCGGCCGATCGCTCGATTGTCGCCGCGCAAGACCCGCTCTGTCGCCA
>JBCBRF010000152.1:6637-9637 GCA_039819865.1 Pseudomonadota bacterium | reverse complement strand
GCGAGCGGGGCGGGGCCGAGCGTGGCGGCGGCGGTCTCGGCCTCGGCGCGGAGCGCGCGGCAGGCTTCGACGAAAGGCGCGGTCCCGGCGAGCGGGCGGACCCCGGACCAAAGCGCGCCCCAGAAGGCGGGGTAGTGCGCGAAGGCCATGGTCACGACGCCCATCCAGGGGACCTGGAGCGCCTGCTTCACGTCCTCGTAGGTCGACAAAAGCCGCGCATCGGCGCGGTGCTCGGGCACCGGGCGGACCGGCGGGATCGGGTCGGGCTTCCGCCGCGGCGGGATCGGCGGCGGCGTCGGGCTGGACATCGGCTCTTCTCCTGCGACCGTGGTGGTTCAAGCCTGCGCGTTCAGACGCGGGCGGACAAGGCGCGCGCCGCCTGGCCGCGACGGGAGGACGGGAGGATCGAGGCGATGGCGGAAACGATGGCGCAGACGATGGCGCAGGTGATCCATGAACTCGGCCCGCCCGAGGCGATGCGGTGGGAGGCCTGGCCCTTGCCCGATCCGGGCGAGGGGGAGGTGCGGCTCCGGCACACCGCGGTGGGCGTGAACTTCGCCGACACCTATCACCGCGGCGGGATCTCGCATCCCTGGCCCGTCCCGCCCTGTCCGGTGGTGATCGGGTTCGAAGGCGTCGGCGTGGTCGAGGGCGTCGGCCCGGGCGTGACCGCGTTCCGCGAGGGCGATCGGGTCTGTTACGGCATCCCGCCGCTCGGATCCTATGCGGAGGCGCGCAACTACCCGGCCGACAAGCTCCTCCATCTGCCCGACGGGCTCGACGACGCCTCGGTCGCGGCGCTTCTGATGAAGGGGATGACGGCGCATTACCTGCTGCATCGCACCTACAAGGTGCGGCCTGGCGAGGTGATCGTGGTGCACGCCGCCGCGGGCGGGATGGGGCTGATCCTTTGCCAATGGGCGAAAGCGCTCGGCGCCGTCACCGTCGGCACCGTCAGCACGGCGGAGAAGGCCGAGGTCGCCCGCGCCGCCGGCTGCCATCACCCGGTGGTCCGCGGCGAAGAGGATTTCGTCTCCAAGGTTCGGGAGGTCTCCGACGGCGAGGGGGCGGCCGTGGTCTACGAGGCGATCGGCAAGGACACGCTCCAGCAATCGCTCGACTGCCTGCGCCTGATGGGGGTGTGCGCGGCGTATGGCCATGTCTCGGGGCCCCCCGACCCGATCGACGTGATCCAGGATCTGGGCCGGCGCGGCTCGCTGTTCATCACCCGCCCGGCGATCATGCATTACGTGGCGAAGCGCTCGGATCTGGAGAGGACGGCGAACGGGGTGTTCCAGGCGATCGCGGACGGGGTGATCGCGCCCGACATCACGGCGCGCATCCCGCTGAAGGACGCGGTCGAGGCGCATCGCGCGATCGAGAGCGGCAAGACGCTCGGCGCGACGGTGCTGATCCCCTGAACGCGGTGATTTGAGCCGGTTCGAACGCCGCGCATAGCTCGAAGCCGCCGCGTCCCCCTCCCGCGGGCGGGGGAGAGGCGAAGGGGCGAGGAGGGGCGAGGAGCGGCGAGGAGGGGTTCAGGGGCGAGGCCTCCGGCCTCAGAACCGTCGCGGAACAAGCCCCGCATGGAACCAGCGCATGAAGGTCTCGATCGAATAGACCGGCAGGCCGGTCGCCGCGCGAATGTCGGCCGCATAGGGCGTCATGTTGGTGCATTCGAGCACGATCGCGCCGAGGTTCGGATGATCGGCCTGGAGCGCGCGGGCGGCGTCGATATTGTCGGCGCGCGCCTGCCCGACATCGAGCAGCTCCTCGTTTCCGAGGATCGCGCGGGTGAACGCGCGCCCCCCCTCCGTCGAGCCGATCGGGGTCTCCTCGGGCACGCGCGCCGCCGCCAAATGAGCCGGCGTCAGCGTCGAGGCGGAGATCGTCAGCACGCCCGGAACGCGCCCTTTCGGCAGGGTGCGGGCGACCAGCTCGACCTGCATCAGCGACGAGGTGGCGACTGGAACGCCGACGGCTTCGGCCAGATCGTCCTGGAACAGCGAGAGAAAGCCGCAATTGGTGGTGATCCCGTCGACGCCGTCCGAAACCAGCTCATGCGCGGCGTCTATGAAGGCCGGGAGCAGGCCCTCGGCCCCTTTGCGGACCACGCGGTCGGGTGAAGCGCCGCGAACGATCTTGTAGTGCGCCGGAAAATCCCAGGTGAGCGCATTGCCCATGTCCCCGGGGATGCGGGGAAAGCGGGCCTCGAGCATCAGGATCCCGAGCGCCGCGCCGTAGAGCGCCTTCCCGCCTTGCGCCAAGCCGTCTCGCCCCATGCCGTCTCGCCCCGGAGCTTGGTCGTCGATCATGCCACGCCTCCCGCCATACCGCTTCGCGGCCCACCCACATGCGATCGTCGCCGCCGCTGGTTGACAAGGCCGCGCCAGCCGCTGAGCGTGAGGATCCTAACCCACCCAGGCCGAGGCGACGATCCATGGCGCTCGACGGGAGCAACCAGCCGACCGGGGCCGAGGCGATGGCCCGGATGCTCCGCGCCTACGAGGTCTCGCACATCTTCGGGCTCTGCGGCGACACCACGCTGCCCTTCTACGACGCGCTGGCCCGGCTCGATCTCGGCTTCACCCATGTGCTGACGCGGGACGAGCGGCACGCCGCCTACATGGCCGACGGTTATGCGCGGGTGACCGGAAAGCCGGGCGTCTGCGAAGGGCCGTCGGGCGGCGGGGCGACCTACATTCTGCCGGGGCTCGTGGAGGCGAACGAAAGCTCGGTCCCGATCCTGGCGATCACGACGGATGTCGCAACCACCTCGCGCGGCAGATATCCGCTGACGGAGCTCGACCAGGTCGCGCTGTTTCGGCCGGTGACCAAGTGGAACGCGTCGCTCGACCAGGCGGCGCGGCTGCCGGCGATGGTCCGCCAGGCCTTCCGCGCGATGACGACGGGCCGTCCGGGCGCGGTCCATCTGGCGCTTCCGTTCGACACCCAAAAGGCGGCGGTCCCGGAGGAGGAGGTCTGGGCGGAGCCGCGCCA
>JBCBRF010000152.1:0-6537 GCA_039819865.1 Pseudomonadota bacterium | reverse complement strand
GTTCCCGGCCGAGCGCTCGGGTCCCGATCCGGACGCGATCGAGGCGGCGGCGGAGCGGCTCGCCTCGGCGCGGGCGGCGGTCGTCATCTGCGGCGGCGGTCCGGTGCTCGCGGGGGCGGAGGCGGCGCTCGGGCGGCTCGCCCGGCTCCTGGATCTGCCGGTCGCGACCACGGTGTCGGGCCAGGGCGCGATCGCGGAGACGGATCCCCTGGCGCTCGGCGTGGTGGGGTCGAACGGCGGCGATCCGGCGACGCGGGCGGTGGTGGACGCCGCGGATGTGGTCCTGTTCGTCGGCTGCCGCGCGGGCTCTGTCACGACGGAGCGCTGGCGCTCGCCGGGGCGCGATACGGCGATCATCCATATCGACGCCGACTCGATGGTCCTCGGCGCCAACTACCGCACCGAGGTCGCGATCTGCGCCGACGCCCGGCTGGCGCTCGAGGCGCTGGCCGACGCGGTCGAGCGCCGCGGGGCGACGCTGGGGCAGGGCGGCGCGGCCAAGGCCGAGGCCGCCTGGGCGGCGAAGCTGAACCGGTTCGAGACCCTCGCGGCGAGCGACGAGACCCCTATCCGGCCGGAGCGCGTGGTCGCGGCGCTGATGCGCCTCCTCGATTCCGACGCCCAGATCGTCGCCGATCCGGGCACGCCCTGCCCTTATTTTTCCGCGCATTACCGCTGGCCGACGGCGGGGCGGCGCTTCATCACCAATCGGGCGCACGGCGCGCTCGGCTATGCGCTCGCCGCGGCGATCGGCGCGCATTACGGGCGGCCCGGGGTGAAGACGGTGGCCGCGATGGGCGACGGGTCCTTCGGCTTCTGCTGCGGCGAGTTCGAAACCATGGTCCGCCACAACCTGCCGATCACGGCGATCACCTTCTCGAACGCGGTGTTCGGCTGGATCAAGGCGGGGCAGAACGCCGGCTTCGGCCAGCGGTTTTACAACGTCGATTTCGGCCGAACCGACCACGCCGCGGTCGCCCGCGGTTTCGGGGTCGAGGCCTGGCGGGTCGAGGATCCGGCCGATCTCGAACCCGCGCTGACGGCGGCGCTCGAGCATCCCGGGCCGAGCCTCGTCGACGTGATCTCGCAGCCCCTCCACGAAGCGGCGGCGCCGGTGTCGGAATGGATCGCGTGAGCGCGCCCGGCCTCGACGGCGACCGCATCGAGCGCTTCGAAGTCTGGCGCTGCGCTTTGCCCGTGGTCTCGCGGCGCGATCATGGGGTCGGTTCGGTCGGCGGCGCGGTCGAGAGCGTCGTCCTGCGCCTGACCTCGGCCGACGGGGCGGTCGGCTGGGGCGAGGCCGCGCCCTGGGCCCCCTTCACCGGGAGCCCCGAAGCGAGTTTTGCGGCGCTCGACCGCTACATCCGCCCGCATGTCGTCGGGCGACGGCTGACCGACCGGGGCGCGATCCTGGAGGACGCTCGGCGGGCGGTCGCGCATTGCTCCGAGGCGAAGGCGGCGCTCGAAACCGCGCTGCTGGATCTCGTGGGCCGCCGATCCGGGCTGTCGATCGCCGCGCTCCTCGGCGGCCGCACGCGCGACAGGATCCCGCTGTCGGTTTCGCTCGCCGATGCCGATTTCGAAGCTGATCTGAGGCTGCTCGCGCGGCTCAGGGAGGACGGGATCGGGATCCTGAAGCTCAAGACCGGGTTTCGCGATCTCGCCTTCGACCTCACGCGGCTCGAGCGGATCCGGCGCGACTTTCCCGATCTCGACATCCGCATCGACTACAATCAAGGCCTCTCGCCCCAGACGGCGCTGGCCGAGGTCGCGGCCGCCGACGCGTTCCGCCCGAGCTTCATCGAGCAGCCGGTGCCGGCGCATCAGTTCGCGCTGATGGCGCGGATCCGCGACGCGATCGAGAGCCCGCTGCTCGCCGATGAGAGCGTGTTCGGCCCCGAAGACATGCTCCGCGCCGTCGCGGAGGAGATCTGCGACGGCGTCTCCGTGAAGATCATGAAGTCGGGCGGGCTCGTCCGCGCGCAATCGGTCGCCCGGATCGCGGCGGCGGCCGGCATGACGGCCTATGGCGGCGACATGTTCGAGACCGGGATCGCGCATCTCGCGGGCGCCCAGATGATCGCGGCGACGCCGGAGATCGGGCTCGGCTGCGAGTTCTACCAGGCGCGTTACTACCTGGTCGAAGACCTGTTGGCGGCGCCGTTTCCGATTGCGGCCGGCGCGGTCCTCGTCCCTGATGGTCCCGGTCTGGGCGTCGAGGTCGACGCCGAGAAGGTCGCGCGCTTCGCGGTCCAGCGGTCGGAGGGGGGATGACGACGCGCATGACGCAAAGCGAGGCCGGAAGCGTCCCAGAGACCCGTCATGTCGCGGTGATCGGCGCCGGGATCGTCGGCGTCTCGACCGCGATCCAGCTCCAGCGCGACGGCTTTCGGGTGACGCTGATCGACCGGCTCGGGCCTGCGGAGGGGACCAGCTTCGGCAATGGCGGCGTGCTCGCGAGCTGCTCCGTCGTGCCGGTGACGGTGCCCGGACTGATCCGCAAAGCGCCGCGCATGCTGCTCGATCCGGCTCAACCGCTGTTCCTGAGATGGGGCTATTTGCCGAGGCTCGCGCCCTGGCTGATCCGCTATCTCAGCCATTGCGGCGCGTCGGATGTGCGCCGGATCGCGTCGGCGATCCACGGGGTGACGGCGGACAGTCTGGCGGAGCACCAGCAGCTCGCCGCGGGCACGCCGGCCGAGCGCTACATCCGCCCGTCCGACTATCTCTACATCTACAACGATCGCGCGCATTTCCGGGGCGACGTGTTCGGCTGGGATATTCGGCGCGCCCACGGCTTCGAGTGGGAGGAGCTCGAGGACGAGGCGTTCCGCGCCTACGACCCCGCGTTCGGCCGCCATCTGCGCTTCGCCGTGCGGCTCCGCGACCATGGGACGATCACCGATCCCGGAGCCTATGTGCAGGCGCTCGCCCGCCATTTCGAGGCCGAGGGCGGGGCGCTCCGGATCGCCGAGGTCGAGGATGTCGCCCAGTCCGAGGGCCGGGCGGTCGGCGTGCGTCTCCGCGCCAAGGACGGCGCCGCGGAGACCCTGTCCGCGGACGCGGTGGTGATCGCGACCGGCGCGTGGTCCGGCCCGCTCGCGCGGAAGCTTGGGGTTCGCGCGCCGCTGGAGAGCGAGCGCGGCTATCACCTCGAGCTCTGGGAGCCGTCGGTCACGCCGCGCGCGCCGGTTATGATCGCGTCCGGAAAGTTCGTCGCGACGCCGATGGAGGGGCGGCTGAGGCTCGCCGGAATCGTCGAGTTCGGCGGGCTCGACGCGCCGCCCTCCGCCGCGCCCTTCGCTCTTCTGAAGCGCAACATCCAACAGGCGATGCCGGGGATCGCCTGGCGGGAGGAGACCGAGTGGATGGGCCACCGCCCGGCGACGTCGGATTCGATCCCGGTGATCGGCGAGGTCCCCGGGGTGGCGGGCGCGTTCCTCGGCTTCGGACATCATCATATCGGGTTGACCGCCGGGCCGAAGACCGGTCGGCTGCTGGCTCAAATGGTCGCGGGCAGAAGGGCCAATATGGACCTTTCGCCCTATGCCCCATCGCGGTTTCACTGAAGCGTGACAGGCGCCCGGGTTTCGGGCGCCGTTTGGAAACGGGAGCAAAAACGATGCGTTTCGCCACCCTGGCGGTGACCGCCGCCTTTACTCTGGCCAGCGCCGCGCCGGCCTTCGCCGAAAAGTGGGATATGCCGATGGCCTATTCCGCGACGAACTATCACTCGGAGACCGGCGCCGAGTTCGCGAAATGCGTGACGACCGGCACGGGCGGCGACATCGAGGTCGTCACCCACCCGTCGGGCTCGCTGTTCAAGGGCGCGGACATCAAGCGCGCGGTTCAGACCGGCCAGGCGCCGATCGGCGAACGGCTGCTGTCGGGCCATCAGAACGAGGACCCCATCTTCGGCGTCGATTCGATCCCGTTCCTGGCGACCTCGTTCGACGATGCGGCCAAGCTCTGGAAGGCGACCAAGCCGACCATGGAGAAGTTGCTCGACGAGCAGGGACTGGTGCTTCTCTACTCGGTGCCGTGGCCGCCGCAGGGCCTTTACTTCAAGAAGGAGGTGAACTCGGTCGCCGACATGCAGGGGATCAAGTTTCGCTCCTATAACAACGCCACCGCGCGGCTGGCGGAGCTCACGGGCATGCTGCCGGTGACGATCGAGGCGGCCGAGATCAGCCAGGCCTTCGCCACCGGCGTCGCGGAATCGATGATCTCCTCGGGCGCGACCGGCTATGACCGCAAGGTCTGGGAGAGCCTGACGCATTTCTACGAAGTCGACGCCTGGCTGCCGCGGAACCACATCTTCGTCAACAAGGGGATCTGGGAAGGGCTGAGCGAGCAGAACCAGAACGTCGTGCGCGGTTGTGCGGAACTCGCGGAGTACGCTGGCACGGCGCGGGCGATCGAGTACACCCAGTTCACGCTCAACGGCCTCCGCGCGGGCGGCATGACGGTCGGCCCGGCGGGCGAGGGCCTCACCAATGAGCTGAAGGCGGTCGGCGAGACCATGACCGACGAATGGCTCGAAGCCGCGGGCGACGAGGGCAAGGGCATCGTCGACGCGTTCAACGCGGCGAACTGAGGGGCGAGCCCCACCCCCGACCCCTCCCCGCGATCGCGGGGAGGGGGGCGACATCTCGGCGGGCGGGTCCCTCGGGATCGTAGCGCGAGAGGCGGCGTTCGGCCGACGGCGACGTGGCCGGCCGCGCCCGTTTGAAGGCGGCGAGGGAGAGAGCGCGGTCATGGTGCCATGGATTCAAATGCTCCGGCGGGGGCTCGACGCGCTCTATTTCGCGTCCGGGGTCGCCGCCGCGATCTGCCTGATCGCAATCCTGAGCTTGATCGTGCTGCAGATGCTGGCGCGGTGGTTCGGCGAGGTTTTCCCCGGCGCGCCCGACTACGCGGGCTACGCCATGGCGGCCGCGTCTTTCCTCGCCTTCGCCCACGCCTTGAACCGCGGCAGCCATATCCGCGTCTCTCTCGTCCTGAACGCCGCGTCGCCGGGCGTTCGGCGCTGGATCGAGGTTTGGTGCTTCGCGGTGGGCGCGGGCCTCGCCTGGTACTTCACCTATTTCGCCGGCCAGTTCGTCTACTGGTCCTGGAAGTTCAACGACATCAGCCAGGGCCAGGACGCGACGCCGCTCTGGATTCCGCAATCGGCGATGCTCGTCGGCGCGGTGGTGTTCGCGATCGCGCTCACCGACCATTTGGTCAACCTGATCGTCACCGGCGCGCACCGGATCGAGGGCGAAGACATCGACGCGGACGCGGACGAGACCTCCGGCCAGGGCGCGGGGGTCTGAGCGATGGAAGATTTCGGGATCATCGCTCTTTTCCTGTTCGTGCTCTTCCTGCTGCTCGGCACGGGCGTCTGGGTGGGGCTCGCGCTGCTCGGCGTCGCCTTCGTCGGCATGGAGCTGTTCACCAGCCGCCCGGTCGGGCTGACCATGCTGACCACGGTCTGGTCGGCCTCCTCGTCCTGGACGCTGACGGCGCTGCCGTTGTTCATCTGGATGGGGGAGATCCTCTACCGAACCCGGCTGTCGGAGGACATGTTTCGCGGGCTCTCGCCCTGGATGGCGGGGCTGCCGGGCGGTTTGGTCCACACCAACATCGTCGGCTGCACCGTGTTCGCGGCGGTCTCGGGATCCTCGGCCGCGACGTTGACGACGGTCGGCAAGATGTCGATCCCGGAGCTGCGCAAGCGCCAATACCCCGAGACCATGGTGATCGGCACATTGGCGGGCGCGGCGACGCTCGGGCTGATGATCCCACCCTCGCTCACGCTGATCGTCTATGGCGTCACGATCAACGAGAGCATCACCAAGCTCTTTATCGCGGGCGTGCTGCCCGGCCTGACGCTCGCTGCGATGTTCATGGCGTATGTCGCGATCGCCTCGAAGCTGTCGCCCAACTACCGGCCGACGCCCGAGCCCGCGATGAGCTTGAGCGAGAAGCTCTCGAACTCGCGGTTCCTGATCCCGGTGCTGCTGCTGATCTCGCTGGTGATCGGCTCGATGTATCTCGGCTTCGCCACGGCGACCGAGGCGGCGGCCTTCGGCGTTCTGGGGTCGCTGCTCCTCGCCTTCAGCCAGGGCTCGCTGTCCTGGACCACGTTCACCGAAAGCCTGATGGGCGCGACCCGCACCTCCGCGATGATCGCGCTGATCCTGGCGGGGGCGGCGTTTCTGTCGCTCTCGATGGGCTTCACCGGCCTGCCGCGCGGCCTCGCCGACGCGATCGCGCAATGGGAGCTCAGCCAGTTCCAGCTCCTGATGGCGCTCTTGGTCTTCTACATCATTCTCGGCTGTTTTCTCGACGGCATCTCCTCCGTGGTGCTGACGATGGCGGTCGTCGAGCCGATGATCCGTCAGGCTGGGATCGACGTGATCTGGTTCGGCATCTTCATCGTGGTGGTCGTCGAGATGGCGCAGATCACGCCGCCGATCGGGTTCAATCTGTTCGTGCTGCAGGGCATGACGAACCACGAGATGAGCTTCATCGCCCGCGCCGCGATCCCGA
>JBCBRF010000151.1:0-9730 GCA_039819865.1 Pseudomonadota bacterium | reverse complement strand
CCGACCGCGCGCTCGACCAGGTGTTCGACCTGTTCTCGAATCTCGGCGCCGACGATGATCAGCTCGAATTTCCCTATCTTTACGCCTCCGGCCGCTCCGGCTGGGCCGCGAAGGAGCTCGACGACCCGCGCGAGACCCTGAAGCCGCTGTTCGATCTGATCCTCGAGCACGTGCCGGCGCCGAAGCAGGTCGCCCGCGCCGACCAGCCCTTCCAGATGCTGGCCACCACGCTCGAGGCCGACAGCTTCCTCGGCCGCATCCTGACGGGCCGGGTCGAGGCCGGAACCCTGAAGCCCGGGGCCACGCTGAAGGCGCTCGCCCGCGACGGCGGCGAGATCGAGCGCTTCCGGGTTTCGAAGATTCTCGCCTTCCGCGGCCTCGGCCGCCAGCCGATCGACAAGGCGGAGGCGGGCGACATCGTCGCGATCGCCGGCATGACCAAGGCGACGGTCGCCGATTCGCTGCTCGATCCGAGCGTCGAGGCGCCGCTGCCCGCGCAGCCCATCGACCCGCCGACCATCACCGTCACCTTCGGCATCAACGACAGCCCTCTCGCCGGCCGCGACGGCGACAAGGTGCAGTCGCGCGTCATCCGGGACCGCCTGATGCGTCAGGCCGAGGGCGACGTCGCCATTCAGGTCCGCGACACGCCCGGCGGCGAGGCCTTCGAAGTCTCCGGCCGCGGCGAACTGCAGATGGGCGTGCTGATCGAAACCATGCGCCGCGAGGGCTTCGAGCTTTCGATCTCCCGCCCCCGCGTCGTTCTGCGCGAGGAGGACGGCCAGCGCCTCGAGCCGCTCGAGGAATGCACGGTCGACGTCGATGAGGAGTATTCGGGCGTCGTGGTCGAGAAGCTCGCCACCCGCAAGGGCGAGATGACCGACATGCGCGCCTCGGGCGGCGGCAAGACCCGGATCATTGCGCTCGTCCCGTCCCGCGGCCTGATCGGCTATCACGGCGAGTTCCTGACCGACACCCGCGGCACCGGCGTGCTCAACCGCGTGTTCCATTCCTGGGCGCCCTACAAGGGGCCGATCCCCGGCCGCCGCCGCGGCGTCCTGATCTCGATGGAGAACGGCGACGCCGCGCCCTACGCCCTCTGGAACCTGGAGGAGCGCGGCAAGATGTTCATCACCAGCGGGGAGACCGTCTACGAGGGCATGATCATCGGCGAGCACAGCCGGGACAACGACCTCGAGGTGAACCCGCTGAAGGGCAAGAAGCTCACCAACGTCCGCGCCTCCGGCAAGGACGAGGCGGTGGTGCTGACGCCCCCGGTGAAGCTGAGCCTCGAGGCGGCCATCGCGTACATCGACGATGACGAGCTGGTCGAGGTGACCCCGAACCATCTTCGCCTCCGCAAGCGCTATCTCGACCCGCACGAGCGCAAGCGCCGCGCCAAAACCGCGGCGTAAGGGCCGGCGGACAGGGACGTCGACGCCCTGGCGGCGAGCCCGTCGCCGAGGCGTCGGCGCATCGGTCGGCCACCGCGCCGCGGATCGCCGCACGACGAGCCGCAGTCGCGACCAAAACGCGATCATACGTGGTCGAGAAGACGATGGGCGCCCGGCGCGCCCCGCGCGGCGACGCCCGCCTCCATCGCCCCAAATTCCGAGCGGTGTCCCTAGCGGTGTTCCGAGCGGTGTCCCGAGCCGCGTCCCAAGCGGCGTCCCAATTGGCGACCGGCGTCATGGCCCGCGACTTGCTGTCCTCCGTCACCGACGATTTCCGTGGGAGGCGGTGAAATGGCGAACGAAATCGACGCGCATGTGGGCATGCGCCTGCGTCAGCGGCGCTGGATGCTGGGTCTGACCCAGCAGCAGCTCGGCGACCGGGTGGGCATCAAGTTCCAGCAGATCCAGAAATACGAGACCGGTCAGAACCGCATCAGCGCGAGTCGTCTTTGGGACCTGGCGCGGGTTTGCGAGACGCCGGTGAGCTATTTCTTCGAGGGCTTGGGCGAGGCCGGCCCCGCGCAACCCTATGCGCGCGCCGCCAAAGGCGATCCGCTCGCCGACCGCGAGGCGGCGGAGCTTCTGCGCTCCTACTACGCCGCGCCGCCCGCGCGTCGCCGCGCCGCTTTCGAGCTGATGCGCACGCTCTCGGACGAGGCGATCGACGAGACCGCGACGCCCGGCGAGAAAGCAGGCTCCCCCAGAAGCGCGGCCTGAGCTCGACCAGCGCCCCAGCATGCGCCCGCTCGCCGGCGCCGCGCGCCCCTTGACCGGCGCGCGGCCACGGCGCAATCACCGGCGCAATTCAGAGGGCTGCAGGCGCGTCCCGCACCCAGCCGAGCATGCGGGAGCGCGCCGCCCATGACCCCGGAACGACGACCGACAGCCGAGCCCGAGCCCGAGCCCTCTGCGGCGATGGCGGAGCTGATCTCCGTCGCCCACCGCCTGGCCGACGCCGCCCGCAGAGCCGCGCTTCCCCATTTCCGCCAGGGCGCGCTTGCGATCGACGACAAGTCGGCCGGCGCTGGCTTCGATCCCGTCACCGTCGCCGACCGCGAGGCGGAGCAGGCGATGCGCGCGATCCTCGCCGACGCGAGACCCGACGATGGGATCTTGGGCGAGGAATTCGAGGCCGCCGCCTCGCGCAGCGGCCTAACCTGGGTTCTCGACCCGATCGACGGCACGCGCGCCTTCATCTCCGGCGTCCCGCTCTGGGGCGTCCTGATCGCCGTGAACGATGGGGAGCGTCCCGTCTTGGGCGTCATCGACCAGCCCTATCTGGGCGAGCGCTATGTCGGCTGGCGCGAAGGCGCGCGCCGGAGCGCGACGCGCTTCGACCGCGCCGGCGCCGCCCCGCTCCGCACCCGGCGCGCGCCCGCTCTCGAGCAAGCGATCCTGTTCGCGACCGCCCCGGAGCTCTTTCAGGAGCCCGACGAGCGCGCGGCTTTCGAGCACGCCTCGCGGGCCTGCCGCCTCACGCGCTACGGGACCGATTGCTACGGCTACGCGATGGTTGCGGGCGGCGCGGCGGATTTGGTGATCGAAGCGGGCCTAGCCCCTTACGACATTCAGGCGCCGATCGCGCTGATCGAAGCCGCCGGCGGGCGCGTCACGGATTGGGAGGGCGGTCCGGCGCAGCACGGCGGCCGCGTCTGCGCCGCCGGCGATCACACGCTGCACGCCAAAGCGCTCCACGCCCTGAACGCGGCCTGACCGCCCCCGCCGCCGCGCCTCAGATCTCGAGATCCTTCAGAAACGCGTCGATGGCGGACCAGAGTTTCTCCTGGACCGCATCGGTTTCGAGGAACGGCTCGTGCCGCGCCTTCGCCAGCATCGCCACCTGGGCCCGCTCCGCATCCGCCGCGAACCGATGCGCCGCATCCGTCGAGACCACGGTGTCGTCGGTGCCGATGCAGATCAGCATCGGCGTCCGCGTCGGCTCGAGCCGCGCGGTTTCGCGCAACGCCGCCCGAAGCCAGCCCCAGGTCGGCCCGCCGAGCGCCAACGCGTCCTCCCCCGTCACCTGCCGGGCATAGCGGTCGAACCGCTCGGCGTCGGAGGTCAACACATTGTCTCGAAACCCGATCTCGGCCGCGGTCTTGCGATCGCATCCCAGCGCATAGCGTTTGCGCATGCCGACGGCGCCGACGAGGCTCGACACGGCCCGGCTGGCGGTCAGGAACCCCGGGGAGCCGAAGATCTCCAGCATCGGGGCCGTCAAAACCGCCCCTGCGAACTGGGTCGACGGTCCCGAATTCACGCGCATCAGGGCCCGCGCCGCGATCCCGCCGCCCATCGAGTGCGCGACCAGGATCCAGGGCTTCGGCGCCTGGATATCCGCCAGATGCGCGAGCAACGCGTCGACGTCCCGCTGGTACTCTGCGAAATCGCCGACATGCCCCTTGCGCCGATCGGCGAGCGGCCGCTCCGAAAGGCCTTGACCCCGCCAGTCGAGCGTCGCGAGCGCGAAACCCATGTCGCGAAACCGCCGGATCGGCTCGACATATTTCTCGATGAATTCGGTCCGCCCCTGGAACAGGACGACCGTTCCGCGCCGCCCCTCCGGCCAGACCGCCGCACGCAAGCGCACCCCGTCCGAGGGAAACAGCCAGATCGCCTTTCCATCCTCGGGCGGCGTGATCCCCTCGCCCCAATACAGGGCCGCAGGCGCGTCGAGCGTCGGAGCTGAGATGTCTTTCACAGAGCCGCCCCTCCCCTTGCGCAACCCGCCCGCGGCGCCTCGATCAGGCCAGGATCTGCGCCAGCTTCATCGCCAGCCCCATATCGCCGTCGATCCGGAGCTGCCCGCCCATATAGGCCGCGGTCGGGTCGAGCGCGCCATCCATAAGCTGCTGAAACACATCCGCATCCGCGGACACCGTCACATCCGCGTCGCCATCGCCCTTGGCGATCGCCGGCGGGGTCTGCGCGCCGTCCATCACAAGCGTCCCGACGCCGTCGATTTCGAACTTCACCTTCGCGTCGATATCCGCATCCGCGCCGCTCACCTTGGCCGCCAGCGCCGTCGCCGCCTTGTCCAACATCTCACTCATCGCTTCGCCTCCCGGTCGACTTTCCGCTCCGCAGTCTCTTCCGAGTCTTTCCAGGGTCTTTCCGGATCCGCGACCGGCGCGCGTCCTCGCCTTGTCAGCGCGCGCCCGACGCCCCAAACTCAGAGAGGATGCGTTCGAATCTGCCTAGCCGGGTTCAGAACCGAGCGAAAGCCGTGAGACGCTCTAAGTCGGAGGAAAAACGCCGAATGACGTTACGGAACGCCGGCTTCCGCAGCTTGGCCACGGCGCTGCTGCTGTCCCTCGCCTGCCCCGTGCTCGGCCTCGCGCAGACGGAGAACCCGCTGCGCCCGGCCCCGCCGCCGATCCCGAACCCCTCGCCCGACGCGCCGCCGAGCCCGTTCCCGGCGTTGCCGGATCCGAACGGCGAGACGCTCGATGCGCCGGACGGCGCTGGCGAAGAGGCCGACGCGTCGCCCGAGGAGCAGGACGAGACGATCACGCGCAAAACGCGCGAGGAGCGGCTCGCCGAGGCGTTCGAGACGCTTGCGAGCGAGGATGAACGCGCGCGCGCCGACGCGGAGAAAGCGATCGCCCGGCTCTGGTCCCGCTCCGGATCGCCGAGCATGGATCTGTTGCTCGAACGCGCGAAGAAGGCGACCGAGAAAGAGGAGTTCGATCTGGCGCTTCGACACCTGACCGATCTGGTCAACCTCGCGCCTGATTTCGCCGAGGGCTGGAACGCCCGCGCGACCGTGCATTTCCGTCAGGAGAATTACGGGGAGTCGCTCGCCGACATTGCAGAGACGCTCGCGCTCGAACCGCGGCACTACGGAGCGTTGATGGGCCTCGGTCTGATCATGGATCAGCTTGACCAGCCGAAGCGGGCGATCGCCGCCTACCGCAAGGCGCTCGAGATCCACCCCCATCTCGACGGCGTCCTGAGCGCCGTCGAGATGGGGGTGGATCTCGAGCGCCTTGCGGTAGGCGGCGAATCCTAATCCGTCGCGGATCGCCGACGCGCTTGCACGCCGGTTCCGCCGCCCCGTTCCCAAAACGCGCCCCCGTTCCCAAAACGCGCCGAGGATCGCGGCTCCGGCCGACGAGAGCCCGCTCGGCCGCGCTCCGCTGTAATCCCGCCACCGCAGAGAGCTCTCCGGGCGTCCGACAGCGGGGTTCGATCCGCCGGATCGAGTTCCGGGCGCGATTCGATCTTCGCTGAAACCCGTCCGTCGGACGGCGTTCCGGGCGCTTCGGGAGCCTCTCTCGCCGGAGCCGCCGTCGCGCCGATCGAAGCGACGATCAGGACCGGCGGCGCAAGGATCGAAGACCGGCGGCGCCGGCGGTCCGAAACCCATGGTTTCGGGCCGTCCTTGCGGCGGCGGTCCTGATCGGCGAGCCGAACGGGGCGGCGACGGATCTGGCGCGAGAGGCGGCCCTCTCTCGATGGTGGGCCCAAGCCCCCGTCCAAAGCGCCCGTCGAAAGCCCCCTCCCCAAGCCCGGTCCCAAGGCCCCGTCCCAAGTCCCCGCCCCGATCCCTCGCCCCGATCCCTCGCCCCGATCCCTCGCCCCGATCCCTCGCTCGGCGTCGGAGCGGCGCGCCCCGGGCCGGCGGCGAGGCCTCGATGGCCGAGACGACGGCGCCCGCTCCGAGCCGAAGCCGCCCGCCCTTGATCTGGCGGTTCAAATGCGCACTTTGCGCCATGCGCCGGCCGCCGGGCCGCTCCGCCCAGCGAAGAGGGGAAGCCGATGCCGGCCTCCGCCGCCCTGTCCGCCGACCGCAGCGCCGAATGGGGCGAGTTCACGCCCGAGCGCAACGACGGGGTGGTCGCCGTCCTCGGCCCCACCAACACCGGAAAGACCCATTACGCCGTCGAGCGCATGCTCGGCCACCGCACCGGCGTCATCGGCTTCCCGCTCCGCCTGCTCGCCCGCGAGATCTACGACCGCATCGTCGCGCTCCGCGGCCCGCGCGACGTGGCGCTCATCACCGGCGAGGAGAAGATCGTCCCCGTCGACGCCCGCTACTATGTCTGCACCGTCGAGAGCATGCCGCTCGACTGGGCGGCGGATTTCGTGGCGGTCGACGAGATCCAGCTCTGCGCCGACCCAGAGCGCGGCCACGTCTTCACCGACCGTCTGCTCCACGCCCGCGGCCGCCACGAGACCCTGTTCCTCGGCGCGCTCACCATGCGCGAAAAGATCGAGGCGCTGGTCCCCGGCACCCGCTTCATCACCCGCCATCGCATGTCGACGCTGACCTATGCGGGCTCGAAGAAGCTCTCCCGCCTGCCCCCGCGCTCGGCCATCGTCGGCTTCTCGACCGAGACCGTCTACGCCATCGCGGAGCTGATCCGCCGCCAGAAGGGCGGCGCGGCGGTGGTCATGGGCGCCCTCAGCCCGCGCACGCGGAACGCCCAGGTCGATCTCTACCAGGAGGGCGAGGTCGACTATCTGGTGGCCACCGACGCGATCGGCATGGGCCTCAACATGGATGTCCGCCACGTCGCCTTCGCGGGCCTGCGCAAATTCGACGGCCGCCGCCACCGCGAGCTCCATCCGAACGAGCTCGCTCAGATCGCCGGCCGGGCGGGCCGCCACACCAACGACGGCACCTTCGGCGTCACCGGCGAGGCCCCGGCCCTCGACGAGGAGGTCGCGCGCGCCATCGAGAACCACCGCTTCAGCCCGGTGCAGAAGCTCCAATGGCGGAACGCCCGCCTCGACTACGCCGACCCGTCCGCGCTGATTCGCGCGCTCGAGCGCGAAGCGCCCTCGGAGTTGCTGACCCGCGCCCGCGAATCGGACGATTTGCTCACCCTCCGCCAGCTCGCGCGCGACGAGGCGGTTCGCGAGCGCGCCCGGGGGCGTCCCGCTGTGCGTCTGTTATGGGACGTCTGTCAGATTCCGGACTTCCGCAAGACCATGGCGGCCGAGCACGCGGCCCTCCTGGCGCAGATCTATCGCTTTTTGATCGACGACCCCTGCGAGATCCCCGAAGACTGGATCGCGGCCCACTGCGCCCGGCTCGATCGGGCCGAAGGGGATATCGACGCGCTGTCGAAACGGCTCGCCTATATCCGCACTTGGACGTATGTGGCGAACCGCGTGCGCTGGCTGCGCGACCCGGCCGAGTGGCGGGAGCGCACCCGCGCCATCGAAGACCGCCTGTCGGACGCGCTGCACGCGCGTTTGACGCAACGATTCGTCGACCGCCGCACGAGCGTCCTCGCCCGGCGGTTGAAACAGAAGGAGAGCCTCGTGGCGAGCATTGACGACGCCGGGGCCGTGACCGTCGAAGGCGAGTTCGTCGGCCGCTTGACCGGATTCCGCTTCGAGCCCGATCCGACCGCCGCGGGCGCGGAGATGAAGACGCTCCAGGCCGCCAGCGTCCAGGCGCTGCAAAGCGAGCTCGCCCGTCGGATCGACAAATTCTACCGCTCGGAGGACGGCGAGATCGACGTCACCGAGCAGGGCGGCCTGATGTGGGGCGACAGCGCCGTCGGCCGGCTCGAGGCCAAGAACGATCCGGGCGACCCGCTGGCCGTCTCCGTGGTGGCCTACGCCGACGAAATGATCGAGCCGCCGCTTCGCGAAAAGATCGAGCGCCGTCTCCAGTTCTGGATCGACCGCAAGCTGCAGGCCGCCTTCGAGCCGCTGTTCGCGCTCCGCGACGATCCGGAGATCGTCGGCCTCGCACGCGGCGTCGCCTTCCAGCTGCTCGAGCGCTACGGGGTGCTGCCCCGCCAGGAAGCCGCGGAGGAGATCAAGGCCCTCGACCAGGACGCCCGCGCCCGGCTGCGCAAGCACGGCGTCCGCTTCGGCCAGTACACCGTCTTCCTCCAGGCGCTGCTAAAACCCGCGCCCACCCGCTTCCGGCTCTTGCTCTGGGGCCTGTCCGAGCGCCTCGACGAGATCCCGAGCCCGCCGCCGCCGGGCCATGTCACCATCGCGAGCCGCGACGACGCGCCGGACCGTTTCTGGCCGATGGCGGGCTACCGGCTCGCCGGCCCCCGGGCCATCCGGCTCGACATGATGGAGCGCCTGGCCGATCTGATCCGAGGCCAGGACGCCCGCGCCGGCTTCGAGGCGACGCCCGAGATGCTCTCGATCACGGGCGCGACGCTCGAGCAATTCGCCCAGATGATGGAGGGCCTCGGCTTCCGCGCCGAGAAGGGCGAGCGGCCGAAGACCGCGAAGCCGCAGGCCAAGCCGACCACGGGCAAAGGCAAAAAGGCCAAGGCCAAACCGTCCGACGCGGCGCCCGCCCCCGCCCCGACCGATCCGAACGCGACGCCGCCGATCGAGGCGACGGACGGCCCGCCGAGCGCGGACCCTCTCCCGACCGATCGGCCGGAGACGCGGGTCGCGGAGCCGGCGGAAACGACGGCCGAGGCGCCCGCGGATGCGGCGTCGCCCGAGGCCGCATCCGTCGCGCGGCCCGAGCAGGAGGCGGAGCAAAGCGGCGCGGTTGCGGTCGCCGCAGAGGCGGCCGAGCCTTCGGCGGACGATGCGACAGGAGACGCCCCGCCCGACGACGCGACCGCCGACGACGCAACCGCCGCCGACGCGCCAGCCGAGGCCGCGGAAACCCATGGCGCCGAAGCCGAAGCCCATGGCGCTGAGGCCGACGGCGCTGAGCCCGCCCCTGCCGCCGCCGAGACGACCCCGGCGGGCGAGGACAGCGCCGCCCAACCCTCCGCGACGCCTGATGGCGTTGCGCCGGCGGAGGCGGCCGCGGCCGACGGCGGCCCCACGGCGCCGAGCGCCGAGGAGCCCGCCGCGGCCGCGGCGCGAGAAGAGGGGCGAGAAAGCCAAGAGAGCCACGAAGGTCCGGCGCCTCAGGAGGACCCGTGGACGGAGCCGGACCGGCCGGTCGAATTGGAGATCTTCTACACCTTCCGCATCCTCCCCCGCGGGCGCCGCGCGCGCGGCGAGCAGCGGGGCGAGGGCCACGGCGGCCGGGGCGGCGAGCGCCGCGGCGGCGGTCGGCGTCATGATGGGCCCCAGAACGGAGCTCAGAACGGATCCCAGGGCGCGCCTCAAGAGGGGCGTCAGGAGGGACGTCACACCGGGCCGCGCGGCGGCGACGGCGGACCGCGCCGCGGCGAAGGAAACCGGCCAGGCGATCCGATGGCCAAGGCCGGGGACCGCCCGCGGCGCGACGAGCGCGGCGGCGGGCCGCCCCGCGGCAAAGGCGGCAAGCCGAGCGGCAAGCCGAGCGGCAAACATGGCGGCAAGCCCAAGGGCGATCAGAAACCGCG
>JBCBRF010000150.1:0-9768 GCA_039819865.1 Pseudomonadota bacterium | reverse complement strand
CGGCACCTTGTACGAGAATCTCGTGCCCGAGGTGATCCAGACCAATGGCGAGGCTCCGCAGCCCGTGGGCGAGAACAACGCCTGGGTGATCGCGACCGACGCAGCCGAAGCGTTGGGCGACGCGCGCGACAACGTGCTGTTCCAAAACTCCGGTTATGGTCAGATCCTCGGCGCGGGCGGCGACGACTGGATCGTCGCTTACAAGCCCTCGATCCTCCGCGCCGGCGAGCTGATCGGTCCGAGCCCCGGCGAAGGCGAGGAGGATCTGCGCCGCCCCGCGCTCGCGGACATGCAATCGAAGCTCTACGGCGGCGCGGGCGACGACCGCATCGTCACGATCGGCGGAACGCGCGAGGGCGACAACCCGAACGGCGCCGCGATCTATGGCGGCGCAGGCGACGACTTCCTGATGGGCTGGTCCGGCAAGGACTATCTCTGGGGCGGCGACGGCGCCGACGACTTCGTGATCTCCTACGGCACGGTGGTCGAGGACGCGACGCCCGAAGACGATGTCTGGATGGGGCCGTTCAAGCTGACGGGCGGCTATCAGGCGGCCTGGATGGAGGGCCCCTGGGCGATCTGGGCGCCGGGCACGCAGCTCGCCGACGCCATCAACGCCTACATCCCCATCGTGACCCTCACCTCCTCGTTCGCGCCTGCGATGGCGCTGGCGGGCCTCGGGCTCGACTACTTCACGTCGAACCTAGTCCAGTACGCCAAGACGTCGGACGGCGATCTCGCCATCACCTTCGGCTGGCGCCCGGAGACCGCGTCCTACATCCGCAACTATGAGAATGATCTCGAAGACTACGAGGCCTCGGGCGGAATCTATCTCTATAAACAGGAGTTCTCGCTCCTGCCCTACGACCAGGAGCGCGCGCAGGAGTTGCTGAACGCCGCGGTCAAGGCGGGCCTCGGCTTCGTCCTCGGCAAGGACCCGCTGGTGCTCGACCTGGACGGCGACGGGATCGAGCTCGGCCGACTCGACGCCTCGACCACCTATTTCGACCTGGACGCCGACGGCTTCGCGGAACGAACGGCCTGGGTGAAGCCCGACGACGCGCTGCTGGCCCGCGATCTCGACGGGGACGGGCTGATCGAAGACGTGACCGAGCTGTTCGGCGACGCCGACACGCCGGGCCTGACCGCGCTGGCCGCGCTCGACGGGTCGGGCGACGGCGCGATCTCCGCGGCCGACGCCGCCTTCGGCGAGCTGCGGATCTGGCGCGATCTCGACCAGGACGGGATCTCCGACCCGGGCGAGTTGCAGACGCTCTCCGACGCCGGGATCGCCTCGATCTCGCTGAGCGGCCAGGCGGCGGGCCTCGCCACCATCCGCGGCAACACGCTCCGCGAGGTCACGACCTTCACCCGCGCCGACGGTTCGACCGGAACGGCCGCCGACGCGCTGCTCGAGACCGACGAGGCCGACAGCCGCTTTCTCGGCGACGCGACCGTCTCGCCCGCGGCCGCGGCCGCGCCGACCCTACGCGGTTCGGGCGTCCTGCCTGACCTGAACGTGGCCGCGACGGCGGATGCGACGCTGCTCGGCCAGCTGCAAAACTTCGCCGCGCTCCCCGCCGCCTCCGACTGGGCGGGCCTGCGCGCCGACGCCGCCGCGATCCTGCTGCGCTGGGCGGGCGCGGACGCCGTCCAAGCGACGCCGCTCGGCGACGGCGGCGTGACCGCCGACCAGTTGGCCGCGCTCGAAGCCTATTTCGGGCGGGAGCTCGCGCCGCGCGACCCCGGCGGCGCGCCGGATGTGCGCCCGGCCGCCCAGCTCGACCAGCTCTGGGACAGCGTGGTGACGCAGGCCGCGATCCGTCTCGCGGTCCAGGGGCCCTGGGCGAGCGTCCTCGGCGATGTCGACTACGACCCGGCCGCCAACCAGTTCCGCTCGCCCGCGCCCGACAGCCTCGCCCAGGCGATGGCGGACGCGCTGGACGCCCTGCCCGCCGATCCGGTCGCGGCCGACGCCGCCTGGAGCGAGACCTGGGGCCCGGCCCTGCGCGCTCTGAGCGACGCTCTCCGCCGCCAGGACGGCACGCCGGTCCGCAGCGACTATGTGGTCCAGAGCCTCGCGCGCGCCGACCAGCTTTCGCCGACCCCGCTCAGCCTCGCGACGCTGGTCGCCGGCCTCGGGCTCGAGGACGTCGCGATCGGCGGCGTGGGCGCGGACGCGCTCTCTCGCGCCGCGGGCTCTCGCGACGTCCAGACCTTCGTCGGCGGCGCCGGCGACGACACGCTGACCGGCGGCGCGGGCCAGGACGTCTACGTCTTCGCCGGCGCCTGGGGCGAGGACCGCATCCTCGACGCGGAGACCGCGGTCAGCGGCGACCGGCTGCGCTTCGCCGACCGGACCGCTTCGGAGCTGAGCTTCAGCCGCGCCGGCGACGATCTGATCGTCACGACGACGGACGGCGCGAACCGCGTCGCCGTGGTCGACCATTTCGCCGCCCCGCTCAGCACCGGCGTCGTGAACGGCCGCCAACCCGCCCAGGGCGTCGAGGAAGTGCAGTTCGCCGACGGCGTGGTCTGGAGCCAGGGCCAGGTCGCCGCGGCGGTCGGACGAGGCTCCGCCGCCGCCGAGTTGATCACGGGCTCGAAGCGCGAGGACATTCTCGAGGGCATGGGCGGCGACGACACGCTCCGCGGCGGCGATGGCGGCGACATTTACGTCTACACCGCCGGCGACGGCGCCGACCGCATCGAGGATCTGCGCACCGATCTGTTCCTGAAGGCCGCCGACGCGCTGATGCTCTTCGGAATCTCTCCCGAGGACTTGTCCCTCAGCCGATCCGAGAACGGCGCCGGCGACGACATCATCCTGAGCTTCGCCGACGGCGGCTCGCTGACGCTCGTGGACCAGGCCGCCTACGATCCGATCAGCTATGGCGACTACGATCTCGACGCCCGGATCGAGGCGATCCTGTTCGACGGACCGACCTGGACCTGGGGGGATCTGCAGCAGGAGGTCATCGCCGACTACGCCACCGAGGGCGACGATCTCGTCACGGGCTTCGGCACGCCCGACCTGTTCGAAGCGAGCGCCGGCGACGACACGCTCCGCGGCCTCGACGGCGGCGACACCTATCGCATCGAGGCCGACGCCGGCCGAGACCGGATCGAGGACGGCTCGCGCTATGTCGATCCGCCGATGGCCTCGCTGATCGGGGTCGATTGGAAGACCGCGGACGTCGTCGCGTTCGCCGACGGGATCGCGGTCGCCGACGTCGCCTTCCACCGCGACGGGCCGGCCCCCGACCTCCGCGTCTCGATCGGCGAGACCGCCGACGCGCTGACGGTGGCGGGCCAATTCGCGGGCCAGCGCCTCGACCTGCTCGGCATCCTCGGGATCGCCTGGTTCGACCGCATCGAGCGCTTCGAGTTCGCCGATGGGTCCGTGCTGACCTGGGAGGACGTGCTCGCCGACGTGACCACCGGCGGCGACGGCGACGACGCGCTCTACGGCGCCTATTACCGCGACACGCTCGACGGCAAGGCGGGGGACGACACGCTCTCGGGCGGCGACGACGGCGACTTGTACCTCTTCGGCCGCGGCTACGGCCAGGATCTAATCGAGGACGCCCAGACCAACGTCCTGACCGCGACCGAGGATGTCGTGCGCTTCGGCGCCGGCGTCTCCGTCGCGGATGTCGCCTTCGGCCGCGCCGGCCGCTCCCTGGACCTGACCGTCGCGCTCGACGGCGGGACCGCGGACCTGCTGACCATCCGCGACCAGTACCAGGTGCTCGAGACCGGCGTGTTCCAGGCCCAGGCCTTCGACCGCATCGAGCGCTTCGAATGGGCCGATGGAACCTCGAAGAGCTGGGGCGAGGTCGCCCAGGCGGTGATCGACGCAAGCGCCACCGCCGGCGACGATTTGGTGGTCGGAACCCATTTCGACGACAGCCTCGCCGGCGGCGCCGGCGCGGACACGCTCGAGGGCGGGAACGGCTCCGACGTCTACGCTTGGGGGTCGGGCGATGGGGACGATCGGATCCTCGACCACTGGTCGAACGTGCTCGCGGACAATCGGGACCGGCTCGACTTCATCGGTTTGAACGCCGCCGATCTGAGCTTCACGCGCGCCGGGACGGGCGGGGCCGACCTGGTCGCGACCAATACGGCGACCGGCGAGGCGCTGACCATCGAGGGCCAGTTCGCCTACGGCCCGCTCGCCAACGTTCGGACCTATGAGATCGAGCGCTTCGGCTTCGCCGACGGAAGCGACTGGACCGCCGCCGATCTCCGCGCCGAGATGCTGACCCGCGCAGCGACCGCGGGCGACGATCTGATCGAGGGCTTCCAGTTCTCCGATCGCCTGTCGGGCGGGAGCGGGAACGACACGCTCCGCGGCGGCGACGGTTCGGACGTCTACGTCGTCGAGGCGAACTTCGGACAGGACCGCATCGAAGAGAGCTGGAGCTTCGCCGGCTACGGCGAGACCGACCGGATCGAATTCGGCGCAGGGCTCGCGGCCACGGACATCACGCTCGCCAAGAGCGGCGACGATCTGGTGATCGGCTTCGCCGGCCGGACCGACACGCTCACCCTGGTCGGCCAGTTCGCGGCCTCGGGCTATGCGGGCGCGCTCACCGACATCGAGATCCTCGCCTTCGCCGACGGAACGCAGTGGCGGGCCGACCGCATCGCCTCCGAAACCCTGGCGCAGGCGACGACCGCCGGAGACGATCTGATCGAGGGCTTCTTCACCGCCGACCGCATCGACGGCGGCGCGGGCGACGACACCCTCCGGGGCGGGACCGGCGGCGACAGCTATCTGTTCGGCGCGGGCGCCGGCCAGGACCGCATCGAAGAGGCGGTGCAGGATCACCTCGCCCTCGACGGCCCCGACCGCATCCTGTTCGAAGCGGGCCTCACGCTCGCCGACGTCGCCTTCGCCCGCGTCGGCGACGACATGGTGGTCTCGCTGACCGCAAGCGCGGACACGCTCACGATCGCCGGGCACTATGCGAGCGCGAACAACCGGGTCGAGCTGTTCGAGTTCGCAGACGGGACGGTGCTGACCGCGCTCGAGGCGACCGGCGAGGCCATCGCCTCCGCGGCGACCCCGGGCGACGATCTGATCACGGGCGGGAACGGCGGCGATCTGATGTCGGGCGGCGCCGGCGCCGACACGCTGAAGGGCGGCGCCGGCGCCGACCGCTATCTGATCGAGCTCGGCTCGGGCCACGACGTGATCGAGGAGGTCGACGTCGCCCCGAACGGCCTCGACGCCCAGGACGCCATCGTCTTCGGCCCGGGCCTCGCGCCCGACGACCTGAGCTACGCCCGCTCGAGCGCCGACGCGGACGATCTGGTGATCGCGTTGCCTGGCGGCGCGGACAGCGTGACGGTGGTGAACCAGTTCCGCCCGAGCGGCGCCGCCACGCCCTACGACGTCGAGCGCTTCATCTTCGCCGACGGCGCGCAACTCACCGGCGCGGAGATCCGCGCCCGCGTGTTGGACGCGCTCCGCACCGACGGCGCGGACGTGCTCGAGGGCTTCCGCTGGGCCGACACGCTCGACGGCGGCGTCGGCGACGACGTGCTGCGCGGCTCGACCGGCGGCGACCTCTATCTCTGGGGCCGCGGCTCGGGCGCCGATCGGATCGAAGAGACCGACGTCACCGCCAACGGCCTCGACGATCCCGACGCCGTGCTGATCGGCGAGGGCGTGGCGCGCGACGATCTCCGCATCGCCCGCGTCGGCGACGATCTGCGGCTCCAGATCGAGGGCGCCGCCGACAGCCTCACGGTGGTCGACCACTTCAAGAAGCCGGTCGCCCGGATCGAGCGCCTCGATTTCGCCGATGGCGGGTCCCTCTCCCGCGCGGCCTTCGAGCGGATCGCGGTCGAGGCCCAGCAGACCGCGGGCGCGGACGCCGTGCTCGGCGGCCAGGGCGCGGACGAGATCTCGGGCGGCGCCGGGGACGACCGGCTCGAGGGCGGCGACGGCGACGACGTCTACCTCTTCGAGCGCGGCGACGGCGCCGACGTAATCCGCGAGAGCGCCTCGACCTTCGGCGTCGCGGAGGACGACACGCTCCGTTTCGGCCCCGGCATCGCGCCCGAGAACGTGGCGCTGTCCCGATCCGCCGATGGCCGCGACCTGATCCTCGACTTGGGCGCCGGCGACCGCGTCACGCTCGAGGACCAGTTCCGCACCGAGGCCTTCTACGGCTCCTGGACGGATGTCGAGACCATCGCTTTCGACGACGGCCCCTCCTGGTCGAACGCCCAGATCCGCGCCATGCTGCTCTCGAACGCCAAGACCGACGGCGACGACCGGATCGACGGCTTCTGGACCGCGGACATCCTTTCGGGCGGGCCTGGCGACGACACGCTGGCGGGCTCGACCGGCGGCGATGTTTATCTCTACGAGCTGGGCGGCGGCCGCGACCTGATCATCGACCGCCGGGACCACCACCCCTTCCTCGACGGCGAGGACACCCTCCGCTTCGGCGCATCCGTGCGGCGCGAAGACGTCCTGATCCTCCGCGACGGCGCGGATCTGCTGTTCCGCTTCACCTCGAGCCCCGACGACGAGGTCCGCTTCCAGGATCACTTCAACCCGTCGAACGACCAAACCCGAAAGCTCGAATGGGTCGAGTTCTCGACCGGGCTCCGCATTTCGAAGGCCGAGCTCTACGACCTCGTGCTGACGGGCCAGGCGAGCCCCGGCGACGACACGGTCTACGGCTACGTGCTCGACGATTGGATCGACGGCTATGCGGGCGACGACCTTCTGATCGGCGAGGCGGGGGACGACGCCTATGTCTGGGGTCGCGGCCAGGGCGCGGATCGGATCGAAGACGGCGGCTGGACCGGCGGCGACCGCGTGGTCTTCACCGCGGACCTCGCGCCCGCCGACCTCACCGTGAGCAGCGTCGGCGACGATCTGCTGATCGAGATCGCGGGCGCCCCCGACCGCTTGACGGTGCTGAACCAGTTCGCCGGGACCGGCGACCGGATCGAGACCTTCGAGTTCGCCGACGGGACGGTCTGGACCAGCTCCTATCTGCAATCGCAGGTCGGACTCGGCTCCGACGGGCCGGACGACGTCACCGGCCTCTCCGGGCCGGACCTGCTGAAGGGCTTCGGCGGCGACGACAGCCTCCGGGGCGCGAACGGCGACGACACGCTCTATGGCGGCGACGGGAACGACGATCTCCGCGGCCAGAACGACCACGACCGCGTCTATGGCGAGGACGGCGACGACGCCATCATCGGCTGGTCCGGGCGCGACACGCTCTATGGCGGCGACGGTCTCGACAGCATCGAGGGCGGCGTCGGCGCCGATGTCATCTACGGCGGCGCCGGCGCCGACCGCATCCTGAGCGGGACCTACGCCGACCTCGTCCACGGCGACGCGGGCGACGATTACGCTTTCGGGGACCTCGGCGACGACACGCTCCACGGCGACGACGGCGCGGACGAGCTCCGCGGCGGCGGCGCGAACGACCGGCTCTACGGCGGGGACGGCGACGACTGGCTGCTCGGCCAGGACGGCTCGGACAGTCTCGAAGGCGGCCTCGGCGCAGACAGCCTGCTCGGCGGCGACGGCGGCGACACGCTCTATGGCGGCGAGGGCGACGACACCCTCGACGGCGGCCTCGGCTTCGACACGCTGGACGGCGGCGCGGGCGAGGATCTGGTCGATTTCGCCTTCTCCCCCTTTGCGGGCGATTTCGACCTGTCGGCGGAGACCGGGACCTTTACGGCGGGCGTCGAGCCGATCCGAGGCTTCGAGCATCTGATCGGCACCCAGGCCGCCAACCGCATCGACGGGACGGAGGGCGCAAACCTTCTCGACGGCCAGAGCGGCGACGACGCGATCTACGGCCTCGGCGGCGACGACACGCTGATCGCGGGCGACGGGATCGACGCGCTCTACGGCGGCGACGGCGACGATCGATTGATCGGCGGAACCGGCCGGGACGCCTTCTATGGCGGCGCGGGCCTCGACACCTTGGTGCTCGACTACACCGGCGTCGCGGTCGCGGTGGACCTGTCGGCCGACAGCATCGTGTTCGAGACCGGCTTCGTCGAGACCATCGCCGGGATCGAGAATCTCGTTGGCACGGAAGGCGACGACACGCTCACGGGGGATGCGGGCGCTAACGTGATCGAGGGCGCCGCGGGCGACGACACGCTGACCGGCCGCGCGGGCGACGACCAGTTCCGTTTCCGCGCGGGCGACGGCGCGGACCTGGTGACGGACTTCCAGCTCGGCGACGACCTCCTGGTGTTCGACGCCGCCTTCGTCTTCGCCGACCTCGCCATCTCGGCTCAGTCGGGCGACGCGATCGTCTCCTACGGCGCGGATCAGGTGCGCCTGTCGGGCGTCGACGCCCAGGCCCTCGGCGCGCAGGACTTCCTGTTCCAGGCCTGACGCCCGTCCGAAGCGAAGAGCGCGCGCCCTCCATCCCACGCGACCGGGGGATCGAAGGGCGCGCTCATCGAGCCGGCCCGGCTCTCTTCGCGGCCCGCTCAGCCGTTGCGATAGGTGTAAGCGTAGCCGTTCAGCGCCGGCGCGCCGCCGAGATGCGCATAGAGGATGCGAGAGCCCGCCGGGAAGAAGTCCTTCCGGATCAGATCGATCATGCCCTGCATCGACTTCCCCTCATAGACCGGGTCGGTGATCATCGCCTCGGTCCGCGCCGCCAGCCGGATCGCGTCATTGGTCTCCCGGCTCGGCACGCCATAGGCCGGATAGGCGTAGTCCGGGTTGATCACGACATCCTCCGGCTCGATCGTCTGACCGAGCCCCACCAACTCGGCCGTGTTCCGCGCGATCTCCGTCACCTGGGCGCGGAGCGGCTCCGGCGTGCCCGAGCCGTCGATCCCGATCACCCGATGCGCCCGGCCGTCCGCCTTGAACCCGACGATCATCCCGCCCTGGGTCGAGCCCGTGACCACGCACACGACCACATAGTCGAACTGGAAGCCGAGCGCCGCCTCCTGCGCCCGCACCTCCTCCGCGAAGCCGACATAGCCGAGCCCGCCGAGCGGATGCACCGACGCGCCGGCGGGGATCCCGTAGGGCTTGCCGCCGGCGTCCTTCACCGACTGGATGGCGTCCTCCCAGCTCTTGCGGATGCCGATGTCGAACCCGTCTTCGACGATCCGGCTGTCCGCCCCCATCAGCCTCGTGAGCAGGATGTTGCCGACCCGGTCATAGACCGCGTCCTCGTGCGGGACCCAACTCTCCTGCACCACGACGCATTTCATGCCGATCTTCGCCGCCGTCGCGGCCACCATCCGCGTATGGTTCGACTGCACCCCGCCGATCGAGACCAACGTGTCCGCGCCGGACGCGATCGCGTCGGGCGCGATGTATTCGAGCTTCCGCAGCTTGTTGCCGCCGAAGGCGAGGCCGGAATTGCAGTCGTCCCGCTTCGCCCAGACCTCGACCTTGTCGCCGAGCGCCGCCGACAGGCGGGGGAGCTTCTCGATCGGGGTGGGGTGCGGAAAGGTCAGCGGATAGCGTTCGAACTTTTCAAGCATGGCGATCTCCTTGGAAGATCCCAAGAGACTACGCCGTCGCCCGCCGAAGGTGCTCTCATTCCTTCTCTGGTTTTGAGCTGCTTTTTGCGTCAAACCCCTCCGATGAGAACGAACTCACCGACCAGAGCCCAAAATACGGAAGGGGCTTCCGGCCCTGCGCTCGACCGAATCGACCGCAAGCTGCTGCGCCTCCTGCAAATCGACGGTCGCATCAGCAACGCCGGAAGCCCCTTCCGTATTTTGGGCTCTGGTCGG
>JBCBRF010000149.1:0-9811 GCA_039819865.1 Pseudomonadota bacterium | reverse complement strand
CCTTGATCGTCTCGCGGGTCTGCTCCGCGAGCGCCAGACGCTCGGCCACGCCGCGGGCTTCGATCATGCCCTCGCGGCGGACGCCCGCGCCGCGCAGGCCGAGTTGCTGACGGCGCTCGAGGATGCGCGGCGCGGGCGTCCGCCGCGGCGGCCTTGATCGTCTCGCGGGTCTGCTCCGCGAGCGCCAGACGCTCGGCCACGCCGCGGGCTTCGATCATGCCCTCGCGGATCCGCGCCACGTCGTGTTCGACCTGCGCGGTGAGCGTCGCCCGGGTCTCCCCGGCGGAATCGAGCATCTCGAGCGCCGCGCGGCTTTCGCCGATCAGCTTTTCGATGCGGTCCCCGTTCTCCTGCGCGCGCCGCGCGCTGGTCTCGAGCGCCGCACGCTGGTCCTCGAGATCGGCCAGACGCCCCTCGACCGTCTGCGCGTCCGCCACCGCGGCCGCGAGCCCGTTGCGGAGCGCCGTCGCGGCCTCCTCGAGCGATGGGTAGTCCTCCGACGCCGCCTCGAGCCGCGCCACCATGCCCTTGGCCTCGGCGCAGAGCGCGTTCATGCGGTTCTCGACCTGTTCGGAGCCCGCCATCGCTTTGTCGACCACGCCGCGGGTCTGATCGAGCACTTCGCTGATCAGATCGCGGGCGTCGATGCTGGTGGCCTCGATCGCTTCGATGGTCTCTTGAGCGAAGCCCTTGGCCTCGTCGCGCGCTTCGGCGAGCGCGGTGCGCATCGTGGCGCCCGCCTCATCGCCGGCCGCCTTGGTGGCCCGGACCACCGCCTCGGTCGCCTCGGACAGCTCCTCTCCGGCCTGCCGCGCGATCGACGCCAGCGAGCGTTGGGAGTTCACCGCGAGCGCCTCGACGGTCGCATGCGCCTCGCGCCGGGTCTCGCCGAGCGCGCCGAGCGCCGTCTCCGCCGCGCTCGCCAGCGCCGCTTCCGAGGTCTCCGCGCGGGTTTTCACCCGCTCGTCGACGATCCGCCCGAGCGAGACGATGTGCTCGAGCGCTTCTTTCCGGCGCCGCTCCAGCGACCCCGCCGCCTCTTTGGCTGCGGCCTCGACCCGCGCGCAGACGTCGCGCGCGGCGGTCTCCAGACTTTCCGCGGTCGCGGCCTGCACCCGCGCGGAGCGCGCTTCCGCCTGGCCGATCGCCTCGTTGGCCTGGTCGACCGCCGCATCCATGCTCATGGCGGTCTCGCTCGAGAGCTTGAGCGCGCGTTCGGTCGCTTCCTCGAGCGCCGCGCTCGTGCTGGAGCGGACCGCCTCCTCCGCGCCGTCGACCGCGGCCTGCGCCGCGCCGGCGGCGGCCTCGGCCTCGGCGATCGCGGCGTCGCAGGCGGCCTTGGCCTTCGCCGCCGCTTCTTCGGTCAGCGCCGAGACCCGCTCCGCGAGCTCCGCCCGCGCGTCCGCCATCTGCTGAAGCGCGTCGTCCCGGCCGCCGTTGAGCGCGGTCAGCGCGCCTTCCTGCGCCGAGCGCACCAGCTGGACCGTCCGCTCCCCGGCGGTTTTCGCGTCCGCTTGGGCCCGCGCCCGCGCGGCTTCCGCATCGCTCACGGCCAGCCGGCGGATGCTCTCCGCGTCGTTCGCCGCCCGCTCGAGCGCGTCGATCGCCGCGCGCTTGTCGGTCTCGAGCGTGGTCCGGGTCTCCTGTCCGAGCGTCGAGATCTCCTCCGTCGCCTCCTGGCGGGCGGCTTCAATCGCCTCGGTCGCCGCGTAGCGGTCGGTCTCGACCCGCTCGCAGGCGTCGACGGCCAGACGCTCGACGATCTTGCGCGCGCTGGCGCAAGCCGATTCGGCCTTCGATGCGGCGTCTTGCGTCGCCTCGATCGTTTCGGACTTCAGCCCCTCGATCCGGGTCGAGAAGGTGACCGCCGCGGCGTCCGCCTCGGCGGTCGCGCTGGCCAGCGCGGCGCGAACCTGCTCGATCGCTTCGTCGCGCGCCGTCTCGGTGCGCGACACCGCCGCGCCCGACGCCGCCTCGGCCGCCTCGACGGCGCGGGTCTCGGCGCTTTGGATCCGGTCGATGGTCTCTTCGCGAGCGGTCTCGGCCGCGGCCTTGGCCGCTTCCGCGCGCTCGATCGCCGCCTCGGCCGCCGCATCGAAGCGCTCCCGCGCCTCTTCGGACGCCGCCTTCAGCGCCTCCGCCGTCTGATGCCCCTCGACCGCCGCGCGCTCCACGAGCCCGAGCGAATGGGTGTGCAACAGCTCATGCGTCTCCGCCGCGCAGCCCTCGATCTTCGCGAGAGCGGCGTCGCGGCTCTCTTCGATCGAGCTCGTCAGCGTCTCGGCGAGCGCGGACGCCTCGGCGCGCGCGGCCTCCAGCCGCTCCAGCTCGCCGGTCTGCGTCTCCGCTTTCTCGACGATCTCTTCGAGCCGTCCCTGCGCCTCGCGGGCCTGCACGTTCGCGCTGTCGATGCAGTCGAGCGCCTTCTGCGCCGCCGCCATCCGGTCTTCGATCTCGCGCGCCTCTTGAATGACGCCGAGCAGCGACTGCTGCTCTTCCTGCGCGCCCTGCCGGATCGCGTCGAGCAGAGCCCGCATCTCGTCGACCCCGTCGAGCCCGTCGCGCGCCGCTTTCGCGGTGTCGACCAGCTGCGCGAGCCGCGCCTCCTCGTCCTTGGCCTCCTTGCGCGCCGTCTTCAGCGCGTCGCGCGTCTGCTCGACGCTGTCCGCGAGCGCCTTGATGCTCGCGCCGACGCCTTCGTCGGTGTTCTTGAGCGCGCTGAGGCGCCGGTTCAGCGACCAGCAATAGAAGATGGCGGCGAGAGAGACCGTCAGAAGCAGTCCATCGGCGATCAGGGTCATCGGGGGCCTCTCAGAGGATCACGTATTCGACGATCAGGAGGTCGCGCACGGCCTCCGGATGGATGGCGAGCCGCAGTCGGCGCAGCATCTGCGCGCGCAGGCGGTCGAGCGCGGTCGGGTCGGCGATGTCTTCGCCGTCGATCGCGCGGAGCAGGGTGTTCAGGCTGTCGAGGATCCGCGGCCCCTGCGACTCGACGTCCAGCAGCTGATCCGCGGTGGTCTCGATGCTGAGCGCGAGCCGCAATTGGCGCGGACGCCCGTTCTCCGCGGGCAGCGGCACGGCGATCGCGGGCAGCTCATAGAACGCCGGCGGGTCCGTCTCGGTCTTTTTCTCGATCGGCGGCTCGGTCTTGTCGGGCGTCGGGATGATCCCGTTCCGGACCGCGTAAGCCGCCCCGGCGCCGAGCGCGAGCGCGGCGACCGCACCGAGCGCGAGCGGCAGGATCCCGCCCTTCTTCTTGGGCGCGGGGGCGTCGGTTTCTTCAGCGGCGTCAGCCATCTCGATCTCCTGCGAACAGCTGTCCTGGAGCGCCGGCGCCCGCGTCTTCGGGTCCGTTCAGGACTTCGTCGACACGGTCGCTCGAAAGCTCGTTTCGGAGGGAGATTAGACGCCAAGTCGCAAACCCCGTGTTAACGCGGGACCGGCTAACTCAATTTCCAGTAAGCATGATTGGTTTTGGGTCTCCGAGGCGCCGCGCCGCGGTCCGCCTCGATCCCCAAGACCGATCGCCGTCGCGCGCCGGGCCTCCCGAACAGGGTGCTGGGCGCGTCCGAGCCGGAGATCGAGACGCCGATGAACGCCCTTATGGCCAACTGGAGCGGGCTGTCCGCGCAGCGTAAGGTGGCGCTGGCCGCCGCCGTGCTGACGACCCTGTTTCTGACCTTCTACATCGCGCGCACCGCCACGCAGCCGCAGATGGCGTTGCTCTATGGCGGCCTCGACCAGCGCTCCGCCGGCCAGGTGGTGGCCGCGCTCGACGGCCTGGGCGTCCGCTCCGAAGTGCGCGGGGACCAGATTTTCGTGCCGGAGGGCGCGCGCGACCGCGCCCGCCTCGACCTCGCGCGCCAGGGCCTGCCGCAGATGGGCCAGGCCGGCTATGAGCTGCTCGACCAGCTCTCGGGCTTCGGCACCACCTCCGAGATGTTCCAGGCCGCTTACTGGCGCGCCAAGGAAGGCGAGCTCGCCCGCACCATCCTGTCCGTTCCGGGCGTGCGATCCGCGCGCGTGCACATTGGCGCGAGCTCCCGCCGGCCCTTCGGCCGCAACCAGCAGAAGGCGACCGCCGCGGTGACCGTGCGCACCAATGGCGGCGCGCTGTCCGAGCAGACCGCGGTGTCGATCCGCTATCTGGTGGCGCTCGCGGTCTCCAATCTCGACGCCTCGCAGGTCGCGGTCATCGACGCCGACAACGGCGTGGTGCTGCGTCCGGGCGAGGAAAAGGCCTCCGCCGCCGCGGACGCCGCGGCCGAGCGGCGCGCCGCCCAACTGAAGCTCGAGCTCGAGCGCCTGCTGACGGTCCGCGTCGGCCCGGACAACGTCCAGGTCAGCGTCGCCGTCGAGCTGCGGAAGGAGACCGAGACGATCTCGCAACGTCTGGTCGACCCTGAAAGCGGCGTGCCGGTGCAGACCGAGATCGAGGCTCAGACCGAGAGCAGCGTGGGCAGCAACGCCGCGGTCACCGTCGCTTCCGATCTGCCGGATGGCGACGCCGCCGCGGGCGGCCAGAACAACTCGGAGCGCGAGCGCACCCGCGAGCAGACCACGTTCAAATACTCCGAGACCCGCCGCGACGAGGTTCGCGAGGCGGGCGGCGTGAAGCGCATCGGCGTCGCGGTCCTGGTCAACCAGGCGGCGAGCGTCGCCGAAGACGGGACCGTGACCTACCAGGAGCGTTCGCCCGAGGAGCTGAAGGCCATCTCCGAACTGGTGAAGTCGGCGATCGCCTTCGACGCGAACCGCGGCGACGTGGTCACCGTCGAGAGCATGCAGTTCGCCGCGACCCCGGAACTCGGCTCGGAGGCCAGCGTCGGCTCGGTCGGCAAGATCCTCGAAGACAATCTGATGACGCTGATCCAGCTGGCGGTGCTGGCGCTGGTCGCGCTGGGTCTGGGTCTGTTCGTCGTCCGCCCGATCATGGCGGCGGGTCCCGCCGCCGCGCGGGAACTGACCGAAGACCCGGGCGAAGAGACCGAGGCCTTGGCCGCGCCGGCCGCCGGCGGCGCTTTGGCCCCGGTGGAGGGCGCCGAGCGCGCCGCGCAGGACGGTTCCGAGCGGGTCCAGTCGACCGAAGAGGGCGAGGGACAGGAGACCCGCGCCCTGCCGAACATGACGGAACAGGCGCTCGCGATCGGCGCGCCAGGTCCGGAGAAGGCCGACAACTCGACGATAGACCGCCTGCGCGTCGCGATCGACGATCGCTCCGAGGAGAGCCTCCAGCTTCTCAGCCGCTGGCTGAACCCGGATGAGAAGGGCGAGGGAGCCCAGGCATGACGCGTCTCGTCAAACTCGAGAGCTTCGGGCGCGGCGAGCCGCCGAGCCCGCCTAAGCCGAAGCCGAAAGCGCCGCCTCCGCCCAAAGCGCCGATCGAGCAGGACCCGCTCTATCAGCGCGGCCTCGAGGCCGGCGAAGCGCGCGGCCGGGCCGCGGCGGAGGCCGACGGGATCGCCGCCGCCCGCGCTTTGATGGAGGCGCTCGCAGATATTCGCGTCGAGCGGGAGGCCGCCCGCGCCGAAGCGCGCGCCGCGGCCCTGGAGGCGGTGGGGGAGATCGTTCGCCGCCTGCGCCCGGCGCTCGCCGAGCGCGGGGCCGACGAGGAGATCGTCGCAGCGCTCCGTCCGCTGATCGCGCGCTCCGACGCCGACGCGTTGACCCTTCGTCTCGCCCCGAAGACCTGCAAGGGCGTCGCGGACGGACTGCGCGCGGCCGGGATCGATCTGGCCGACGACGCCGCGGCGCCGCGGATCGCGCTGACGGCGGATCAGAGCTTCGGCCCCGGCCAGGCGCGCCTCGAATGGCGCGACGGGTTGGCGAACCTCGATCTCGACGCCGTCGGCGGCGCGGTCGAGCGCGCCTTGGACGCCGCTCTCGGCGCCGCGACGAAAGCGTCCGGCGACGTCGCCGTCGAGGTCGAGACTGCGGAGCCGGACCCGGAGACGGACCCGGAGACGGCTCCAGAACCGGACGCGGACTTGGCCCCGGGCCCGAGCGCGGACGACGCGCCCGAAACGGCGACCGACGCGGCGCCCGATCCCTCGGGCCCAGCCGCCGCAGACGAGACCCGGCGCAAGGCCGAGAAGGAGACCGCGGCCAAGACCCGGAACCAGGCCGCGGAGGGGGCTCCAGAGGGCTCTTCCCAGGCCGTCCGCCAAGCCGCCCCCCAAGCCGCCGGGCAAGCCGCCGCCCAGGCCGCCCCCCAGGCCTCTCCCACGGAGGCGCCGGCGGCGGCGCGGCCTGTCGACCCGTCGCCGCCCGCCGCCAAAGCGTCCCGCCCCAAAGCCCCCCGCCCGAAAGCCCCCGGCCCGAAAGCATCCCGCTCGAAGGCGTCCCGCCCCCGCGCGGCCGCCGCTTCAGACGCGGCCAAGGCCGCTGATCAAGAGGTTTGACCATGACCCAAGAGACCACCGCCGACGCCCCAGAGCATGAACTCGACGCAGCGCCCCTGGAGGCCGGCGCCACGGAAGGCGCCATGGACGGCGTCGTGGACGGCGCGATGTCCGACGATATGGACGACGCGCCCGAGCTGAACCGCCGCGACAACTCCAGCCACGGCCGCCACCGCCGCGCGATCTTCAGCGTGCCGGTCCAGGTCGTGATCTCGGTCGGCAAGACCGAGCCCTCGATCGGCGAGCTCCTGAACATGAAGCGCGACACCCTGCTGCCGCTCGACACCAAGATCGACGACCCGGTCGACATCATGGTGGGCAAGCGCGTCATCGCCCGCGGCGAGCTGCAGGAGATGGAGGACACCGAGGGCCGTCTCGGCGTGCGCCTGACCGAGATCGTCGATCTCAGCGAGCCCTTCTGAGCCGCGCCCCAGCGACCCCGACCCCGAGCTTGGCCGAAGGCGACGCGGAACCCGCTCGCCCGGCCGCTCCGACAGCATGAGGACCGCCAGAATGGCGTATCGACCGCGCCTCTATCCGATGATCGCAGCGGCTGCGCGCGCGGCGCGCGCAGAGTGGCGCTCGATGATCGCGCCGCTCCGGCCGCGCCGAACCGATCCGGCCTCGGAAGCCGCCGAGCAGCAGGTGGCGGCGCGCCTGCGCCTGGCCGCCGTGTTCGGGATCTCGGTGCTCATCGCGCTGGTGCTCGGCGTCGCCCCGGCCTCCGCCCAGGAGATCACCGTGGATCTCGGCGACGGAAACACGCTCACGGGCCGCGCCGTGCAGCTGTTCCTTCTCGTGACGGTCCTGAGCCTCGCGCCCGGCATCGCGGTGATGGTGACCTGCTTTCCGTTCATGGTCACCGTCCTGTCGATCCTGCGCCAGGCCATCGGCCTTCAGGCTGCGCCGCCCAACATGCTGATCGTCAGCCTGGCGCTGTTCCTGACCTATTTCGTGATGGAGCCGACCTTCACCCAGGCCTGGGTCGACGGGATCCAGCCGCTGATCGCGGGCGAGCTGCAGCCCGAGCAGGCGTTCGGTCCGATCTCTGAGCCCTTCCGCACTTTCATGACCGCGCGCGTCGATCCGGAGACCGTTCAGGAGCTGCTCGCCGTCGCCCCGGCCCGCGCCCCAGGGCCGGGCGAGGCGACGCCGCTGAGCGTGCTGGTCCCGGCCTTCATGCTCTCGGAGATCCAGCGCGCTTTCGAGATCGGGTTCATGATTTTTCTACCCTTCCTGGTCATCGATTTGGCGGTGGCGTCGATCCTGATGGCGATGGGCATGATGATGGTGCCCCCCGTCGTGGTGTCGCTGCCCTTCAAGCTGGCTTTCTTCGTCATGGCGGACGGCTGGACGCTGCTCGCCGGGGCTCTTGTCACGGGGTATGCGGGATGATTTCAGGTCGCATCGCGAGCAACGGAGCGGAGTCCGCCGCGGCGCGCCGGCGCCGTCGCCAGATGGAGGCGCAGGCGCCGGACAAATCGGAGCTGACGCCGCAACAGAAGGCGGCGATCGTGCTCTCCACGCTCGGGCCGGAGGGCGCGGCGCCCCTGCTGCGCAAGCTCTCCGAGGAGGATGTCCGCACCTTCGCCCGCGCCTCCTCCGAGATCCGCGACGTCTCCAAGGAGACGGTCGAAAAGGTGCTGAAGGAGTTTATCGACGGCCTGAACGACGACGGCTTGACCATGACGCCCGATCGTCTGAAGCGGCTCCTCGGCAGCATCATGAGCGAGGACGCCATCGAGCGCATCCTCGAGGACATGCACGACAGCGACACCCGCTCGATCTGGGAGAAGCTCTCCCAGACCGACCCGGCGGAGCTCGCGCTGTTCCTCTCCCGCGAGCATCCCCAGACCGCGGCGGTCGTGCTCTCCCGCATCAAGCCGGACCGCTCCGCCAAGGTGATGATGAAGTTCGAGCAGGACTTCGCCGACGAGGTCGTGATCCGCCTCTCCAAGGTCTCCCAGCTCGCGCCCTCGGTGATGGAGGCGGTCCGCGACGCGATCGAGGGCGAGTTCCTCCGCTCCGCCCGCCAGAAGAAGTCGAAGCGCAAGCCGGACGAGCTGCTGGGCTCGATCTTCAACTACATGACGAACGACAAGCGCGACGTGTTCCTGACCAATCTCGAGGAGGCCTCCCAGCCCCTGGCGCAGGCCGTCCAGCGCAAGATGTTCACCATCGGCGACGTGGCCAAGCGCGTCGACCGCGCCAACGTCTCGGTGCTGGTGCGCGAATGCGAGAACGAGGTGCTGATCAAGGCGCTCGCGCTCGCAAAAAAGAACGCCGCCGAGACCTTCGACTTCATGCTCAACAACATCTCGAAGCGTTTGGCCGAGCAGATCCGCGAGCAGATCATGGATCAGGGCGAGATCAGCGCGAAGGAGGGCGAGGAGGCCCAGTTCGAGCTGATCGCCCTGATCCGCCGCCTGTCCGAGCGCGGCGTGATCACGCTGATCAAGCCCGACGACGAGGACGACGCCGAAGACTTCTAGGCCGCCAATGGAGGGCCGCGGCGTCGATCCGCCGGACCGGCGCCGCCCTCGGACGTCTCGACCGCCCCGAAAGCGCCGCACGGCCGCGCGTCGCGCGGCTTGATCCCTCGGTCTGCAGCTGCATTCTGTGCGCGGAGCCGTCGGAGGAAGGGTATGGTCAGAGCGCTGTTCGCATTCGCGGCGTTGGTCGCTTTGATCTCCGCACCAGCCCTCGCGCGCGACCGCGTCGCGCTCTTGATCGGCAACGGCGCTTATGAGCACACGGGCCGGCTGAGAAACCCGACCAACGACGTGCTGGCGATGTACGCGCTCCTGACCTCGCCGGCGCTCGGCTTCGACGGGCGCGACGTCGAGGTGGTCGAGAACGGCGACCGGCGCGCCATGGCCCGCGCGATCCGCCGGTTCCGCCAGCGCGCCTCGCAGGCCGACACCGCGCTTTTGTTCTTCTCCGGCCACGGCATGGAGATCGGCGGCCAAAACTATCTGATCCCCACCGACGCCGAGCTGAAACATCCGGGCGACGCCGATTTCGACGCCATCCCGCTCGACGCCGCCGTCGCCGCGGCCGCGAGCGCCTCGCGGCTGTCGGTGGTGATCTTCGACGCCTGCCGGAACAACAGCTTTCCGTCGACGGCGCGCAACGGTTCAACCGGCTTTCGGATGGTGACGCCGGATCGTCCAGGGCAGGTGATCGCCTTCTCCACCGCGCCGCAGGAAATCGCCTTCGACGGCTCGGCCGCGCTGTCGCCCTACACCCAGGCGCTGACTGAAGCGATCGCCGCCGACCCGAGCCTCGACGTCCGCAAGCTGTTCACCAGCCTCGGAGCGAAGACCGCGCGCTATGCGGGCGGCCCGCAGCGGCCCTTCGCGCGCTTCGGCGATCTGCCGGCCGAGGACATCGCCCTGATCCCGGCG
>JBCBRF010000148.1:0-9828 GCA_039819865.1 Pseudomonadota bacterium | reverse complement strand
CCGCCGCGGCGGCCCCCCCCCGGGGGGGGGGGGGGGGGGGGGGGCGACGCTGGGGCGCGCCCATGCCTCGGGGTTCAGTCCGGCGCGACGGTCAGGCGGAGCCCGTCGAGCGCGTCGGACCAGATGATCTGGCAGGACAGCCGGCTGTTCTCTTCGAGGGTCGGCAGCTCGTCGAGCTTGTCCTCCTCCTCCTCCCGAGCGGCCGGCAGCTTCGAAACCCAGCTCGGATCCACATAGACATGGCAGCTCGCGCAGTCGCAGGACCCGCCGCAGATCCCCTCGACCCCGGCGCCATAGTCCCGGAGCAGCTCCATCACGCGCCAGCCTTCGACGCCCTCGAGGCGCCGCTCCTCGCCCTCGCGGGTGGTGACGATCAGATCCGCCATCGCCTCAGGCGACCTTCAGGCGCTTCTGCAGCTCGGTGGAGCTGGTGGTGTATTGGAACCGAAGCTTCTCGTTCGGCCGCGCCAACCGGAACGCGGCCTGCGCGGCCAGAGCGCCTTCATGGAAGCCCGACAGGATCAGTTTGAGCTTCCCCGGATACCAGTTGATGTCCCCGATCGCGAACACGCCCGGCGTCGAGGTTTCGAACTTCTCGGTGTCGACCTTGATCTGCTTGCCGTCCTGCAGATCCAGCCGCCAATCGGCGATCGGGCCGAGCTCGATGTTGAGCCCGAAAAACGCGAGCAGCCGGTCCGCCTTCACGGTCTCGGGGTCGCCCTTGGTCTTCAGCACGATCTGCTCGAGCGCGCCGTCCGCCCCCTTCAGCTCGGCCAGCTCGCCCTCGACGAACCGCATCCGGCCCGCGGCGACCGCCTCCTGCATCGCCGCCACCGAATGCGGCGCGGCCCGGAAGCTCGCCCGACGATGGACCAGCGTCAGCGACTTCACGCTCGGCAGCAGATCCAGCGTCCAGTCGAGGGCGCTGTCGCCGCCGCCGACGATCATCAGATCGCGGCCCTCGAACTGAGCCCGGCTCCGCACCGCGTAAAACACGGATTTCTCTTCGAACGCCTCGAGTCCCTCGAGCTTCGGCCGCCGCGGCGTGAAGCTGCCCGCGCCCGCGGCGATGAACACCGCCGCCACGTCGTAGCGCTCGCCGATCGAAGTCTCGACCAGATAGCGGCCGTCCTCCCGCCGCGTCAGACTCTCGACCCGCTGGTTGAGCCGGAATTCCGGCTCGAACGGCGCCGCCTGCGCCATCAGATTGTCGGTGAGCGCCTGGCCAGAAACCTCGGGAAAGCCCGGAATGTCGTAGATCGGCTTCTCCGGATAAAGCTCGGCGCACTGCCCGCCGACCTTATCGAGCGTGTCGATCACCACCGCGTTCAGCCCGAGCAGCCCCAGCTCGAACACCGCGAACAGCCCCACCGGCCCGGCGCCGACGATGGCGACGTCGAAGGGGCGGGAGAAGGGGGCGGTCTGCTCGGTCATCGGTCGCGTCCTTAGCCTGGTCATCGGCGCCGCCGCGTCCGCGCCGCCTTCTCGGATTAGTTGGGGTCAGAGGAACGAATTTCCCCGTTCGGCGCAATCGAGCGGAAGAAATAAGGAGACAGACCCACACCAGAGCCCGATAGTGGAACAAAGTCCCTCAAACGATGGTATGCGCGGAATGGCTGAGGATCTCGACGAGCTCGACCGAAAAATCCTTCGGGCCCTCCAGGCGGACGCGACCCCGCCGCTCGACGCCCTGGCCGCCAAAGTCGGCTCCTCGAAGACCCCGGTCTGGAATCGGATCAAGAAGCTGAAGGCCAAGGGCGTGATCAAACGCGAGGTCGCGGTGCTCGATCCGGAGGCCGTCGGGCTCGACAGCTGCTTCTTCATCACCGTGAAGACCAACCGCCACGACCCCGAATGGCTGACGGACTTCATGCGCGCGATCCAGGAGAGCCCGGAGATCATGGAGGCCCACCGCCTGGCGGGCGAGATCGACTACATCCTGAAAGTCCGGGTCGAGAACGCGAAGGCCTTCGACGCCTTCTACAAACGCCTGATCGACCATGTGAGCATCTACAGCGTCACCTCGAGCCTCTCGATGGAGGAGATGAAATCGACCACCGAGCTCGCGTTCTGACGCCCATCGCGACGCTCAGAGATCGATCGCCCCAAGGACGGCGCCGGCCGCTGGGACTCCCCGCCCGGCGGGGAGGGGCCGGGGGTGGGGGTGGGGCCTCACGAGAGCTTCCTCGCCGCGCCCTCAAACCCCGTCGAGCCGCTTCCACATGAACACCGTCGGCTCGAACGCGTCCTCCGTCGGATGCCGCGCATAGGCCGGGATCGCGCCGGCCCGCGCATAGCCGAGCGACAGATAGAGCCGCTCCGCCGTCTCGGGCGACGCCGTGTCGAGCGTCAGCAGCCAGCGCCCCCGCGCCCGCGCCTCCGCCTCGAGCGCCGCCATCAACGCCCGCGCCGCGCCGAGCCGCCGCCGCTCCGGCGCGACCATCAGCTTCATCACCTCCGCCCGGTGCGGCTGGTTCGGCTTCGCCGCGCAGTCGAGCTGCACGGTCCCGATCACAGCCCCGCCGGCCCGCGCGACCCAGAGCGCGCGGTCAGGCCCCGAGAGCGTCGGCCCGACCTCCTCCCGCCAATACCGCGCCGCATCCTCCTGCGAGAACGGCGCGACGAAGCCGAGGCTCGCCCCGTCGAGCACCGAAGCCCGAAGCACGCCCGCGAGTTCCTCCGCGACCCCCGCCAGCGCCTCTGCGCCGATTCGCTCGACCTGCGCCTCCGCTCGATCCATGGCTGTCCTCACACCGTGAAAATCAGATACCGAGCGGGCTCGGGCCCCGGCGCCCGATATCGGCTCGCGCCATAGAGCCGAAACCGTGCGGCGTCGCCCTCTGAAAGCGCGAACCTCCGGCCCTCGACGACGATCTCCAGATCCCCCGAGAGCAGCGCCACATGATGCTCGAGCCCTGGCCGCGGCGGCCGCGGATAGGCGACCTCCGACCCCGCCGGCAACACGCCCTCGACCACATCGCCCGCGAGCCCGCCTGCGGGCGGCGAGACCGCACGACGGCGAAACCCGCTCTCCGGATCCCGCCACTCGACCTGCGCCGACCGCGCGATCACCCCGTCCGGCGCCGCCTCCGCCAGCGCGATCAGGCGCGACATCGCCATGCCATAGGCCGTCCCGATCCGTCCGAGCGCCTGCGCCGTCGGACTGACCGCCCCGCTCTCGAACCGCGACAGCGTCGCCCGGCTGACCCCGCTCCGCTCCGCCAGCGCGTCGAGCGACCAGCCCCGCTCCATCCGCAGCCCCTTCAGGCGCTGAGCGAGCCGGCGATCCACATCGTTAGGCGGCGCGTCTTCCATAAATGAAATAAAATCTCAAATCTGAGCAGAACGCAAGAGGATGCGCGCGCGCCGCGACGCAGCTAAGCTCAGCCCGATGACGAGGGACGAGTTCAACCGCCTCTGCGCCGATCTCCCCGCCACGAGCCATGTCGTGCAATGGGGCGGCTCTGACGTCTGGAAGGTCGGCGACAAGGTCTTCGCCATCGGCGGCGAGATCGAGGGCCGGCTGACGGTCACGTTCAAGGCGTCCGACATCGCCTTCGAGGTGCTGGGCGCCGCCCCCGGTCTGAGGCCGGCCCCTTACATGGCCTCGCGCGGGCTGAAATGGATCCAGGACTACGCCGAGCCCGGGCTGTCGGACCCGGATCTCGCGGAGCATATCCGCCTCTCCTGGCGCTTGGTCGCCCAGGGTCTTTCAAGAAAGAAGCGCGCCGCGTTCGGGATCGACCTGTCCGCGCAGGCCGGAGATCAGACGTAAGCCACGGCCAACGGATCGAGCACCGACCGGCCGCCGTCGACGGTCAGGATCTGACCGGTGATGAAGCTCGCTTTGTCGGACGCGAGAAACAAAGCGGCTTCGGCGGCTTCGTGCGGGTCGCCGATCCGTCCGATCGGCGTGCCTGCGATGATCGCCTGACGCAGCTCCGGCGACGCGGAAAACGATTTCATCAGGTTCTCGGTCGTGACGCTCCCCGGCGCCACGCCGTTCACCCGCACCCCCTTCGGCGCGAGCGCCGCCGCCATCGAGCGGGTCACCTGGTCGAGCGCCGCGCAAGAGATCGCATACGCGGCGATCTCCGGCGCCGGCAGCTTTCCGGACAGCGACGAGACATGCACGATGGAGCCGCTCGCCTTCTCCTCGCCATTCTTCTCCGCCCGCGCGATCATCTTCAGCGCGGCCGACTGGCTGAGCAGGAAAGCGGCCCGGACGTTCGACGCGAGCACCCGGTCGAGCGCATCGGCCGTCAGCGACAGCGGATCGGCCCGCTCGATATCCTGGGTGGTGGTGATCACCGAGTCGATCCGATCAAAGGCGTCGATCGTCGCGGCCAGCAGATTGTTCACGCCGAACTTCTGGCTGATGTCGCAGGTGAAGCGCGCGACCCGATCCGCGGTCTTCTCGCCATTATCGGCGAACTGTTCGCGCGCCTCCTTCAGCCTGGCCTCGTCGCTGTCCGCGAGCATGACCTTGGCGCCCTCCGCGACCAGACGCTCGGCGACCGCGCGCCCGACGCCGCGGGCGGCGCCGGTCACGATCACATGTTTGCCTTCGAAACTCGCAGCCATGTCCTGAGCCTCCACGCCCCAAACGCCGCTAAAGACGCCCGCGCGCACGTCCGCGCGACCAAGACGCCTGCTGGCGGCCCCACCAGGACCCGGAGTTATTAACAGGGGATAAAGCGGGACGCCGTCAAATGGGGGACGTCCGAAACGCCTGCAAGCGTGTGGCGAACGCCTCGCGCACGGCGCCCGAAAAACGGCGACGCCGAGGCCTCACGCGCACTTTTCCACATCTTTTTCACAACCGCGCCAAGGGCCGAGCGCGCCTCGGCCGACGCCGCCGAAACCGCTCCGCCGTCGCTGCGCCGCCGAAGTCATTCCGCCGGAAGTCATTCCGCCGGAAGGCACTCCGCCGAAGGCACTCCGCCGAAATCACTCCGCCGAAATCACTCCGCGGCGACCTTGGCGGCCGCCTCCGGCCGCACAGGCTGGCGCGGCCGCAGCATGTCGAGCGCGATCGAGCTTCCGTCATGCTGCACGATCCGCACATGGCGTCGCCCGAGCTTCCGCGGATGCCGCACGCCGCAGGAATGCGAGATCACCCCGATCCCGTAGCGCAGCTTCTCGACGAAATTCTTCACCCGGACCGCCTTGTCCGCCGGATCGAGCCCGCGCTGCAGACGCCGGTCATGGGTGGTGATCCCGGTCGGGCAGGTGTTCTTGTTGCACTTCATCGCCTGGATGCAGCCGAGCGCGAACATAAAGCCCCGCGCCGAGGTCACCACATCCGCCCCGGCGCAAAGCGCCCAAGCGGCCTCCGCGGGCGTGATCAGCTTGCCCGACGCGACCACGTTGATCCGCTGCTTAAGCCCGTAGCTCTCGAGGATGTCGACCAGCATCGGCAGCGCTTCGCGAAGCGGCAGGCCGACATTGTCCATCAGCGGCATCGGCGCCGCCCCGGTCCCGCCGTCCCCGCCGTCGACCGTGATGAAGTCGGGCGCGCTCTCCGGCCCCCGCTTCAGGATCTCCTCGCAGAGCTCCTCGAGCCAGCCATAGGCCCCGATCACCGTCTTGAACCCCGTCGGCTTGCCCGAGACCTCGCGGACCCGCGCCACCATGTCGAGGATGTCTCCGATATTCTCGTGCTCGGGATGGCGGTTCGGCGAGATCGACGCGACGCCCGCCGGAATGCCCCGGATCTGCGCGACCTCCTGATTGACCTTCTCCGCCGGCAGGATCCCGCCCTTGCCGGGCTTCGCGCCCTGGCTGAGCTTGATCTCGAACATCTTCACTTCCGGATGCGCCGCGACCGCCTGCAGCCGCTCGTCCGACAGCCGCCCCTCCGCGTCGCGCACGCCGTACTTCGCCGTGCCGATCTGAAAGACGATGTCGCAGCCGCCCGACAGGTGATAGGGCGACAACCCGCCCTCGCCGGTATTGAGCCAACAATCGGCGAGCTTAGCGCCTTTGGACAGCGCCCGAACCGCCGGCTTCGACAACGCGCCATAGCTCATGCCCGAGATGTTGACGATCGACGGCGCGCGATAGGGCTCCCGCGCCTCTGGGCCGAACAGCAGCGGCGGCGATTCGTGGGCCTCCTCGTCGAGCGTGGGGAACGGGCAGTTGACGAAGATCGGCGTGCCGACCGGCGCCAGGTTCCGCGTCGAGCCGAACGCGACCGTATTGTCCTTGCCCTCGGAGGATTTGTAGACCCACTCCCGCTCCGAGCGGTTGAACGGCATCTCCTCCCGATCCATCGCGAAGAAATACTGCCGGAAGAACTCGCCGAGGGTGCTGAACAGGTACCGGAACCGCCCCACCACCGGATAGTTCCGCCGGACCGCGTCGTGGGTCTGGTTGACGTCGATCAGGTACATGACCAGCGCCGCGAGCGCGAGCAGGCCGATGACGAAGATGAAGACCGAGGCGAACAGGCTCAGCCCTTGAACGGTGAAATCGGAGAACGGGGACATCATGGCGGCGGCTCCGGCGCGCTGGGAGGGTCGCCCCAACAAGGCGCGGGCCGTCGCGCTGCGCAACCGGCCTCGCCGCCGCGCTCAGGGATTGTGATCGCTCTGTGAAAACGCCCGAAGCGGCTTCGGCTTAGAGCGCCGGACGGGTCTCGCCGGGCGACGCCTTGGCCGCGCCGCGCCCGCCTGAGACGCGCTCGTAGCGCCGGGCCTGGTCGCAGATCCACTCGTCGAGCAGGGTCTCGCAGACCTCGCAGCGGGCGTAGCCGTCCCGTCGCTCGGGCAGCGGCGCGGTCTCGATGCGATAGGTTGCGCCGCAGCACGAACACACGGTTTCGCCCGCCGCACGCCAGGAAAGCCGATCCGTTTTCACTTTTTTCACGCTTGTTTCCTCCATCGCCCACTTCTCTTTATGTGTAAGTTAAGCGATTCGGGCGCGACCTTCTGTCCTGGAGGGGACGCCGGGTAAAGCAGGGGCGACGCCGGGCGACCGGGATCCTCGGATCCACGAAACCCTTGCGCCAGCGCATGCTGAGACGACGGAACCTGTTCGCAACCGCGAGAAAAACCCTCGCCGCCGCAACGACGCCGCTTCATGGAAAAGATCGCGCCCGCCTCAACGGTGAGCGCTTAGCGCCCGTCCCGGAGGACGGCCCGAAATGCGGGTCGGGGCCGGGTCGGGGCCGGGTCGGGGGCGGGTCTGACGCGATCCGGGGCGGACGCCCCGGGAAAAGTCGTTTCAGATCCCAGGGCTCACCCGGCCTTCGCGTAGCCCATCTCTTTCAGCGCGGCCCCGATCTCGTCGAGGATCGCGGGATCGTCGATCGTCGCAGGCGGCTTATAGCTCTCGCCGTCGGCGATCTTGACCATGGTGCCGCGCAGGATCTTGCCGGAGCGCGTCTTGGGCAGCCGGTCGACCACCGCGACCAGCTTGAAGGCCGCCACCGGGCCGATCTTCTCCCGCATCAGATCGACGGCCTCTTTCTTGATCGTCTCCGCATCCTTGTCGCAGCCCGAGTTCAGGCACACGAAGCCCATCGGCAGCTGGCCTTTCAGCGCGTCCGTCACCCCGATCACCGCGCACTCCGCGATGTCCGGATGCGAGGTCAGCACCTCCTCCATCGCCCCGGTCGACAGCCGGTGTCCCGCCACGTTGATGACGTCGTCGGTGCGCGCCATGATGTGGAGATAGCCGTCCTCGTCGAGGATCCCGGCGTCCCCGGTCTCGTAGTAGCCGGGGAAGGTCGTCAGATAGCTCTTCTTGAACCGCTCCTCCGCGTTCCAGAGCGTCGGCAGGGTCGACGGCGGCAGCGGCAGCTTCGCGCAGACGGCCCCGAGCGTTCCCGCCGGCGTCGGATGGCCCGTCTCGTCGAGGATCTGGATGTCCCAGCCCGGCATCGGCACGGTCGCCGAGCCGAGCTTCACCGGCAGCGTCTCGATCCCGATCGGATTGCCGCAGATCGCCCAGCCGGTCTCCGTCTGCCACCAATGGTCGATCACCGGCACGCCGAGTTTCTCCTGCGCCCAGGTGATGCTGTCCGGATCCGCCCGCTCTCCGGCCAGGAACAGGCTCTTCAGGCAAGAGATGTCGTACTTGCCGACGAACTCGCCCTTCGGATCGACGCGCTTGATCGCCCGCAGCGCCGTCGGCGCTGTGAAAAGGCACGTCACTTGGTGCTCCGAGATGATCCGCCAGAACACCCCGGCGTCTGGCGTGCCGACCGGCTTGCCCTCGAACACGATCGTCGTGCAGCCATGCAGAAGCGGCGCATAGACGATGTAGGAATGCCCGACCACCCAGCCGACGTCCGACGCGGCCCAATACACCTCGCCGGGCTGCACGTCGTAGAGGTTCGGCATCGACCACGACAGCGCGACCATGTGCCCGCCATTGTGCCGCACCACGCCCTTTGGCTGACCGGTCGTGCCGGAGGTGTAGAGGATGTAGAGCGGGTCCGCCCCGCCCACCGTCACGCAGTCCGCGGGCGCCGCCGCCGCGACCGCCTCGGCCCAGTCGAGATCCCGCCCGGGTTTCAGCTCTCCCGGCCCCTCCGGCCGCTGCCAGAGCAGCACCGTCTCGGGCTTGTGCTCGGCCATCTCGATCGCCGCGTCCAGCAGCGGTTTGTAGGGCACCACCCGGTTCGGCTCGAGCCCGCAGGACGCCGCCAGCACCGCCTTCGGCTTGGCGTCGTCGACCCGGACCGCCAGCTCGTTCGCCGCGAACCCGCCGAACACCACCGAGTGGATCGCCCCGATCCGCGCGCAAGCGAGCATCGCGACCACCGCCTCGGCGATCATGGGCATGTAGATGATGACGCGGTCGCCCTTCTCGACGCCGCGCGCGACGAGCGCGCCGCCGAGCTTGGCGGTCATCTCCTGCAGCTCGGCGTAGGAGATCTTGCGCAGCGTCCCGGTGATCGGGCTGTCGTAGATGATCGCGATCCGATCGCCATGGCCGGCGGCGACATGGCGATCGACCGCATTCCAGCAGGTGTTGCAGGTGGCGTCGGCGAACCAGCGGTAGAGCGGCGGCGCGCCGTCGTCGAGCGCGCGGCTCGGCGGGACCACCCAGTCCACCGCCTCCGCCGCCTTCATCCAGAACGCTTCCGGATCCGCTTTCCAAGCCCCGTAGACTTCCGCATAGCTCGCCATCGTCACCTCCCGGATCTTGAATCGCGCCTTCGCACCGGCGAAGAAGGCGCGACGGCTTTTCGGCGATAGAAGGCGTTTGAGCGCGTCGACGCAACGCGGCCGAATGGCCGCCCGTCGCTTGCCGCAAATCCGCGCGACACGCGGTTTTCACTTGCTCCCCGGACGGCGCTTCGCGAAGCCGACGGGGCGGGGGATGGTCTCGCGCGGCCGCTGTCGCGGTCGCGACGCTGAAAGATGAGGGTTGGGGATGCGAACCGTCGTCGCCGTGATCCTGGCGGGCCTGATCGCCTCGCTGGTCGACAACTTCGCGGCCTGGCGGCTCTTCAAGCAGGATTTCGCGGAGCTGGCGCAAACCTACGGCCGCTATGTGGTGGCGATCGCGGGCGCCGCGCTCTTGCCGTGGATCTTCAGCCTGTTCGGCGCGATCTTAGGCGCGCTGGTCGCCTTCGTGGTGCTCGCCGGCGGGACGGCTTTTCTGGCGCTCGCGGCCTTCAGCGACATCGCGCCGCTTCACGTCATCGCGGTCTCGACCTCGATCTACGCCGTCACGGCGATATTCGTGTATCTGACCGTGATGGGGGCCGGGTCCCCAAAGGCCGACCGCGGCGACGGCGACGCGGGCGGCGGAGAATGAGCGTGGGAGGCGGAGAATGAGCGCGGGAGGCGGGCGATGCGGATTCTGATGGCG
>JBCBRF010000147.1:0-9853 GCA_039819865.1 Pseudomonadota bacterium | reverse complement strand
GCGGCCGTCCCGGCGGGGTGGGCGCTGTGCGCCCGCCCCGGTGAGGGCGGTCGGGCGCATGCCGGCCTCGGGCCGGCAGGGTCTCGATACTCGCCCGGCGAGGTCCGCTCGGCCCGCTGCGGTTCCCGCTCAGCGGCGGCCGACCCGGCGGGGTGGGCGCTGTGCGCCCGCCCCGGTGGGGGCGGGTCGGGCGCATGCCGGCCTCGGGCCGGCAGGGTCTCGATGCTCGCCCGGCGAGTCCGGTCGGACCGATGCGGCTCCCGCTCCGCGGCGGCCGGGCTGATGGAACGGGCGGGTCGCCCGGCGCGCGATCGCGCTGGTTTGGCGTTCTGGTTCGCCCTGTCTTGCTTCGGGCGCCTTCGTCTCAGCCCCGCCCGCGCAGAATCGCGGCGAGTCGCGCGAAAGCTTCGTCCGGGTTCGCCGACGGCTCCGCAAAAAAAGCGTCGAGCGCCGGCCAGATCGCGATCGCCCGATCGATCTCCGCGTCCGAGCCCGCTTTGTAGAGCCCGATCTGAATCATCGGCTCCGCCTGCTCATAGGTCGCGAGAACCCGCCGCGCATCCGCAATGAGAGCGTTCTCGGCCGGGCTCGCGGCGTCCGGCAAGGACCGCGAGACGCTGCGCCGGACGTCGAGCGCCGGGAACCGGCCCCGCTCCGCGATCTCCCGAGACAGCACGATATGGCCGTCGAGGATCCCGCGCGCCGTGTCCGCCACCGGCTCGTCCATATCGCCGCCCGCGACCAGCACCGTGAAGACGGCGGTCACGTCCCCGGTCCCAGGCCGGTCCGGTCCCGGCCCGGCGCGCTCCGCGAGCCCCGCGATCATCGGCGTCATCGAGGGCGGATGGCCGTTCAAGGAGGCGGCCTCGCCGCCCGTGAGCGCCACCTCCCGATGCGCCTCCGCGAACCGCGTCAGGCTGTCGAACAGGAGCAGCACCTGGGCGCCCTGGTCGCGGAAATGCTCCGCGGTCGAGAGCGTGAGCCACGCCGCCCGGCGCTTCACCGGCGCCGGCTGGTCGGAGGTCGCCGCGATCACCACGGAGCGCTTCAGCGCCTCCGCCCCGAGCGTCTGCTCTACGAAGGCGCGCACCTCGCGCCCCCGCTCCCCGATCAAGCCGATCACCACGACGTCCGTCGACATCCGCTGCGCGAGCGCCGCCATCAGCCGGGATTTGCCGACGCCGGAGCCCGCGAACACGCCCACGCGCTGGCCGCGGCAGAGCGGCAGCATGGTGTCGAAAGCCGCGAGCCCGCTCGGCAGGCGCGCGCCCATCGGCCGGCGCGCCATTGCGGGCGGCGGCGCGGCTCGGAGCGTGCGCGGCGCCCCCGGCTGGGGCCGGACCCCTCCGTCGACCGGACGCCCGAACGCGTCGAGCACCTGCCCGAGCCAGGCGTCGCTCGGCGCGGGATCCTCCGCAGGCTCGAGCCACACCCGGTCGTAGAGCGCCGCGCCGTCGAGCGCGCCATAGGCCATCGCCGTCGCCCGCCCCGCCGAGAGTCCGACGATCTCGCCCCTGAGCGGCGCGCCGCCGGAGCGCTCGAACCGCACGCCGTCCCCGATCCGGCCATGCGGGCCGAAACCGAGCACCTCGACGGCGCCGTCGCGCAGCGCGGAGATCCGGCCCGCGATCCGAAGCGCTCGAACCGCCGCCAACTCCGCCGCCGCCATCGGCGCCAACACGCTCAAGCCCATGCTTTCACTCTCTTCATACAAGTAAACGCTTCCTTTAGCGCTCAATCAGCATCGGCATACCGCAGTGACCTAAAGAAAATTTCTCTGAACCACCCTGCCGCCGTTGAACGATACTTTAACCCTGCCGGGTCTAACTACGGCGTTAAAGAGGCGCGATTGCGTTGAGGCGGTCGCAACCAGGACCGAAACAAGACAGGAGATGCGATCGATGGTGGCCGATCTGTCCATCCTGAAAGTTGCGAGCGCCATGGCGCAGCACGCCGCGATGCGCCATCGGGTGCTGTCGGAGAATATGGCCAACGCCGACACCCCCGGCTTCAAGGCGCGCGACATCCCGGCCTTCGATCCGAAGGAGGCGCTGAAGCAGGCCAGGCGCAACGCCGCGGAGGGTCAGCCCTTCGCCTCTCCGGTCGACAATCTGCGCCCCTTCGAAGTCGAAACCTACGAGAGCAGCCCGAACGGCAACACCGTCTCGGTCCAGGAGCAGATGGTCTCCGCGACCGACGCCCAGGCCCAGCACCAGGCGGCGCTGACGATCTATCGCAAATCGATGGATCTCCTCCGCCTGAGCGTCACCGGCCGGATCCGCTGACGTCTGAAGCGCATCGCAAAGGAGCCTTATCATGCTCGAGTTCATGAAAGCCCTGAAGACCGCCGCAAGCGGCATGCAGGCTCAGGCCAACCGCCAGCGCCTGATCTCGGAGAACGTCGCCAACGCCGACACTCCCGGCTATCGGCGAAAACTCGCCACCTTCGCGACCGAGCTCGACCGCCAGACCGGTGCGCCGACCGTGAAGATGGGCCGGGTCACGCTCGACCAGTCGGAGTTGAAGAAGGTCTACGACCCCTCCCACCCGCTGGCGGACGACACCGGGTCGTTGCGGATGTCCAACGTCAACCTGATCACCGAGATCGCCGACGCCCGACAGGCCAACCGCACCTACTCCGCGAACCTGAACATGTTCGACCAGACCCGCCGCATGTACGCGAGCGTGCTGGACCTGCTCCGCCGCTGATCGGCGCGGACCGTTTTTTTGAGACGCTGAAGACGAGGAGATAAAGACATGGAGATCGGCAGCCGCTCCGCCCAACGCCTCTACGGCCAGGCCCTCGACGTCGCCTCCGGGTCGGCCAAGACCGCCCCCGAGACCGACCTGCCGCTGGCCGGCGCCGCCGCCTTGGCCCCGGAGGCCGCCGAGGCCGTCAGCTTTTCCGAGACCGTCGGCGACGTCGCGAGCGACATGATCGACACCCTTCGTCAGGGCGAGGTCGCGGCCAACGCCATGATGGCCGGCAAGGCCGATCCGCACTCGGTCGTCGAGGCGCTGGCGCAGACCGAGATGGCGCTCGAGATGGCCGTCACGGTCCGCGACCGGGTGGTCGAGGCCTACCAGGAAATCCTCCGCATGCCGGTCTGACGCGGCCCGCCTTCCGCGCGCCTGCGTTTTTCTGAAACACCCCCGAAAGGATCCGTCATGTCCGACGGCGCCATTCTCGACCTGCTGCGCGAGGCCCTCTGGGTCACGCTGGTGGTCACCACCCCGCTTCTGGCGGCCGCGCTGATCGTCGGCCTGGCCATCGGCCTGCTCCAGGCGCTGACCTCGGTGCAGGAGATGACCCTGACCTTCGTGCCGAAACTGGCGGCGATGGGCGCGGTCCTGTGGATCTCGATGGCCTTCATGGGTCAGTCGATCGTGACGCTCTTCACCGACCGGATCATTCCGCTGATCGCGGGGGTCTGAGCGATGCGCCGCGCGTCGCTCCACCGGCCGCGGGCGCTGGCGCTCGCCATCGCGATCGCCGTTTCGCTGACGCCAGGCGGGGCCTCCGCGGAGAGGGGCGCGGCCTCCGCCGAACGGAGCGTCGCCTTCACGCCGTCCGCGGGCTCGCTGTTCCTCGGCGGCGCGGGCGGGTCGTTCGAGCGCGCCGAGCCGGGCGCCGAGCCGGGCGCCGCGCCGTCCCGCACGATCCTGCGCGGCGCGACGCCGAACCGCGAGGTGGATCGGGAAGAGGATCCCCGCGCGGCGACCGCGGCGCTCTGCGAAGCCGCGATCCGGGACGCCGCGCGCCGCCACGACGTCCCCGCCCGCCTGTTGCTGGCCGTCGCGCTCACCGAGAGCGGGCGCCGGATCGGCGATCGCCGCCGCCCCTGGCCCTGGACGATGAACGGCGCCGGCGCCGGGCATTGGCTGCCGACCCGAGCCGAGGGTCTGCGCCTCGCCGAGACCTTCGCCGCCCAGGGCGTCGCCTCTTACGATGTCGGTTGCATGCAGGTGAACCGCCGCTGGCACGGCGAGAACTTCGACAGCCTGGAGGCCATGTTCGACCCGGCCCGGAACGTCGACTATGCGGCGCGCTTCCTGAAGGCGCTGGCTGCGGAGACCGGCGACTGGATCCGGGCGGCCGGGCTCTACCATTCCCGCACCCCTGAGCTGGCGCGGCGCTACCGCACGAAAGTCGCCGACGCCTACGCCCGCCTCGGGACGGACCCGGATCTCGCGACCGCCGCCCTCCCCCCGCCGCCGCGGCGAAGCTCGCGCGACCCGGCCGACGCCGCGCGCGCCGAACCTGAACGGGCCGCGCCCCGGGAAGACGACGTGACCCTCGCCCGACGCGCCCATACGCGCTTCGGGCTCGTCGGCGCTTCGGGCCCCCTGCTCCGCGCAGCGGCGTCCGGCGGGCTGTTCGGCGGCCGCGAAGCCCGACCCTTCTTCGCCGACGCCGCCCGTCCCTTGATCGATCCGGACGCCGCGCCGGCCCGGGGCGGTCTGCTCGAGGCCCGCCCCGTCCCGCCCGCGCGCCCCGAGGACACGAACCCCGCGGACACGAACCCCGCCGACGCGGATCCCGCCGCGCCGCACGCCAATACGCTCCCCGAAACCCTCTGACGGATCTTTTCGATGCCGAGCAACCTGTCGATCTCGCAGCTCTACCAGCCGACCGTGCTGTTCGCGCTCGCGCTGATGGCGGTCATCGTGATGATGATCCTGCCAGTGCCCGCGATCCTTCTCGACATCGGCTTCGCGGTGTCCTTCGCGCTGGCCATCCTGATCTTCACCACCGTGCTGTTCGTCGAGCGCCCGCTCGACTTTTCGGCTTTTCCGACCGTGCTGCTCGCCTCGCTGATGCTGCGCCTCAGCCTCAACGTCTCCTCGACCAAGCTGATCATCGGCGAAGGGCACACCGGCACCGCGGCCGCGGGCGGCATGATCGAGGGCTTCGCCATGTTCATCATGGGCGGGAACCTGTTCCTCGGCCTGGTGGTGTTCGGCGTCCTCTTGATCGTGAACTTCATCGTGATCACCAAGGGCGCGGGCCGGATGGCCGAAGTCGGCGCCCGCTTCGCCCTCGACGGCATGCCGGGCAAGCAGCTCGCCATCGACAGCGACCTGGCCGCGGGCGCGATCACCCATGAGGAGGCCAAGAAGCGCCGCAAGATCGAGCAGGAGGAGACGACCTTTTTCGGCTCGCTCGACGGCGCCTCGAAGTTCGTGAAGGGCGACGCCGTCGCGGGCCTGCTCATCACGCTCCTGAACCTGATCATGGGCGTCGCCATGGGCATGGCCTATCACGACATGGCCTTCGGCGACGCCATCGAGACCTATGCGATCCTGACCGTCGGCGACGGCCTGGTGAGCCAGATCCCCTCGGTGATCATCTCGATCGGCGCCGCGCTTTTGCTGTCGAAGGGCGGCGCGTTCGGCTCCGCGGACAAGGCGCTGATCGGCCAACTGGGCGCCCATCCGCAGGCGCTGATGACTGTGGGCGGTCTGATGGCGCTGTTCGCCCTCGCCCCGGGCCTGCCCTTCCTGCCCTTCCTGGCCGGCGGCGCCGCGCTGGTCTCGGCCGGCTGGTGGGCCGAGCGGCACAAAAAGACGGAGTTCGAAGCCCGGAAACTCGAAGAGCATCGCAAGGCGAAGGAGGCTGAAACTCCGAAGAAAAAGGACAGCCTCGGCGATCTGCTCGACGTCGACGAGATCCATGTCGAGTTCGCCGCGGACCTGATCACCATGGCGATGGATTCAGGGCAAGGCCTCGCCCACCGGATCCAGAACATGCGCAAGCATATGGCGACCGAGTTCGGCTTCATCATGCCGGAGGTCCGCCTGACCGACAACGCGTCGCTGCCGCCGGGCCGCTACGAGATCCGCATCCACGGCGTGAAATGCGCGGGCGACGTGCTGCGCCCGGGCAAGCTCCTCACCCTGATCAACGACGACGCCCCGCTCTCCGCTCCGGGCGAGGATGTGAAGGAGCCGGTCTACGGCGCGCCCGCGCGCTGGATCGAGGAGACCGCGCAACAGGAGGCGGCGGTGCTCGGCCTGCCGGTGGTGGCGCCGGTCGAGGTGGTCGCGACCCATCTGCTCGAGACCGTGCAGCGCAATTTCGGCCGTCTTTTCACCCGCCGCGCGCTGACGACGCTCCTCGAGCAGTTCGCCAACCCCTCCGACGAGGACCGCGCCAAGCTGAACAAGCAGATCCTGGACGAGTTCGTGCCGGACAAGGTCTCCTTCGAGCTGTTGCAGTCGGTGCTCCGCGCGCTGCTGGACGAGCGGGTGCCGGTGCGCAATCTCGGCCTGATCCTGGAGGCGGTGGCGGACGCCCCGCCGACCGCCCAGAAGCATCCGGAGATGCTGGCCGAACATGTCCGCCAGCGCATCGGCTTCGTGCTGGTTTCGAAGCTGCAGGAGCCCGACGGCAGCCTGCCCCTCATCCAGCTCGATCCGAAATGGGAGACGCTGTTCGCGGAGCACGAGCATGTCTCGGAAGGCCGCGTCGACGTCGCCCTGCCGCCCGACGCCTTCAACCGTCTGGCCAAAGCGGTGCGCGACGCGCTGTCCTCGGCTTCGACGGAGGGGCGCTATCCGGCGGTGGTGACCTCGACGCGGCGCCGGCGCTTCCTGCGCGACGTATTGTCGGCCAAGGGCGTCGGCAATCCGGTGCTGTCCTTCGAGGAAATCGGCGCGACGGCGCGCCCGGCCGTGTTGGGGATGGCGTGATGCGCGACCACGAGACCAGCCTCCGCGCCGGCGAGAGCGGCGGCCCGGCCGACGCGCCCGGCTTTCTCTGGCCCGCGCGCGACCGGCGTCGGCGCCCGGCGCCGGCCTCGCCGACGACGGGGATCGACCCCGTCGCCGACGACCGGGCGCTGACGACGACCGGAGCGCGCCGCGCCCGGCGCGAACCGATGGGCTCCGGCTCACCAGAGCGAAAGCCGCTTTCGCCCCCGATCCGCCGTCGCCCACGCGCCCTGGCCGAGCCGACGCCCGCGCGCAAGGACGCGCTTCGCGCGCCGCCTCCGGCGGTTCCATCCTTGCGCCCGGACCTCGGCCCGTCCCTGTCGATCGGGCGACGGCGGCTCCGGAGCGAAAGCGGCGGCGAAGCGGCGCCGGGGATGCTCGCCGCGGCGACGGGCGCGTGGGCGACCCTGTCCTTCGGCGCCGAGGCGCGGCCGTCGTGAACGCGCTCCTGCTGATGCTGTCCCAGGCCGAGACGGCGGTCTATGCGGCGACCGCGATCTTCGTGCGGATCTACGCCATCGCGTTCTTCCTGCCCGGGATCGCCGAGGGCTCGATCCCGCATCGGATCAAGGTTGCGGGCGCGCTCGCCTTCGCCGCGGTCGCTTGGCCGATGCTCTATCCGACCCTGCCGCCGATCGAGGGCGATTTTCTGAGCTTCGCGCCTCTTTTGATCGCCGAGGCGGCGTCCGGATTGCTGATCGGCTTCAGCGTGCGCGCCGCCTTGATCGCGCTGCAGACGGCCGGGCATCTGATCGCCCAGCATCTGTCGCTCAGCCAGCTCTTCGCCCAGGGCGTCGCGCCGGAGCCCGAGCCGACCATCGCCACCGTGCTGACGCTGGCGGGGATCGCCTTCGCGATGACGCTGGGGCTCCATGTGAAGGCGGCGGCGCTGATCGTTGAAAGCTACGGAGTCCTGCCGCTGGGCGTCTGGCCGGTGGCGGGCGACGCGGCGAGTTGGACCGTCGAACGCGTCGCGTCCGCCTTTAACCTGGCCGTTGCGCTGGCGCTGCCCTTCATCGTGATGTCCTTCGCTTACAATCTGGCGCTCGGCTTCATCAACCGCGCCATGCCGCAGCTGATGGTCGCCTTTGTCGGCCTGCCCGCGATCACCGGGCTCGGCCTCGCCCTTCTCACGCTGACCGCGGGCGCCGCGGTGACGATCTGGCACGAGCGCTTCGACCAGATCCTCGTCGCGCCCCTCGGCGTCTAGGGGGAGGGCATGGCGGAGAGCCAGAACGAAGGCCAGGAAAAGACGCTCGATCCGACCCCGGCGCGCCTCGAACAGGCGCGCCGGGACGGCGACGTGCCGAAGTCTCAAGACGTGGCCGCGGCCGCGATCTATCTGGGCGTGCTGGCGGTGGTCGCGATCGCCTCGAGCGGGGTGTTCCTCGGCGCCGCCGAGCCGCTGAGCGCATTCCTGTCGCGGCCCCATGAGCTCGCGCCGCTGTTCCTGCGCGGGAACGGCGACGTCGCGGGCGCGCTGTTCTCGGAGATCGGTTTGGCGCTCGCGCCGCTGTTGCTCGCGCCCGTGGCGATGGCGCTGATCGCGCTTACGGCCCAGCGCGCGATCGTGGTGGCGCCGAAAAAGCTGAACCCGCAGCTGAGCCGGATCTCACCGATCTCGAACGCCGGGCAGAAGTTCGGGCCGACCGGGCTGGTCGAATTCTTCAAATCGACGCTGAAGCTCTGCCTGATCGCGCTGGTGCTGGGGCTGATCTTCATGTCGGAGCATGACGGCGTGGCCCAGATGATGGGCTATGACGGCCGCGCGATCGGCATGCTGCTCTATGACGAGGGCGTGCTGCTGCTGTCCGCGACCCTGGCGATCGCGACCGCCATCGCGATCCCCGACTATCTCTGGCAGCGCTACGACCACGCCCGGAAACTGCGGATGTCGTTCCAGGATTTGAAGGACGAAACCAAGGAGCATGAGGGCGATCCCTACATGAAGCAGACCCGCCAGGCGCGGGCGCGCGAGATCGCCACCAACAAGATGCTGCTCGAGGTGCCGAAGGCGGATGTGGTCGTGGTGAACCCGACCCACTACGCGGTCGCGCTGAAATGGTCGCGGGCGCCGGGCGCCGCGCCCGTCTGCGTCGCCAAGGGCGTCGACGAGGTGGCGCTCCGCATCCGGCGCGTGGCCGAGGGCGCGTCGGTGCCGATCCACTCCGATCCGCCGACCGCGCGCGCGCTCCACGCCGCGATCGATCTCGGCCGGGAGATCCGGCCCGAGCATTATCAGGCGGTGGCCGCCGCCATCCGCTTCGCCGAGGCGACCCGTCAGGAGGCGGCGCGCCGGAAGAAACGCTTCTGGGGCCGCGCTGAAGAGACGGCGCCGGCCGACGAGGAGGGATCGCAGAGATGAGAGCAGGGCGCGACCGGGACGCGGAGATCAGGCTCCGGCGGCTGGCGGGGCTGACGGCGCCGCTCGAGGCGGTGAAGCGGCGCGACGCCGGCGCGCTGGCCGAGGTCCAGTCGGCGATCCAGGCGATCGACGACCGCATCGCGGCGCTCCGGGCGGAGATCTACACGGCTGAGAGCTGCTTCGATCCGATGGATCTCGACGGCGCCGCGGCCTTCGCTTCCTGGGTCGCCGCCGCGCGCGCGCGGATCGCGCGGTGGGAGGCGGAGCGCGAGGCGTTGCGCCCCGCCTGGGAGGCGGCGCGCGAGACCCTGCTGCGCTCGAACGGCGAGGCGGAGGCGGTGAAGCGCCTGAGCGCCCGCTGAGACCGCCTGCGGACCGCGCCTGTCATCCGTCGGAACCCGCCCGCCGACAAGGCTCTCGCGCGATCGGCGGTCGGGTCGAAGGGACAGGGAGCGCGGCCGTCGGCGGCGTCGAACCGCCGCCGGCCGCTCCGCGACGTCGTCGGAACCGCGCCGCTCCGGCCCCATTATAGAGCGGGGAGGAGGGGCATAGAGCGCGGAGGAGAGACGGGGCTCCACGCCACCACCGCGAAAGCCGCTTTCCCACCGGCCCCCGCATCGCGTCGGGCGCGCGGTGCGGCCAGGTAGGGGCGCGAGGTGGGGACGCCAGGTGGAGACGCCGGGTGGGCGCGCGCAGATGAGGATGCTTCGGCGGCAGCTTCTCTGGATCGTGCTTTGGAGTCCGGCCGATTCAGCCGCTGGTGGTTATTGCGAG
>JBCBRF010000146.1:0-9877 GCA_039819865.1 Pseudomonadota bacterium | reverse complement strand
CCGTCCAGCCGAATCCGCTCGTTCTTCGGGTCGTACGGGCTGTCGACCTGGACCTCCGCGTCCCAGAGCTGGTCGAACATCCGCACTTTCAGCTTCGTCCCGGGCGCCGTCAGCGCCGGCTTCATATAGCCCACGCCGATCTGCTTGCCGAAGGCCACCGAGTAGCCGCCCGAGGTCAACCGGCCGACCCGCTCGCCCTCCGGCGTATAAAGCGCCTCTCGGCCCCACGGATCCGCGTCCTCCGGCCCGTCGATCAGCACCGTCGCGCATTTCGCGCGGATCCCGGTCTCCTGCATCGCCGCCTTGCCGCGGAACGCTTTGTCCATGTCGACGAACCGCTCCAGCCCGCTTTCAAGCGGCGTCGCGTCCCGCCCAAGATCCGAGCCGAACGCACGATAGGACTTCTCCTGCCGCAGCCAGTTCTGGGCCCGCGCGCCGCAGAGCGTCAGTCCCAGCGGCTCGCCGGCGGCCGCGATCTTATCGAACAGGTGGTTCTGCATCTCGATCGGGTGATGCAGCTCCCAACCGAGCTCGCCGGTATACGCCACCCGGATCGCCCGCGTCGGAACCATGCCGAGCTCGATGTCCCGGACCGACAGCCAGGGGAACGCCTTGTTCGTGAAAGCAGTCTCCGGGTTTTCCGCGAACACCAGCGCCTTCATCAGGTCGCGCGATCTCGGCCCGGCGATCGCGAACACGCCCCACTGGGTGGTGACGTCCTGTGTCGCGACCCAGCCGTGTTTCTCGATCTCGCCGCCATCGGCGTTCCAGGCGAGCGCCTCTTTCAGGATGTAGTCGCTGTCATAGGCCTGCGCCGCGCCGGCGGTGACGACGTAGTAATCGGACTCCGCGGTCCGCACGATCGTGAACTCGGTGCGGATCGTGCCCTTCTCCGTGAGCCCGTAGGTCAGGTTGATCCGGCCCACCCGCGGCAGCTTGTTGCAGGTCAGCCAGTCGAGGAACGCCGTAGAGCCCGGACCGTAGATGCGATGCTTGGTGAAGGCGGTGGCGTCGAACAGGCCGACGCCCTCGCGCACGGCCTTGGCTTCGGCGACCGCATACTCCCACCAGCCGCCCCGCCGGAACGAGCGGCTGGCGTGATCGTCGAAGCCCTGCGGGGCGAAGTAGATCGGCCGCTCCCAGCCGTTCACCTGGCCGAACTGAGCGCCGGCCGCTTTCATCCGATCGTAGCACGGCGCGGTCCGGAGCGGCCGCGCCGCCGGGCGCTCCTCGTCGGGATGGTGCAGGATATAGACATGCTCATACGCCTCCTCGTTCTTCGAGACGGCGTATTGGCGGGTCATCCAGCCGCCGAAGCGCCGCGGATCGAGCGACCACATGTCGATCTCAGCCTCGCCCTCGGTCAGCAGCTGCGCGAGATAATACCCCGTGCCGCCGGCCGCGGTGATCCCGAACGAGAAGCCCTCGGCGAAGTAGAAGTTTTCGACGCCCGGCGCCGGACCGACCAGCGGGTTGCCGTCGGGCGTGTAGCAGATCGGACCGTTGTAATCGTCCTTCAGCCCCACCTCCTCGGAGGACGGGATGCGATGGATGAAGGAGGCGTACTCCTCCTCGATCCGATCCAGATCGAGCTGCAGCAGATCCGCCCGGAAGCTCTCCGGGACGCCAAAGGTCGCCCAGGCCGGCGCGTTCCGCTCATAAGGCCCGAGGATCCAGCCGCCCCGCTCTTCGCGGACATACCATTTGGCGTCCGCGTCCCGCAGAACCGGATGCTCGCCGTTCGTCTCCCGCCAGGCCTTTAGCGCCGGATCGACATCCGTCACGATGTACTGGTGCTCGACCGGGATGGCGGGGATGTAGGTCCCGACCATCGCGGCCGTCCGCTGCGCGTGATTGCCGGTGGCGGTGATCACGATTTGCGCGGTGATCTCGAAGGTCTCCTCGCCCGGAACCAGGCGGTTGCCCTGCTCGACCATTTTGCGGCCTTGCACGATCCAGTCTCCGCCCGCCGTCCGCGCGAAGCCGTCCACCTGGCATCTGCGATGGATCTCCGCGCCCCGGTCGCGGGACGCCTTGGCGTAGGCCATCGTGAGGTCGGCGGGATTGATGTAACCGTCCGTCGGATGGAAGATCGCGCCGACCAGGTCCTCGGTCCGCACCAACGGGTAGCGCTCCTTGATGTCCGACGGCTTCAGCCATTCGAACGGCACGCCCACCGTCTCCGCGGTCGCGGCGTAGAGCATGTACTCGTCCATCCGCTCCGGCCGTTGCGCCATGCGCAGATTGCCGACCCGCTTGAACCCGACCGACAGCCCGGTCTCCGCCTCGAGATCATCATAGGTGCGGATCGAGTAATCGTGGATGTGGCTGACCGCGTAGCTCATGTTGAAGTAGGGCAGCAGCCCCGCCGCATGCCAGGTGCTGCCCGAGGTCAGCTCGTCCCGCTCGAGCATCACGACGTCGCTCCAACCGGCCTTCGCCAGGTGATAGAGGATCGAGGCGCCCACCGCGCCCCCGCCGACCACGACCACGCGCGCATGCGATTTCATGGGTCTTGCTCCCGCTGAGCGGCCCGCCGCCGCGGACCATTTCCATTCGTTCTGGTTGCGAGATTGAACCTTGCGTCAGGCGAACGTCCAGGAGCGAGCGACGCCGCCGCGTGCGATTGCGACCTCAGCCGTCGGTTTTCAGCCGAGCGCGGCCATCGCTAGAGCGTGGTTCAGGAAAGGGTCGACGTGGTCAGCGGCGCGGCGCCCCCGCCGGACCGCTGACCACGTCGGAACGAAAGAGTGAGGCTCTTCCGGTGCGCGCATCCCGAGCGCACAGAGATCGTTAAACCTTGAGATCAACGAAGAGTTAACAACCGGAGCATCATTGCTGTGAGTAACGTGCGAGACACGTGGTTTTTCGGCGTCTGTCACCCACGGAAGGCGAATCCTCCGCGAAAACGCCGCTTTCAGCCGCCGCTCCGCACAGCGTCGCGCAAAGCGTTCAGCAGCTCCAGAGTCGCCTCGTCATTCTCGCCCTCGAGACCCTTGTCGCGGCGGAACTGCGCGATGGCGAGCCGCGTCCTCGGCCCGAGCTGGCCGTCGACCCCCCGCGTGTCGTAGCCGAGGCTGGTGAGCAACGCCTGCATCTCCCGGATGTCCGCAGGCTCGGCCGGCCCGGTCCGCACCACCAAGAGCGGCGCGTCCTGCGCTTTCTTGGCCCGGCGCACCAGCTCGAGCAGCTTTTCCGAGGGATAGCCGTCCGCGATCATGCTGCGGCTCGCCTGAAACCTCCGAAGCGCCGCCCGCGTCTTCGGACCGAGGATCCCATCCACCCCGCCGGCGTCATAGCCGAGATCGCGGAGCAGCTCCTGCAGCTCCTTACGCTCTTTCAGCGTCAGCGGGCGATCGTCCGTCGGCCAGTCGAAACGCCGCGGCGGCAGGCCCTCCAGCCGCTCCGCCAGCAGGGACACCGCCAGCGCGTAGTTCGAACTGTTGTTATAGGTCAGGATCACGCGGAAATTGTTGAGCAGCAGCAGTTGCGGGCCCCGCGCGCCGGCCGGCATGAACAGCTCCGCGTCCTTCAGCCCTTTCGGCAGCGGCTCGCCGTCGACCATCGTCATGCCGAGCTCGCGCCACTCGTCCGTGCTCCGACGCTCCGCCGCCGCCCGGCCATAGTCGAACTCCTTTGGCGCTCGGACATGCAGGCCCCAGGGCTCGCCCGGCCGCCAGCCCCGCTCCGAGAGGTAGTTCGCCGTCGACGCCAGCGCGTCGGTCGGATCGTCCGACCAGATGTCGCGTCGTCCATCCGCGTTGAAGTCCACCGCCAGCCGATCGTAGCTGGATGGAATGAACTGGGTGTGCCCCATCGCGCCGGCCCAGGAGCCCCTGAGCTGCTCGACCGTCGTGTCGCCCGAACGCAGCACGTCGAGCGCCACCAGCAGCTGGCCCTTCGCCCACGCCCCGCGGCGGCCGTCATAGGCGAGCGTCGCCAGCGCCTCGATGATCGAGAAGTCGCCGCGGTTCTCGCCGAAATTGCTCTCGATGCCCCAGATCGCCGCCACCACATTGGCCGGAACCGAATAGCGCTCCTCGATCCGGGCGAGGGTCGCCCCGGCGCGTTGACGCGCCTCGAGACCCGCGGCGATGCGCTTCGCGGACACCAGCCTATCGAGGTAGTCCCAGGTCGGGGTCACAAACTCGAACTGCCGCCCATCGAGTTCCAGGACGCGCTGGTTCAAACGAACGCCGGCGAACGCGCCGTCGAATACATCGGCCGGCACGCCCGCGGCCAGCGCCTCGGCGCGAAAACTCCGGACCCAAGCCTGAAATCCCGCCGGATCCTTGCGCACCCTCGGCGCCTCTTCTTCGTCCTGCGCAGCCGCCGGGGCGCTCAGCACCACAGGGGTCGCGCCGCAAGCCAGGACGCCGAGCGCACCGAGAATCGCGGCGCGCGACAAGGCGTGAAGGGTTCGGCGAGCTATTGAGATCTGACGCATTCGGACGGTCTCCGGGTTCATCCGGCGGAAACGAAGCTTGAAAGGCGCAGCGCTTTGAACGCGTGCCGCACAATAACGCCGCCAGCGCACGATGCACTGCAAAATCTGTGGATCAGGGCCGGCGGGCGCTGGTCGCGGAACCGGTCTCGCCCTCGGCGATGCGCTTTCGGGCCTCGACCAGCGGTTCGCTGGCCACCGCCATCGCCCACGCATTCGCATGCAAGAGCGTCTCCCCATCCCGCATCACGCCGACATGCCCGCGCCAGAACACCAAATCCCCGCGTCGTAAGGGCCCGTCCAGATCGATCGGCGCCCCGAGCGCCGCCTCCTGCATGTCGCTGTCCCTCGGGCAAGCCCGGCCGACGCATTCCATCGCGGTCTGGATCAACCCCGAGCAATCGACGCCCTCCGCGCTGTCGCCGCCCCAGAGATAGGGGACCCCGATAAGCTTCTCCGCGAACGCCACCCAATCCGTCTGGACCGGCTCGAGCGGCGCGACATGACGCTCATAGATCCAGCGCTCCGCCCAGCCCTGGCGCATCGCGATTTTCCGAAACCCCTCGACCGCCGGCTCATCCGTCAGCGCCAGCGTCGATCCCATCGGCGCCCAATCCCGCGTCGGCGCCTTCACATGCGCCCAAGGATAAAGAGGCGACCGCGTCGCGATCACCCGATGCGTCGCCGCCGGCCCTCGGCGCTCGATGTCGATCCGCTCGGCGTAGCCGACATACCCGTCAAGCTCCGACTGCACCCAGAACAGAGGCGCCGCGAGATCCGGGTCGCGGATCTCCTCGAACACGAGCACCGGCTCGCCGCGGAGCAAGGTCGCCACAACCGGCTGCCGGCTTTGCGGCTTCCCCCGAAGCGGCGCGAGCGGGCTCGCAACCTCCATCGGTTCGCCCTCGACGAAAGCCTCCGCCTCCACCCGACCGACAAGACGGGCGTCGGCCAGATCCGGGCGATAGGCGTTCAGGCGAGGATCAAGCGTCATTCGCGCCCCGATCCTGGGCTGTACCGGCCCTTCAGGAACTCGAGCGTCGCGAGCGCCGCCTGACAGGCGCCGCCCTCGGGATGCCCCGGCCGCGCCTTCGGCCGCCAGGCGTAAATGTCGAAATGAACCCAGGAGGCCGCCTTCTCGACGAAGCGCCGCAGGAACAACGCCGCCGTGGTCGAGCCCGCGAAACCGGTGGCGGACACGCTGCAGACGTCTGCGACCTTCGAGCTTAGATCGGCCTCGTAGCCGTCCCAGAGCGGCAGCCGCCAAACCGGATCCCGCGCGAACACCGACGCGGCCTCCAGATCCGCCGCCAGCCGCTCGTCGTCGGTGAAAAAGGGCGCGAGGTCCGGCCCGACCGCGACCCGCGCCGCGCCGGTCAGGGTGGCGAAGTCGATCAGCAACTCCGGCGCCTCCGCATCCGCGTCCGCGATCGCATCCGCCAGCACGAGCCGCCCTTCCGCGTCCGTGTCGCCGACCTCGACCGTGATCCCCTTGCGGCTGGTCAGCACGTCGCCGGGGCGAAAGCTGTCCGCCGAGATCGCGTTCTCGACCGCCGGGATCAGCACGCGAAGCCGCACCGGCAGCCCCGCCCGAAGGATCATGTCGGCGAGCCCGAGCGCCGTCGCCGCCCCGCCCATATCCTTCTTCATCAGGCGCATCGCCCGCGCCGGCTTGATGTCGAGCCCGCCGGTGTCGAAGCACACGCCCTTCCCGACCAGCGTGACCTTCGGCAGATCCTCCGACCCGAACCGAAGATCGATCAGCCGCGGCGCCTCCGCCGCCGCCCGGCCGACGGCGTGGATCATCGGGTAGTTCCGCTCGAGAAGCGCCGCGCCGACGATCGTCTCGGCCGCGCCGCCATGGCGCGCCGCAAGCGACCGCGCCGCCGCCTCGAGCGCCGCCGGCCCCAGATCCGAGGTCGGCGTATTGACGAGGTCCCGGGTCAGATAGACCCCGATCGCTTTGGCGAGCGCCGCCTCCCGCGCGGCCTCCGAGCCCGGCGCGAGTCGCGCGGCCGCCGACCGGCTCTTGTAGCGATCGAACCGGTAGGCCCCGAGCGCCCAGGCGAGCGCCGCGTCCTCCTCGTCGACCGGGGCGCCGGCGAGCGTGAAATCGCGGCCGTCCGCCTCTTTCGGCGGCTCGAGCGCGGCGACCGCATCCTCGGTCCCCACGCCGAACAGCCCCGCGGCGACGCCGCCGGCCGAATCAGGGGCGAACAAGAAACGACCCGTCGACCCGTCGAACCCGACCGCCTGCGCCCAGGCCCGCGCCGATTGCGGCGCCTGCGCGAGATCCTCGTCGAGCGCGTTGGCGCGCGCCAGAATCAGCGGAAAGGCCGCGCTCGCATCCGTCGCGAACGTCGCCCGAGCCCGCGCTTCGGCACAAGCCGCGGCGTCGTCAGGCGACGCGCCGTCCGTGGACCCGCCGTGATCGGTCGGCGAAACGGGGTCTGCGCCGTCGGTCATGCTGTTCTCACCTCAGTGCTTAGGATCTTCCGCGCGTCCAGGCGCGAAATCCGCCGGACGTTAACGGATCGTTGAACCTGTCGCCCGCAAGTTTGTCCACGATTTACCGTCCACCGCCGCCGCCGCCCGTGCGCGCTCGCGCGGATCTCGAACGGACCGACCCGACCATGATTCCGGGTCCGGGGTGCGGGTCGGTAGGCGTCGAACTTGGAGCTGATCGCCATGGCGCGCGCTGGATCCCGCCGCTTTCTCCCCATCGACCGCCGCCTCGCGCGCGCGGTCGCCCTGATCGCCTGCTGCGCCCTTGCCGGCTGCGACGAGGGCGGCATGAGCGCCTTCGGCTCGCAGACCCGCCCCCAGACGACCACCGCCGCGACCAGCACGATCGACCCCGCCTACACGGTCGCGCCGGAAGAGCGCGCGCCGGCGGTGACCGGTGCGGCGACGAGCAAATCCGATCCGGACTATGACGTGTTCACCGAGCGCGCCGCGGCCCTCGCGATGCGCGAGGGCAAGACCGAAGCCGCGCTCGGCCACTTGAGCCGCCTCTACGACGTCCGCCCCCAGGACAAGCAGGTCGCCTACGACTATGCGCGGCACCTGCGCTATCTCGGCGCCATCTCGCGCGCGGAGCAGGTCCTGAACGACGCGCTCGCGGTTCATCCGGGCGACAAGCTGCTGCGCCTCGAGCATGGCAAGCTGCTGCTCGGCGCCGGCCGCCCGAGCGAAGCCATCGCCGTTCTCGCCACGTTGAACCAACAGCTGCCCGACGACCCCGCGGTGCTGCAGGCCCTCGCCGTCGCCCATGATCGCCGCCTGGAGCATGCGAAGGCGCAGGCGCTCTATGCGCGAGCGATGCAAAGCGGGCGTCCGAGCGCGGCGCTTCTGAACAACGCGGGACTGTCTCATCTGCTGAGCGGCGATCTGCCGAAGGCCGTCGAGCTGTTGCGGCGGGCCAGCACCGCGCCCGGCGCCAACGCCCAGGTTCGCCAGAACCTCGCTCTGGCCCTGACTCTTTCGGGTCAGAGCGAGGAAGCGCGGAAATTCGCGTCCGAAGGCGCGCCGCCGAAAGTGGCGCGCGAAGCGATCGGCGTCTTCAAGGGCATCAAATCGCTCGACCACCCCTGGAGCCGCGTCGCCGGCGGCTGAGCATCAGCCGCAGCTCAAAGCGCATTCGCCGCCGCCGCGGCGCCCCCGCCCGGCATCGGCGGTTCGGCCGCCTCCGCAGCCGCCGCAGCCGCCGCCGCGTTCGGATCGCTCGAGACCACTTCGACCTTCTTCCGCGCGAATTTGATCCCCGCCTCGTCGAACGCCGTGCGCAAGCGATGATAGACCTCGCGACGCAGCACGAACTGCATGCGCGGCAGGCATTTGAACTTCACCCGCATGATCAACGCGCTGTCGTCGTCGATCTGGAACACGCCCTGGCTCTTCACCGGCTCCAGGAACTTCCAGCCGTGGTCCGGATCCTCCAACATCTCGAGTCCGATGCGCTTGACGATCTTCTTCACCTGAGCTGGATCGGTCTCCGGCTCCAGCCGGAACGGCATTTTGTAGATCGCCCAGTCCCGGCTGTAGTTGGTCACGCTCTTCATCTCGCCGAACGGCACCGTGATCACCGCGCCCCGGTGATGGCGGAGTTGCAGCGACCGGATCGAGATCGCCTCGATCTCGCCCAGCATCTCCGGGTCGAGCTCGATGTACTCGCCCACCCGAAACGCGTCGTCGATCAGGAAGAACATCCCAGAGAAGATGTCCCGCACCAGGGTCTGCGCCCCGAAACCGATCGCGATGCCGACGATCCCGGCCGAGGCGAGCAGCGGCCCGATGCTCACGCCGAGCGACGAGAGCACGATCATCAGCACCACGATGCTGAGCACGATCAGCAGAAAGATCCGCAACATCGGGATCAGCGTCGTCACCCGCGTCGGCCCCGACAGTGCGTCCTCCGCATCCTCGATATCGCCGCCGGCGACGTGCCGCTCCTGATAGAGCGCGGCCTGGATCAGCCGCCAGATCAGCTGGCCGATCAGCAGCGCGACCGCGATGTCGAACGCCGCGCTGGCCCAGCCGGGCGCCTCCGCGCCCTTCACGAATTGAAGCACGTCGACGCCCCAGAGCGAGACCATCAGCGCCGCCGCCCCGAGCCCGGTCAGCACCCGCCACGAGCCGCACAGCACGCGATGGAATCGTGCGGCGACGTCGGGCTCGCGATCTTTCAACACCATGCGCGCCATCTCGTCGCCCAACCGGTCGAGCGCGGGCAGCGCGGCGAGCACCAGAGCGGCGCCGACGGGCCCCGCGAGGTGCTGCTGACCGGTCTCGAACCAGCGCGCCAGCCAATAGAGAAAAGCGATCGTCGCGTATCCGGCGATGACGTACGGCGCCGCGCGGAGCAGGATCAGGCTCGCCGCCGAAGGCCCCGCCGAAGGACTCGCTGACGGACCCGCCATGGGATCTGACGGGGGATCTGACGGGGGATCTGACGGGGGATCCGCCGCGGGATCTGAAGAGGGCGCCGCGGCGGGTTCGCTCTGCTCTAGGGCCTCGGCCGTCGAGCCCACGCCGCCCGCGCTCACCGCCGGCGACATCGGTATGGTCTCGGACCCGCTCGCCGTCTCGCCTATCGGCTGCAGGACCGTGACGGGCGCGGAGGATGCGCCGATGTCGAGCGCGCTCGACGCCGCCGCCGGGGAACCTTGCCCATGCGTTTGATCGCCGCTCGCGTGTTCATCCGCCGCGTCCGCGATCCGTCGCGATTCGCTGTCCGACCCGCGACGATCGCTGAAGCCCAGAAAATCCGCGCACGCCGCCTCGACCTGCGCCGCGTTCCGCGCGATCGACGCCATCACGATGATCCAGACCACCGCGCCGCTGAGCGCCACGGTGAAGATCGCCGGCGCGAAGCCGAGCCCGAAGGTCGGCGCCAGCCCATAGAGAAATGCGATCGTCGCGTATCAGGCGATG
>JBCBRF010000145.1:0-9883 GCA_039819865.1 Pseudomonadota bacterium | reverse complement strand
GTCGACTTGCCCGCGCCCGACGGCCCCACGAGGCCGACCCGCTCCCCGCCCTGGATCTCGAGGTCGATCCCGTTCACGCCCGCGCCGCGGGGCCGCGACGGGGCCTCGTCCGCCTCGGTCGCATCGATCTCTCGACCCGCCTCGCGGCCGTAATGGTGCGACACGCCGTCAAACCGGACGGCGCCGTTCGAGACCCGCAGCGCCGGCGCGCCCGGCGCGTCCTGCAGGCGGTGCGGCTGTGACACCGTCTCGACCCCCTCCTGCACCGTGCCGATATTCTGGAACAGCATCGAGAGCGTCCACATGATCCAGTCGGTCATCGCCTGGAGCCGGAGCACCAGCGCCGAAGCCGCCGCGATCGCGCCGACCGTGACGTCGCCCCCGGTCCAGAGATACACCCCATAGCCGAGCGTCCCCCCGATCAGCGCCGCGTTCACGACCGTCATGATCATTTCGAGCTTCGTGAACAGTCGGGTCTGCTCAGCGAACACCCAGCGCATGTCCTCGATCGCGTCCCGAGCGTAGAGATCCTCGCGGTGGGCGTGCGCGAACAGCTTTACGGTCAGAATGTTGGTGTAGCTGTCGACGATCCGCCCGGCGAGCCGGCTCCGCGCCTCCGCCACCATCATGCCGACCCGCGTCACCCGCGGCACGAACCAGCACGCGGTCGCGATATAGAGCGCGAACCAGATCCCGAGCGGCAGCAGCAGCCGCGCGTCGGTGTCGCCGAAGATCACCGCCGCCGCCGCCACATAGACGAGCGCGTACCAGACCGCGTCGAGGAAGTTGAACACGGTGTCGTTGAACGCGGGCGCCAGCTGGATCTGCTTGTTGGCGATCCGGCCTGCGAAATCGTCGTTGAAGAAGCCGACTGACTGCCGGAGCATGTGCCGGTGGGTCCGCCAGCGGATGATCGCCCCCATGCTGGGAAAGAAGCCCTGGCCCATAAGCAGGCGCTCGACGCCGATCACGACCGGGCGCAGGATGAACGCGACGGCCGCCATTCCCAGCAGCTCTCCCCCGTGATCGGCCCAGAGCCGCTCGGGCGTCGTCGACGTGAGGATGTCGACGATGCGCCCCGCGAAGGCGATCAGCAGCGCGTCGAGCACGGCGACCACCAGGGCCAAGGCGGCCGACAGCCCGACGATCCAGCGCACCGGGCGGAGCATCTCCCGATAGAAGTCGAACAGGCGCGCCGGCGGTGGCGTGCGCTCGTCATAGGCGACGTACGGATCGACCAGCCGCTCGAACCAGGCGAACGGCCAACCCTTTCGTTGGGTGGCGGTCGTCGGCTGCGGGACGGCGTCTTCGGATGGATCGGCGGTCGCCATCGGGGCCTCGTCGGATCCCCTGGGGACCGGCTGCGCAGTGGTGGCCGCCCCGACGTCGCTCGCCGATCGGGACGCCCGTGATGTGAGTGAGGCTGACATGGGCGGCCCGGCGCGATTCGTCCACCGCCCCGTCGCCGGCCCGCCCCGCGTCATGGCGGCCCATAACCGTCGGCGCGGCGGTGAGCTATCAGAGATCGAATGGTGGACGACAGGCGACGTGAAGGAGTGCGCGGATGACCGAGGCCGGGATCTGGGAAGAGCGGAAGACGCAGGCGAGCGCCTGGTTCGTCGCATTGCGCGACCGGATTTGCGCCGCCTTCGAGGCGCTGGAGGATCGGCTCGAGACCGGCCCTCATGCGGACCTCTCCCCCGGCCGCTTCGAGCGCAAGGAGACCCGTCGGGCCTCGCCCGACGGCTCGGACGCCGGCGGCGGCGTCATGAGCGTGCTCCGCGGCGGGCGGGTGTTCGAGAAGGTGGGCGTGAACGTCTCGACGGTCTACGGCGTGCTCGGCGAGGCGGCGCAGCGCGGCCTGACCGCGCGCAAGGAGATCCCAGGCCTCGCCGAGGATCCGCGCTTCTGGGCCTCCGGGATCTCGCTGGTCGCGCATATGAACTCGCCGCGCGTGCCTGCCGTCCACATGAACACGCGGATGTTCTGGACCCCGGTCGCCGCCTGGTTCGGCGGCGGCACGGACCTGAACCCGACGATCCCCTTCGACGATCCGATGTCGCTCGAGGACCGCGACAGCTTTCACGCGGTGCTGAAGGCCGCCTGCGACGCCCATCACGCCGACCACTATCCGCGCTTCAAGGCCTGGGCCGACGAGTACTTCATGATCCGGCATTGGAACGAGGCCCGGGGCGTCGGCGGGATCTTCTACGACGATCTCGACGGCGGCGACTGGGAGGCGGATTTCGCCTTCACGAGGGCGGTCGGAGACGCCTTTCTTGACGCTTATCTCCCCATCGTCGAGCGCCGGATGGAAGCGCCCTGGTCCGAGGCGGACCGGGCCCACCAGTTGTTTCGCCGGGGCCGTTACGCCGAGTTCAACCTGGTCTATGACCGCGGCACCCAGTTCGGGCTCGCCACCGGCCACAATCCCGAGGCGGTGCTGATGAGCCTGCCGCCGGTCGCGACTTGGCCATAAGACCTGACCATGAGATTTGGCCATAAGACTTGGCCAAAAGACCTGGCCGTAACCGGACGCGGGTCCTCACCACGGATCACCCTTCGGCGAGGCGGTATGGCGCGGGGCGCGCCAAGGGTCGATGTTGCGGTCGACCGGCGCCAGCCGGATCGCATTCGGAGCCCGCGCCCATGGCCTTTCGCGCCGTCTTTTCGCTGTTCGCCGCCCTCGTCACCCTCGCTTTCGCGCTGGTGGTCGGCCTGCTGTTCATCCGTCCGGCCGCGGCGCTTGACAGCGCTGAGCCGTTCGAAATCTGCGAGCGAGACGGCTCTGCGCCGATCGCCGAGAGGGTCGTTGCGGAAGCGTCCACGCTGTCGGGCGCGGCCTGAGGCGGCCATGATCGGATCGCGCGATCCGGACGGTCGTTCCCGGGCTTTCCTGACCGGGAGCGCGTCGAACCGGGCGATCGACGCCGAGAAGATCGGGTGGGCGACATGACCGAGGGCGGGCGCATCGCGGTGATCGGCTGGGGCTCCCTGATCTGGGACCTCGACGATCTGGCGCCGAAGGTCGAAGGCGAGTGGGTCTTCGGCGCCGGACCGGTTCTGCCCGTCGAGTTTAGCCGTGTGTCGCGCAAGCGCGCCGGCGCCCTGACGCTGGTGATCGATCCGACGGCGGGCGCCCCGGTCCGCACCGCGGTGATCGCGAGCGTGCGGAACCGCCTCGATCGAGCGGTCGCCGACCTCGCCGCGCGCGAGCGCGCGCCCGAGGTCCTGATCGGCCGGGTCGCCGCCGCCCCGACCGCCCCGACCGACGCCATCGCCCCGACCGACGCCGTCGCCGCGCGCGTCGCCGGCTGGTGCCGCGCCGAGGGCTGGGCGGGCGCGGTCTGGACCGACCTGCCGTCGAATTTCGAGGAGAGCGAGGGCCGGCCCTTCTCCGTTCCGGCGGCCGTCGGATATCTGCGGAGCTTGCGGGGCGGTACGCTCATGAGCGCCAAGCGCTATATCGACGAGGCCCCGCGCGAGACCGACACGCCCCTCCGCCGCGCGCTCGCCGCCGATCCCTGGTGGCGCGGGCTGTCGGACGAGCCCTAAAGCGCGCCCGGCGCCGTCTCCCGCCCGGGCGACCGGAGCGCCGACGTCCCGGTTCCGCCTCCCCACCCCGACGGCGCCGGGCGCGCGGCCCTTGTCGAGCGGTTGGTTCGCTCAGAGCCCACCACCGAGTGAGGATCCTCCCCTATCCTTCCTCGGGCCGCCCGTCCTCTCCGCCGGGTCTGGGCGCAGGGTCGCGGCCGCGCAAGGGCGCCTTCGGCGTCGGCTCCGCCGAGTTCCCCCTTGCCCGCCCGAGCCCCTCCGCCCTGGTCGACCCTGCGAGGACGGGCTCCGCCGAGTGAGGATCGCGCTGCGAGGGATCGCGCCGCCAGGGATCGCGCTGCGAGGGATGGCGCGCGCCCGCCCAACCGATACGCGGTCCCCACGCTCAAGCAGGCCGACCGGCCGATAGCGCGCCAAAAAAACGCTCAAGCAGGCCGACCGGCCGGCGTCGCGAGAAACCCTACTCGAGGAACAGGAACGCCACGCAGGCGGCGACCAGCAGCCCCATGGCGATATTGAAGGCGCGGAGCCGCGCCTCGGTGTTCAGGAGCCGCCGAATGCCGACCCCGAACGCCGTCCAGGTCTGCGAGGATCCGATCCCTGCCAGCACGAACACCCCCGCCGCCGCCGCCGCTTCGAGCGTCGGCGAGCGGCCGGTCAGGAAGGTCGAGGCCGTGCCGATCGCCATCGTCCAGGCCTTGGGGTTGATCCACTGGAACCCCGCCGCCTCGATGAAGCTGAACGGGCGCGCCGCCGTCTTCGCATCCGCGCGTCCCGCGCTCCCGATCCGCCAGGCGAGATAGAGCAGCAGCGCCGCGCCCAGCCAGCGCAGCGTCTCCCGGAACGCGGGCGAGGCCTGGAACAGCTCGCCGAGTCCGATCGCGATCAGGAACAGCATCAGCGGAAAGCCGAGCGCGACCCCGAACGCATGCGGCTGGGTGCGCCGATAGCCGAAGGTCGCGCCCGAGCTTGCGAGCATGATGTTGTTGGGCCCGGGCGTCCAGGTGCTCGCAAAGGCGAACGCCGCCAGCGCCGCGATCCGATCCCACTCGAACAACCCCGCCGAAAGGCCGCTCGAAACCGCCGCGCCGTCCGCCATCGCCCCTGTCTTCCCTCGCCGCCGCGCCCGCCCCCGCTCATGGCCAGCGAAGCGCGGTCCACCGAGCCTGGCGCAAGGCGCATTTTTAGTCAGCTTCTCTGACCTTTTTCCGAGCCTGTTCGAGGAGTGCGGCCTTGTCCAGCGAGAAATCGCTGTCGATCCAGGCCTGCTCGGCGGCGCGCAGCGCGGCGCCGAGCGCCGGGCCGGGCGTGAAGCCGAGGGCGAGCAGGTCCGGCGCTTCGACCGGCCGCGACCGCGTCGCCCCGCGCCGCGCCGCGGCGAGCGGGCTCCGCAGCAGGTCGGCCTCGACCGCCGGGTCCCGTGCGGCGGCGGCGATCAGGAGCGCGTCCGCCGCCGCGGCCGCGCCGAACCGATAGCCCGCCTCTTCCGGCCTGGCCGCGTTCGCCGCCAGTCGCGCCCGCAGATCTCGGGTCTCTGCGATCGAGAGCCGAAGCGCTTCGGCCGCCTGCTCCGCGACGCCGTCCGGATCGGACCCGGCGGCCGCCCGCATCAACGCCGCGAGTCGGCGCGCCGCGGCCGGCGCCGCGTCGAGCGCCGCCTCCAACTGCTCCAACGCCGCGAGCGGTTCGGCGTCGGCCTCGGGCAGAACCCGCGCCAGCACCCCCGCCGCCGCCATCGCCGAGAGCGCCCGCGCCGGTCGCGGGGCCGAGAGCAGCTTACGCATCTCGTGACCGACCCGCTCCCGCGCCAGCTGCGCGATCCCGTCCCGGAGGGTCTCGATCGCCGCCAGATCCGCCGCTTCGGGCGCCGCGTCGCCATACCAGGCGGCGAATCGGTAGAACCGCAGGATCCGAAGATAGTCCTCTCGGATCCGCTCCTCCGCCCGCCCGATGAACCGCACATGCCGCGCCCGAAGATCCGCGACGCCCGAGCCCAGCGGATCGAACACCGCGCCGGTCCGGTCGGCGTAGAGCGCGTTGATCGTGAAGTCGCGTCGCCGCGCGTCCTCCGCCCAATCCGTGGTGAAAGCGACCACCGCGCGGCGTCCGTCGGTCTCCACGTCGCGCCGGAGCGAGGTCACTTCGAGCGGCTCCGACCCCGCGAGCGTCGTGACGGTGCCATGCTCGATTCCGGTCGGGATCGCGCGCAGCCCCGCCGCCTCGAGCAACCGCACCGTCTCCTCGGGCGGCGCGTCGATTGCGACGTCCACGTCGGTCGGGCCGGAGGCGAGGATTGCGTTCCGCACGCAGCCGCCCACGAAGCGCGGGGTGGCGCCGCCCGCCGACAGGGCCGCGAGCACCGCCTGGATTTCCGGATCGCCGAGCCAGGGCGCGGCCTCGGGCGTCAGTCGGAGGGCCTCGCTCATAGCCCGGTGACGGCGCGAAGCCGGTCCGACAGGCTTCTGAGCATGCCGGCGGTCGCCCCCCAGATGAACCGCTCGCCATAGGGCATGGCGTAGAACCGCCGCCGCCCGAGCGGCGTGTCCCGCGACATCCGCTGATGGTTGGCCGGGTTCATCAGGAAGCCGAGCGGCGTCTCGAACACCTCCGCCACCTCGCCCGGATCGGCGATCGGCGTGAAGCTCGGCCGCGCGAAGCCGACGAAGGGCGTGACCTGGAAGCCGGTGGAGGTCTCGTAGGGATCGATCGCGCCCAGCACCTCGACCTGGTCTCGGGTCAGCCCGATCTCCTCCTCCGCCTCGCGCAGCGCCGCCGCCAGCGGCGAGGGGTCGCCCGGATCGACTTTCCCGCCCGGGAACGCGATCTGCCCCGCATGCTTGCTGAGATGCGCGGAGCGCAGGGTGAGGATCACCTGGATGCCGGCCGGCCGCTCGATCAGCGCGCAGAGCACCGCCGCCGGGCGCAGGCGACGATCGGCCGGCAGATGCGTGCGCGCCTCCGGCGACAGGTCGAAATCGCTCCGCGGCGTCGAGGCGGTCGGCGCCCACACGGCGGCGGCGACTTCCGCGCGTCCGATCGCGCCATAGTCGGGATCCGCCAGTTCGCCGTACATTTCGCCTCGCTCGCCCCATGCGGCCGGCGCGCTCCGCCTCCGCGGGCGCGCTCGCCGTCGATATAGACCTGCGGCGGCCCGGTTGGAACCATCACGATCCGGGCGCGAACCCGTCGAGTTCCGCGACGCTCGCCAGCGGAAAGAACGCCCCGCGCGACCGGAGCCCGAACTGATCGCCCTCGACCGTTCCGATCTCGACCAGCCGGTAGAAGCTCTTGCGGTCGATCCGCGCTTCGAGCCGCGCCCGCACCAGGACGTAAGGCGTCGGCTCCCCGGTTTCCGGGTCTTTCTCGATCCGCAGCGGATGCTCGGGCCCGAGCGGCGCAGCGTCGCCGACATTCGTCATGAAGGTGACGTCGCCCGCGGGATCGCGCGCGAAGTCGACCGCGACGAACGGGACGTCGTCGACCCGGATGCCCACCTTCTCGACCGGTGTGACGAGATAATAGCGGTCGTCGTCGTCGCGCCGCAGCACGGAGGCGAACAGCTTGACCAGCGCCTCTCGCCCGATCGGCGTGCCGAGATAGTGCCAGAGCCCGTCCCGTGTGATCCGGATGTCCAGATCGCCGCAGAACGGCGGGTTCCATAAATGCACCGGCGGCGGGCCTTTTCTCGACGCCCTCGCGACCTGTTCGGCGAGACCGTCCGCGTCGATGTCCGATATCGGCCCTCGGGGTCCGCTATCCTTCTCTTGAATTGACATGCGGTCGCCTCGATTTCGTAGAGTGGTGTTCGCAGCGGCGCCTCTGGACGAACCGGCGAAACGCGCTTCTCTCTGAAGAACGTTTCGAACGGCGGGCGTGCGGGCCTCCTGCGGCGCAGCCGTGAAGCAGGGCGCCGAAACGCCGCCGCTCGTTGGAATGTAAGGATGAGGCCGCCGATGATCGAGAGCGACGCGAACCCGAGCGGCGGACATCCGCTCCTGACGTTGGAGCCGGTCGCTGCGGTCGAACGCGCCGCCGAGACGCTGGGGCGCATCCGGACCGAGATCGCCAAGCGCGTGATCGGCCAGGAGGTGGTGGTCGATCAATCCCTGATCTCGCTTCTTTGCGGCGGCCACGGTCTGCTGGTGGGCGCGCCAGGACTCGCGAAGACCCGGCTGGTCGAGGCCATCGGCCATGTGCTTGGCCTCGACGGCAAGCGCGTGCAGTTCACCCCCGACCTGATGCCGCCGGACATCCTGGGCGCGGAAGTGCTCGAGGAAGGCGCCGACGGCGCCCGTGCGTTCCGGTTCATCGCCGGCCCGATCTTCTGCCAGCTCCTGATGGCCGACGAGATCAACCGCGCGAGCCCCCGCACCCAGTCGGCGCTGCTCCAGGCCATGCAGGAGAAGCACGTCACGGTCGCGGGCCAGCGCTACGACCTCCCGAAGCCGTTCCACGTGCTCGCCACCCAGAACCCGATCGAGCAGGAAGGCACCTATCCGCTGCCCGAGGCGCAGCTCGACCGCTTCCTGCTGCAGATCGACGTCGAGTATCCCGACCGCGACGCCGAGCGCGAGATCTTGCTCGCGACGACCGGCGCCGCGGAGGCCGAAGCGACCCAGGTGATCGACGCCTCCGATCTGATGGCGATGCAGAAGCTCGTGCGCCGGATCCCGGTCGGCGACGCGGTGATGGAGGCGATCCTGACGCTCGTGCGCTCGGGCCGTCCCGGCGAGCCGGAGACGCACCCGAAGGCGGCCGAGACCCTCGCCTGGGGTCCGGGTCCGCGCGGCGCGCAGTCCCTGATGCTGGCGGTGCGCGCCCGCGCGCTGATCGACGGCCGCTTCGCGCCGACCCTCGACGACGTCGCCGCCCTCGCGCCCTCCGCGCTGAAGCACCGGGTGGCCTTGACGTTCGCCGCCCGAGCCGAGGGCGTCGCTCTGGAGGAGGTTCTCACGGCGATGATCGAGAGCGCCTGTGGCTGAGCCGGCCGCCGCCGCCCTACGCCGCGACGCCGAGCGCCAGTCCGCGGCCCTGCCGGCCCTTCTGGCGGAGTCGCAGCGTCTGGCGGCGACGATCGTGCTCGGCGCCCATGGCCGGCGTCGGCCGGGTTTCGGCGAGAGCTTCTGGCAGTACCGCCGCGCCTCGCCCGGCGATCCTTTGCCGAGCGTCGACTGGCGGCGCTCCGCCCGCTCCGACGCCCTGTTCGTGCGCGAGACCGAGTGGGAGGCCGCGCAGACGGTGGTGCTCTGGTGCGACCGCTCGCGCTCGATGGCCTATCGCTCCAAGCCCGACCTGCCGACGAAACTCGAGCGCGCCACCGTTCTGACTGCGGCCACCGCGATCCTGTTAAACCGCGGCGGCGGCATCGGACTGCTCGAGGCCGGCGACGACCGCCCGCGCTCGGGCGACGCCCAGCTCACCCGGATCGTCATCGGCCTCAGCCGCGCGCTCGACGCCGACAGCGCGATGCCGCCCGCCTTCGAGGCCGCGCGCGGCGGCCGGGCGATCTTCGTCGGCGACTTCTTTGGCGAGGAGAGCCGGCTTGTCGCCACCGTCCGCGCCGCCGCCGACCACGGCGTCACCGGCATGCTTCTCCAGGTGAACGACCCGGCCGAGGACGCCTTCCCCTTCGACGGCCGGGTGCTGTTCGAAAGCATGGGCGGCGCGCTCCGCTACGAGACCGACCGCGCCGGTGCGATCCGCGAGGATTACCGAACCGCCCTCGCCGAACGCCGGGGCCGTCTCCAGGAGCTGGCCCGCGCCACCGGCTGGCGCTTCGAGACCCACCGCACCGACCAGAGCGCCGCGCCGGCCTTGATGTGGATCGCGCGCGGCCTGTCCACCGTGTTTGCGAGCGGAGCGCGATCCTGATGCTGTCCCTCGGCGCCCTGGCCTTTCTTCAGCCGTTGTTTCTGATCGGTCTCGTCGCCCTGCCGATCCTGTGGTGGCTGCTCCGAGCGGTCCCGCCCGCGCCGCGCCGCGAGCGCTTTCCGGGCGTCCGCGTTCTGCTCGGGCTCGAGGACAAGGAGCGCACGCCGCAGCGCACGCCTTGGTGGTTGCTGCTGTTGCGGATGATCGCCGCAGCACTGCTGCTCTTCGCCTTCGCTCAGCCTCTGCTCAACCCCCAGACCCGCCTCACCGGCGAGGGCCCGCTGCTGCTCGTGCTCGACGGCGGCTGGGCCTCCGCCGGCGACTGGGCCGAGCGTCGCGGCTTCGCGCTCGACCTGTTGGCCCAGGCGGAGCAGTCGGACCGGCCGACCGCCCTCGTGAACCTTGCGAATCCGAACGCCGGAACGCCCGACGCGCCCGCCCGGATCGCGCTCCTGCC
>JBCBRF010000144.1:0-9921 GCA_039819865.1 Pseudomonadota bacterium | reverse complement strand
CCGGCTACTCGATCTCGGAGACGGCCGGCGACACTGCGACCATCGTGAAGCTGCTGCGCGTGACGATGCTGCCGGTGGTGCTGACGCTCCTGATCCTGAGCCTGCGCTTCAGTCAGATCGACGCGAGCGGCGGGCGGCCCGGATTGCCCTGGTTCGTCGTCGCCTTTGCGGTGTTGCTCGGTCTGAACAGCCTGGGCGCGATCCCGTCGCTCGTCGTGGACGCGGCGTCGGATTTCTCGCGCCTGCTGCTCGTGACGGCGATCGCGGCGCTCGGGGTGAAGACGTCGCTCCAGGCGATGACGGCGGTGAGCGGCGGCCATATCGGCATGGTCGTGATCGAGACCGTGGTGCTGCTCTGCGCGGCGCCAGCCTCGGCCGAGCAAGGGCGCGACCGCGAAGCCCGTACCGATCGTCAACACCATCAGCCCGACCACGGCGAGCACGCTCCCGAGCCCGAGATCGGCCAGATCGCCGAAGGTCAAACGCAGGCCGAGCAGGGCCACGCCCAAGCGCAGCAGCGTCTTCGAGGCGAAGCCGACCCCGACCGCGCAGGGGCTGTCCTGGGCCAGGAAATTGAAGGCCATGCCGATCAGCAACGCGAACAGCATCACCGGCGCGCCGTAATGCTCAGACAAAAAACTCGAAGCCGCGGCGATCGTCAGCGCGAGCGCCAAGCCCGGCGCATGCGCGCGAACGACCGCCGCCTTCCCGGTCAGCGCGTCGGGAAATCTCATCAACTCAATCCTCGCATCCGCGCCCGGCCCCGCGATGAAACGGGGCCGGGCGCGGCGCCGCAATCGCCGCCTCAGGCGCTTCGGTACAGCTTCGTCATCGAGAACTCACGATGCCCCAGCGCCTCGGCGCACGTAAGACGACCGTTCGCCACCCGCTCGATCATGTCGATCAGCGCGTCGCCCGCCTGATCGATGGTCTGCTCGCGCGTCAGAACGCCGGTGACGTCGACGTCGATATGCTCGCTCATCGTGCGCAAGGTCCGAGGATTGCCGGAGATCTTGATCACCGGAACGATCGGGTTGCCGACCACGTTGCCCTGCCCGGTCGGGAAGGTGTGGATGACGTAGCCGCCGGCGGCCATCAGGGTCACGCACTCGGCGGCGGCCGAGGAGGTGTCCATGAAGTAGAGCCCGGGCCCGTTCGCCGGCGCCTCCGCCGGGCCGAGCGCGTCGATATACGACACCTTCTTGCCGATCTTCTCGAGGTTGCCGAGCGCCTTCTCCTCGATCGTCGTCAGACCGCCGAGGATGTTGCCCTTGGTCGGCTGGCTGTCGGACAGATCGTCGGTCTGGTGGGCGAAGATCACGTCGTCCGTGTAGGACTGCCAGATCTGCTTGAACTTGGCCGCCGCCTCCGGCGTCGCCGCGCGCTTCTCGCAGATATGCTCCGCCCCGGTGATCTCCGAGGTCTCGCCGAAGACGCCGTAGAGACCCTGCGGAATCAGCTTGTCATACATGTTCCCGACGGTGGGGCAGGAGGAGAGGCCGGTCGTCGTGTCGCTCTCGCCGCATTTGGTCGAGACCCAGAGCTCGGAGACCGGGCACGGCTCTTTCTGAAGCTCCGTCGCCCACTGGACGAACTCCTTGGCCTTCCAGCTCGCGGCCGCGATGGTCGCGATGTCGCCGTTCTGCTCGATCGAGAACTCCGCCACCGGCTTGCCGGTCTCGCGGATGCCGTCGGCGATCCGCTTGGTCCAGCCGGGCTCGATGCCGATCACCACCACCGCGGCGACGTTCGGATTGGCGCCGGTGCCGATGATGGTCCGGAAGTGCAGTTCCAGATCCTCGCCGAACTGCAGCCGGCCATAGGCGTGGGGGATCGCCATCGTCCCCTTGATGTTATTGGCGACCGCCTCGCAGGCGGCGTTCGAGATGTCGTCGACGGGCAGGATCACCACATGGTTCCGCACGCCCACGCGGCCGTTCTCGCGCCGCCAGGCCATCACCGTCTTGTTCGTTGCGTCATAGGGCATGGCTCACCACCGCTTCGTCTTGAGGTTTTGGGTGTGGACGTGGCCGCCCTTCTCGGCGGGGCCGATGAACTTGCCGATGTCCTCGCCGTATTTGATGGCCGTGTCGCCTTCCTGGAAATCCTGGAGAGCCACCTTGTGGCCGATCGGGATGTCCGCCTTGGCGGTCAGCCGGAACTCGGAGTTGTCCTCCGTCACGACGCAGAGCATGTCCGTGCCTGCGGTCAGTCCTTCGATCACGACCACGCCGACATTATCGACTTTGTCGTGGACGAGGAGATGGGGTTTGTCGCCCATGTCAGCCTCCTTTCAGGGCTCGAGAATGATTTTCGGCGCGGCCGATCGGCCCGCCTTGATGTCGTCGAAGGCGCGGGCGCCCTCGGCCAGCGGCCGGACCTCCAGCCAATCGAGCGCGCCGAAGCGACCGTCGAAGATCGCCGCGGCCGTATCGCGATAGTCCTGCGCACTATAGGTGTACGTTCCTATGAAAGTGATCTCCTGAAGGGTTAGTCGGCGAATATCGAGGCCGCCGGACGCGGAGCCGAGGCCGATATGCATGACGACGCCGCCCGGACGGACCGCGGCCGAGGCGGCCGCTCGGGTCGCGTCGAAGCCGACGCCGTCGATCACCAGATCGACGCCTTTGGGGCCCTCGCCCGCGCCGGGATCAATGGCGCGGACGCCGTCTTCGCGCGCCACGATCGCCCGACGCGCCGGGTTCGGCTCGGCCAGGGTGATCTCCCGCGCGCCCGCCGCGCGCAGCGTGAGCGCCGCGCCGAGTCCGATCGCCCCGCCGCCGATCACCAAGCACCGGGCCTCCTCGAGCGGCCGGTTGAGCGCGCGCCGCGCCAGCCGGACGGCGTGCCAGCCGCAGGCGAGCGGCTCGGCCAGCGCCGCCTTCTCCGTCGGAACGCCGTCGGGGATCTCGACCAGATTGCCCGGCGGCATCGCGACCAGCTCCGCGAACGCGCCTTCGCGGGGCGGCATCGAGATGATCTGCCGGCTGGCGCAGAGATTCTCGCGCCCCGCGCGGCAATCCTCGCACTGGCCGCAGGTCACCAGCGGATTGACCGCGACCCGCGCGCCGAGGGCCGGGCCGCCGGCGGTCGAGGCGACCACGATCTCGCCCGCCGCCTCATGGCCGAGGATCAACGGGGCCGGACGGCGCTCGTCATGCCCCAGAAAGGCGTGCATGTCGGATCCGCAGATCCCGACATGGGCGACCCGGATCAGCGCGTCGCCGCGGGGCTCCGGATCGGGGACGTCCCGAAACGCCAGCGCTTCGGGGCCCGTATAGACCAGCGCTTTCATTTCGCGGTGAACCCTCCGTCGACCGAAAGGACCTGCCCCGTGACATAGGCGCCGGCGTCGGAGCAGAGGAAAAGCGCCGGGCCGACGATGTCCGCCATCGCGCCGTTCCGGCCCGTGCAGGTCTGCGCCGCATTCCGGGCCGCGCGCTCCGGATCGCCGAACACCGGGCCGGTCAGCTCGGTGGGAAAGAAGCCGGGCGCAAGCGCGTTCGCCGTGATCCCGTGCGGCGACCAGGCCTCGGCCATCGCGCGGGTGAGCTGCGCCACGCCGCCCTTCGACGCGCCGTAGGCGAGCCCGCCTGGAAACGCGCGGAAGGACTGGAGCGAGGCGAAATTGACGATCCGCCCCCAGCCCCGCGCCCGCATCTTCGGAACCAGCGCCTGAGCCAGGAAGAACGGCGTCGCGAGGTTCAGGTCGATGGTCAGGCGCCATCCCTCGAGCGTCACCTCGTCGGCCGACTGGCGTGTGTTGACCCCGGCCGCGTTGATCAGGATCTCGGGCGGTCCGAAAGGCGCCGCCGCCTCCGCCGCGACCGCCCGCATCGCGCCTGGATCCGACAGATCGGCCGCGAGCGGCGCGGTCTCGCCCGAGGTCTCCGCCGCCCAGGCCGCGAGCTGATCGGCCCGCCGCGCGACCCCGACCACCCGCGCCCCCGCCTCCGCGAGCGCGGTCGCGAGCGCCCGACCGAGGCCGGAGCTCGCACCGGTCACGCAAGCCACGCGCCCAGAGACGCCGAACAGGCGTGAGAGATCGGCGGCGTCCATCGGCTCAGTCCGCCGCCGTCAGGTCGAAGCTCTCGTTCGGGAAGTACTTCTCGAGACGGATGTCGGCCGTGCGCGCATGACCCTCCATGCCTTCGAGCCGTGAGATCCGCGCGGTCGCTTCGGCGATCGGCTTCGCGCCGTCACGGGTGGCGCGCTGCCAGGTGACGAGCTTCATGTATTTGTGGACCGACAGCCCGCCGGTGTAGCGCGCCGCGCCGCTGGTCGGCAGCACATGGTTCGGGCCGGAGGACTTGTCGCCGAACGCGACGGTGGTCTCCTCGCCCAGGAACAGCGAGCCGTAGCACTGCAAGCGGTCGAGGTACCAATCCAGATCCGCGGCCTGCACATGGAGATGCTCCGGCGCGTATTCGTCCGCGACCCGGGCGAGCCCTTCGCGGTCCGAGACCACCATGACCTCCGCCATGTCGGCCCAGGCCTTGGTCGCGTTGTCCCGGTTCAGCTCCGGGAGCGTCCCGATGAACTGCGGCACCAGGTCCATCACCCGCTCGGCCAGCGGGCGGTGCGTGGTGGCGAGCCAGACCGGCGAGTTATAGCCGTGCTCGGCCTGGCCCACGAGATCCCAGGCCACGATGGACGGATCCGCGCTTTCGTCCGCAAGGATCAGGCTGTCGGTCGGCCCTGCGAACATGTCGATGCCGACGCGTCCGAACAGGATGCGCTTCGCTTCGGCGACGAACTGGTTGCCCGGCCCGACGAGGATGTCCGACTGCGGCAGGCCGAACAAGCCGAACGCCATGGCCGCGATCCCCTGAACGCCGCCGAGCGCCAGGATCGAGTCCGCGCCGCACAGATCGGCGGTGTAGATGATCGCCGGCGCGACGCCGACGCCGGGCCGCGGCGGCGAACAGGCGGTGATATGGCCGCAGCCCGCGACCTTCGCGGTCGTGACCGTCATCAGCGCCGAGGCGATATGGCTGTAGCGCCCGCCGGGCGCATAGCAGCCGGCGGCGCGGCACGGGATCGCCTTCTGCCCCGCGACCAGCCCGGGGACCACCTCGATCTCCATATCCTGGATGGTCTCTTTCTGGGCCTCGGCGAAGCGGCGGACATTGTCGTAGGCGAAGCGAATGTCGTCCTTCAGCTTCTGGGAGACCTTCGCCGAGGCCGCTTCGATCTCCTCGCGCGTGAGCACGATATCGCCCTCGTAGCGGTCGAACTGAGCGGCGTATTTCTTCGCCGCCTCGTCGCCGCCCGCCTCGATCTCGTCGAGGATGGCCTGCACCTTCGCCCGCACGTCGCCCGCGTCGTCCGTCGACTTCTTCGCTGCTTTTTTCAAGTACTCTACAGTCATGGCGGACCTCACTTGTAGATGTCAGGCAGAAGAAGGGTCGAGACCACCGGCACATAGGCGATCAGCAACACCACCAGCAGCATGAAGAAAACGAAGGGAACGGCTCGAACCGCGATCTTTAGGATCGACTCGCCGGTCAGGCCGGAGACGACGAACAGATTGAGGCCGAGCGGCGGGGTGATGAAGCCGACCCCGAGCGCGGTGATCATCATCACGCAGAACTGGATCTCGTTCATGCCGATCTCGTCCGCGAGCGGTTTCAGGATCGGCGCGAGGATCACGATGTTCGGCGTCGTCTCCATCACGCAGCCGGCGGCGATCAGGATCGCGATCATGAGAAAGATCAGCACGTACGGGTTCTCGGTCAGCGAGGTGACCGAGTAGACGAAGCCCTGCGGCACCCCGAGCGCCGCCATGGTCTGCGCCAGGGGCAGCGAAAAGGCGATGATCGGCAGGATCACGCCGTTCACCTTCGCGGAGCTCTCCATCATCGCCGGAAAGTCCGACAGCTTGAGCGTGCCCAGGATGAAACCGAGGAAAATCGTGATCACGACCGCGGTGGCGCCCGCTTCCGTGGGGGTCAGGCGACCGGAAAAGATGCCCCAGAAGATCACGCCCGGCACCAGGAAGGCGTACCAGCCGCTCGCGAGGGCGCGGCCGAGATTGCCGGCCCATTCGCCGAAGCTGATCAGCCCGCCGCCTTCATAGGCGTAGCGCCGGTTGACGACGATGTTGGTGACCAGGATCGAGAGCAGGATCAGGACGCCGGGGATCAGCGCGGCCTGGAACAGCGTGGAGGCGGAAATCCCGAGCACGAGGCCGATCACGATATACGCGATCGAGGGCGGGATCAGAATGCCGGTGCAGGCGCCCGCCGCGACCAGCGCGCAGGCGTAGGGTCGCGGATAGCCGGATTCGACGAGGCGGTTGATCGTCATCCGGCCCACGGCGGCGGCGCCCGCCGCGTCCGACCCGGAGATCGCCGAGAACATGCCGCAGACCAGCACGGTGGCGGAGCCGAAGCCGCCCTTGGCCCAGCAAGTCAGCGCCTCCGCGACATCCAGGAACTTCCGACTGAGCCCGGTCCGCACCAACACGTCGCCGGTCAGGATGAACAGCGGCACCGCCGTCAGCGCGAAATGGTCGATGCCGTCGAACAGGCTTTCGCCGAGCAGAGACATCGGCAGGACCTGGCTGATCAGCAACATCGCCACTGCGGCGGCGCCGATCGCGGCCCAGACCGGCACCGCGAGCGACACCAGAAGCACGAACAACAGGACGGGACCGTAGAACTCCCACCCGATCTCAACGGCCCCTTGGCCAAGCTGGCTCCATTCCATGATCCCGTCCTCAATCGAAGAGCCGTGCGCCTTCGTAGACCGGGCGTCCGGTCAGAAGGTCGGAGACGTCGCGCCAGAGCGACTGCAACAGTCGGAAAAGCATCAGCGAAAAGCCGAGCGGCACCGCGGCCAGGAACCAGACCATCGAGACCCGAAGGCCGTGGCTGACCGAGCCGAACTTCCAGGACACGCCGACGGTCTCGAAGGACCAGAAGACGGCCAGCACCGCGACGCCCAGCATGACGAGATCGCCGAAGATGTAGAGCAGCGCCTTCACGCGGGGTCCGACATAGGCGAGGATCACGTCGATCCGGATGTGCGCCCGCTCGCGCACCGCCGCGGCGGCCCCGATCCAGGCGAGATAGATGAACGCGTAGCGCACGATCTCTTCGCCCCAGATCGAAGAATAGGCGAATACTTCGCGTCGCACGACTTCGACGGCCATCGTCGCGACCAGCATCGTGTAGAACACCAGAAGCGCCCATCGCTCCGCGTTCTTATCCAGAATCCTAAGCACGCGCCCTCCTTCGCCGGATCCTCTCCGGCGGTCCCGCCTGTGGGCGGTTCTTCCGCTCTGGGGCTGCGCGGCTCCGGACGCGTTGGGGCGTTCGGAGCCGCTTCGGGTTTAGCGACCGATCAGACGACCGATCAGGCGACCGATCAGGCGTCGTGGACGGAGTGGCGACCCGCCGTTCCGGCGGCCTCCACCATCTTCTCGAAGTCGCCCATCGAGCCGGCCAACTCGGTCTTGAAATTGTCCCACTCGCTGCGCTGGAAGCCGCCGGCCTCTTTCCACTCGCCCAACTCGTCGGCGCTCGGCGAATAGAACTCCACTCCGGACTTGGTCAGCTCGGCCATCGCGTAGTTGCGCGCGGCGGGCACTTTCGCGAGGTTCTGCGCGAAGGTGATCTCGGAGGCGAAATCGACCCCCTCCCGAACGTCGCTCGGCAGACCGTTGTACCACTCCAAGTTGCAGGAGTAGACTTGGCTGTCCGGCACGGCCTGGGTGAAGGTGACGTAGCTGAGGATGTCCTTGAAGCCGAACACGTAGAGCGCGCCCACCGACGGATCGAGCGCGTCGGCGACGCCCTGCTTGATCGCGGACGGCGTCTCGCCCCAGGCCACCGGCGTCGGGTTGGCCCCGACCATGCGGTAGTACTGCTGCAGCATCTGCGAGCCCGGCACCCGGAACTTCACGCCCGACAGGTCGGCCGGCGTCTTGACCGGGCCGGCCCCGCCCTTGCGGACCGCGACGACGCGCGGATCGATCACGACGTACCAAAGCGGCTTGAAGCCCTTGGCCTCGACCAGCGGGTTCACCGTCGACTTCCAATGGTCCGACGTGACCATGTTCACGAAGCGCTGGTTCGAGCCGCAGAGGTACGGCAGGTTGATCAGATCGACCACCGGCGCGAACGGGGCGAAGTTCGACAGCGAGTGCTGCGCGGCCTGGATCGTGCCGCCCTGCACTTTCTGCGCGAGCGCGCCGCCGGCGCCGAGCTGGCCGCCCGGCGCGAGCTTGACGTAGATTTTGCCTGCCGTCGCGTTCTGCACATTCTCTTTGAAATCGAGCTGCATGATCGGATAGCTGCGCGTCGCGCCGAGGACGTAGGCGGTGGCGATCGTCATCACGTGATCGGCCGCGCTTTCGCGCTCTTTCTCTTCTTTGGCGGTCTGCGCCACGGCCTCGTCGGACCACAGCGCGCCGGCGGCGCCGGCGACCATTGCGGCGGTGAAACCGCCCGTGGCCGTCAGCCGCATGAAGTTCCGACGCTCGACCGAAGCGATCTCCGCCTGCGCGTTGTCTTTCGCCATATGCAATCCTCCCAGAGCGAACCGTTTTAGGTATTGGTGGTTTCGTCTCGGCCGGCGGCCTCGGCCTCGCGGCAGAGCACCCCGACCACGAACAACAGCGCGGAGACGAACAGCAGCAGCATCTCGGCGACATCGCCGAGCAGCACGCCCTGTCCGGCCGCCCCCATCGAAACGTTCGCAAAGAAGATCACGAAGCATACCAAGGCGCCCAAAAGCACCATGCGACCAAACCCGGCCATGCCATCCTCCCAGACGAACCATTGCGATTCTTCTTGTTGTTACGCCCTCTGTAAGCGCTTTCATCTGGATTGCAAGCGCTTACATCGACTACGATGATTTGAGACCGGGGTGTTCTTCGCGACGGCATACGTTGGCGTTTGAAGGCGTGCTCCGCACCGCACGGTTTGACGAAAACACGCGATCGGCCGATCCGATGGGGGGGGACGGGAAAGCGCGGCTCCAGGAGGTTGATCGGGTGAAGAGAACCGCGTCGCAGCGGCCATCCTTGGCGGACGTCGCCCGGCTCGCGGGCGTCTCGACCGCGACCGTCTCGCGCGTCCTCAACGACCCGGCGCTCGTGCGCAGGGAGACCCGAGAGGCCGTCGAGCGCGCCGTAGACGAACTGGGCTACACGCCGCATTTCGGCGGCCGGGCGCTCGCCTCGAACCGGACGGATACGGTCGGCGCGATCATCCCGACGATGGAGAACGCGATTTTCGCCCGCGGCCTGCAAGCGCTCCAAGAAGAGCTCACGGCCGCCGGCGTGACCCTCCTGGTATCGACCTCGAACTACAACGCGGAACAGGAGGCTCGGCAGATCAACACGCTCCTCAGCCGCAACGTGGACGGCTTCATCCTGATCGGCGAGGCGCGCGATCCGGAGGTCTATGCGCGGTTGGAGCGCCGCTCGGTCCCGTTCATCCTGGTCTGGAGCTGGCGCGCCGATTGTCCCTGGACCTGCGTCGGGTTCGACAATCACGCCGCCGCCCGGGACGTCGCGGAGCGCGTCTTCGAATTCGGCCACCGCCGGATCGGCATGATCGCAGGCGTCTGCGAGGGCAACGATCGGGCGCTAGCGCGCCTGAACGGCGTTCGCGACGGCCTGGCCGCCTGTGGCGCGCCCCTGGATCCCCGCCTGGTGGTCGAGGCGCCCTACGCCATCGAGGCCGGCGCGGAGGCGGCGGGCCGACTGCTGAGCGCCCGCCCCCGACCGACGGCGATCATCTGCGGCAATGACGTCCTGGCCGCCGGCGCGATGCTGCGATGCCGAGAGGCGGGTCTGCGCGTGCCCGAGGATGTTTCGATCACCGGCTTCGACGATATCGACGTGGCGACCCTGCTCGACCCTCAGTTGGCGACCGGCGCTCCGGCCCATCCGTCGATGAGGCACATGGA
>JBCBRF010000143.1:0-9924 GCA_039819865.1 Pseudomonadota bacterium | reverse complement strand
GGCGGCGGTCGCCCGGCCGATCTTCGCGGCCTGCGAGGATCTCGGGATCAAGGCGTTTCTCGATCAGGAGCATATCGGCTGGGGCCAGCAGTTCACCGCAAAGATCAACTCGGCGCTCGGGGCGGCGCGGGTGGTGCTGGCGGTGGTGAGCCCGACCTCGGTGGAGAAGGAGTGGCCGGTGGCGGAGGTGAACGCGGCGCTCGGGCTCGAGGTCGAGGGCGAGAAACAGGTGATCGTGGTGCTGGTCGGTCGGCCGACCCTGCAACGCCTGCCGCTGCTCCGGCAGAAGAACTATCTGGTGTGGGACGGGGACGCCGACGCGGTCGCCCAGCGCTTGAAGAAGGTGCTCGGCGGCGGGCCCGACGCGCCCGACCCGCCGTCACGGGGGAGCCGCCCGCCGACGCCGGCGCCGCGGGCGGCCGAGCCGGCGGCGCGCCCGCGCAAGGGGCTTCTCGGCCGCTGGTTCGGCCGGGGGTGACGCGGCGCCGGTCGGAGCGCCAGACCTCTCCCGCTGGAATGGGGCCTGTTGGGCGGGCCCTCCGGGCGTCCTGCGGCCGACCCCGATCGACCCGATCGATTGTCGGGCGCGGTCGCCCTCTGGGCGCTCCGGGCGCTTCGGGCCCGTTGGGCCTCCCTTCGCTGAACTCCGTCCACTGGACGGATTTCCGGGCGCTTCGGGAGCCTCTCTCGCCGGAGCCGCCGTCGCGCGAACCGAGGCGCAGCCGGCGCCCGCCCCGTCCAGGGCGCGGCGCGCGCCTCGGCGCAGCCGAGGTTCCCTGGACGGGGCGGGCGCAGGATGCGATCCGGGCGGGCGGCGACGGATCGGGCGAGAGAGGCGAGGGCCTTCTCTCGATGGTGAGCCCGAGCCTCTCGCCCGGTCTAGAGCCCGCTCCCTACGATCCGGAGCGGTGCGCCCAAGGCCGGCGGCGAGGCCTCGATGGCCGAGCCGACGGCGCCTGCTCTCCGACGCGCCGGCCTCACACCGCGGCGAGCGCCTGCTCGAGGTCGCGGATCAGGTCCTCGGCGCTCTCGATGCCGATCGACAGGCGCACCACCTCCGGACCCGCGCCGGCGGCGCGGCGTTGCGCGTCGGTCAGCTGGCGGTGGGTGGTCGAGGCGGAGTGGATGATCAAGGACCGGCTGTCGCCCAGGTTCGCGAGATGGCTGAACAGATCGACCTTGTCGACCAGCTTCACGCCGGCCTCATAGCCGCCCTTCAACCCGAAGGTGAAGACCGCGCCCGCGCCCTTCGGCAGGTATTTCTTCGCGCGCTCGTGATAGGGCGAACTCGGCAGCCCGGCGTAGGACACGCTGTCGACCTTGTCGTGGCCCTCCAGAAACTCCGCGACCGCCTGGGCGTTCTCGCAATGCTTCGCCATCCGAAGCGACAGCGTCTCGATCCCGAGAAGCGTGATGAAGGCGTTCATCGGCGCCTGGGTCATGCCGAGATCGCGGAGCCCCACCGCATGGCCATGCAGGGTGTAGGCGAGCGGGCCGAAGGTCTCGTGGAACTTCAGGCCGTGATAGGCGGGCTCGGGGTCGGCCAGGGACGGGAACTTGTCCGAGCTCGACCAGTCGAAGCGTCCCGAATCCACCACCACGCCGCCCATCGCGGCGCCGTTGCCGGACAGGAACTTGGTGGTGGAATGGCAGACGATGTCGGCGCCCCAGTCGAGCGGGCGGCAGAGATAGGGGGTCGCCATCGTGCTGTCGATCATCAGCGGGATCCCGGCGCCCTTGGCGATTTCGGCCAGCATCTCGAGATCCGAGATCACGCCGCCCGGGTTGGCCAGGCTCTCGGCCCAGATCGCCTTGGTGTCCCCGTCGATCGCCGCCGTCACCGCCGCGCGGTCGTCGGCGTCGACGAAGCGGGCTTCCCAGCCGAACTTCTTGAAGGTCTGGCCGAACTGCGTGACGGAGCCGCCATAGAGCTTGTTCGAGGTCACGAAATTCGCGCCCGGGCTCATCACCGGGAACAGCGCCATCACCTGGGCGGCGTGGCCGGACGAGCAGGCGACCGCGCCGGCGCCGCCCTCGAGGCCCGCGACCCGCTCCTGCAGCACCGAGACCGTCGGGTTGGTCAGGCGCGAATAGATGAAGCCGTATTCCTGCAGGTTGAACAGGGAGGCGGCATGGTCGGCGTCGCGGAACACATAGGCCGTGTTCTGATAGATCGGCGTCTGCCGCGCCCCGGTGGTCGGGTCCGGTTTGGCGCCGGCGTGCAGCTGCAGCGTGTCGAAGCCGTAGTTCGGCGTGTCGTCGGACATGGCGCATTCTCCCTAGTGGATCTCGCGGCATGTCTCTCTCAGTCCGGTCCCGAAGGCAAATCGGTTCAGAGCCCGGCCGCTACGCCGATATCCGAGACCCTTCGGAACAGCGCGAAAACCCAGGCCTCGTCCGACCCATAAAACCCCAAAGAGCCGACATCGCCCCAAAAACGGTTCTCGTCCGGTTCTGACCCGTTTCGGACGTCTTCCAGCATCACGTCGAGGTGTTGTCGGCAGACCGAAATCCGATTACTCAATTGCACCGAAGCACCGGGACGACTGTGCATATCGGGGATGTGCGTGACGCTCGATTGGACCCGCAGATCTTTTTTAAGACTGATCGTGACCGTCACGGTGGCGTTCACCGTGGCGATCGCGCCTCCGTCGCGTGGGAGCAGCGTCGATCCCGCCGCGGTCGCCACGGTCGTTGACGACCATCATGCGGCCCATGAGCACGCAGACCATGCGCATAGCGACGCTGAATTTGTTCGCCATGCCCTTGAGCATCATTGGGCGGAAGTCGTTGATTTCGAGAACCTACCGGCATGGCTGTCGCCGGATGCGCCAAGATCGCTGCATATCGCCGTGAGCTCTCTTCGCGCATTCTCTGGGCATCTCATGCGAGACGGCCCCAACCGATCGCTCGAGCGCCCTCCAAGAGCTTGAAACGCCGTCCACTCTGACGCTTTTCAAAATCTTTGGAGACAGTATGAACATCACCTTCCGCGCCTCAGGGCGTGGCGAAGGGCTGCTGCGCGCGCCTTTCGCTCGTATCGTCGCTATGGCGCTTACGCTGATCTGCATTTCAGCGCCTGCTCTGGCGCATAACGTCACCCCAGGCGACGCCGGCTACGTGCAAGAAGTCTTCGGGGTCAATCTGATCCCCTTCGCGTATCTTGGCGCGAAACACATGATGACGGGCTACGATCACATCCTGTTTTTGCTGGGCGTGATCTTCTTCCTATACAAGATGAAGGATGTTGCAATCTACGTCACGCTGTTCGCGATCGGACATTCCGTGACCATGATCAGCGGCGTATACTTTAACATCCAGATGAGCGCTTACATCATCGACGCCATCATTGGCCTCTCAGTGGTCTACAAAGCGCTCGACAACATGGGTTACTATCAGAAGTGGTTTGGTTTCCAGCCGAACACGAAAGTGGCCACGTTGGTCTTCGGCCTCTTTCACGGGTTTGGTCTCGCCACCAAGATTCAGGAGTACCAGATCGCCGAGGACGGGCTGTTACCGAACCTTCTGGCCTTCAACGTCGGGGTTGAGATCGGACAGATCCTGGCGTTAGCCGCGATCTTGATTGCAATGGGCTACTGGCGGCGCACCGCAAGTTTTATGAAGTACGCGTTCGCAGCGAACGCCGCGATGGTCGTCGCGGGTCTCCTTCTCGCCGCCGATCACATGTCTCACTACTTTGGACTTCTCGGCTGACGGTGGATCGTCGAAGCTCAGACTAGGAGAACAACCAATGTTGAACGCGCCACAGCCGAAACCGGAAGACCTACCGACGCCCGCACAATTGCGCCGGTCGACACTCATCGCGGTGATCGTCGCCGCGGTGATCGGCGTCACAGTGGTCCTGCCTGCGGAATACGCCATCGATCCCACAGGGCTTGGGGGACCGACGGGCTTGCAGGAAATGGGGGAAATCAAGCAGCAGCTCCAGCGCGAGGCGGATGAAGACGACCATCATTCGGACGCGAGCCAGGAAACGCACAGCCTTGCGAACGCGGTCTTCGGTCTTCTGATCGGAACAGCTCACGCGCAGTCGGTCGATGCCTCGACGGAATGGACAGACGAAGCGGTCTTCACCCTGGCGCCTGGAGAGGGCTACGAAATCAAACTCACCATGACGGAGGGCGCGGTAGCCGAATTCGAATGGATCGCGGAAGGCGGCCGGATCAACTACGATCTCCACGCCCATGCCGGGGGAAAAGACGCCCGCTACAAGCGCGGACGCGGCGCGAAGAGGGATAGCGGCGCCTTCACCGCGGAGTTCGACGGCGACCACGGCTGGTTCTTCCGAAACCGCGACAAGCAGCCCGTCACGGTGACGCTTCGCGTACGTGGCGATTATTCGGAGATCAAAAGAGACCTGTGAACTTAGTGGTCACGTCGCGGCAAAGCGCGCCGCGACGTGACTTGCGCTCTTAGCCCGAAACAGACCTCGACGCTCCCAGAAACAGCGTCCGCTCCGGTTGCACGGGCGGCCATCAGACGGCGGACCAGAGCGGGAGAAGTTCAGGGACACTTCCCCACCGTCAAACCGTGGACCGGCGCCCGCCGCGGACCGACCCGCTGCCCGAAGATCGAATACGCGCGGATCTTTGGCGAACTCCGCTGGGGCGGTTTTAATACGGGCGTCATCAGCTCCAAGCTGCGCTGAGGCGGGCGAGCGGGTCGGTCCGCGGCGGGTCCCTGCGAAACGGTCGAGTGCGCGGGCGTTCGGCGCCGCGGGCCGGCCGTAACCCGGCGGCCCGGGCGGCGCAAGCGCGGGCGATCCGCGCGCGCCCTTGCCTTCCGGCCGCGCGGCGCCAACCCTCTCCGTTGCGAAAACAGGTCAGATGCGAGGAGCGGCCTTGGACATCTTTGAACTCGACGCCGCGGTGATCGGCGCCGGCGCGGTGGGGCTCGGGATCGCCAAGGCGCTCGCCGAAACCGGGCGCGAGGTGGTGATCCTCGAGAAGAACCGCCATTTCGGCGAGGAGACCTCCAGCCGGAACTCCGAGGTGATCCATGCGGGCCTCTACTACGAGCCCGGGAGCCTGAAGGGGCGGATGTGCGTGGCGGGCCGAGACCGGATCTACGAATGGTGCGCGGCGCGGGGCGTCACGGCCAAACGTCTCGGCAAGCTGATCGTCGCCACCGCGGAGGCCGAGGAGCCGGCGCTCGAGACCGTGATGGCGCGGGCGGCCGGCAACGGGGTGACCGAGCTGCATCCGATCAGCGGCGCGGCGGCGCGCGAGATGGAGCCGGCGCTCACCGCGACGGCGGCGCTCTGGTCGCCCCTGACCGGGGTGGTCGACAGCCATGGCTACATGCTCGCGATGCTGGGCGCAGCGGAGGATGCGGGGGCCATGCTGTCGCTCGCGGCCCCGGTCCTGCGCGGCGAAACCCGGGTCGACGGGCGGATCGATCTGGAGGTCGGCGGCGCGCAGCCCGCGCGGCTTCGCTGCCGGCTGGTGGTGAACGCGGCCGGGCTCTGGGCGCAGAAGGTGGCGGCCTCGATCGAGGGGCTGCCGAGCCAGGCGCGCGCCCCGCAAGTGCTGACCAAGGGCAATTATTTCGCGCTGACCGGCGTGCGCACGCCCTTCAGCCGTCTGATCTATCCGGCGCCGGTCGCGGGCGGCCTCGGCGTTCATGTCACGATCGATCTCGCCGGGGCGGCGCGGTTCGGGCCCGATGTCGAGCAGCTGCCCTCGCACGATCCGGCGGATATCGATTATTCGGTCGATCCGAAGCGCGGCGACGCCTTTTACGCGGCGATCCGGCGCTATTGGCCGGCGTTGCCCGACGGCGCGCTCCGGCCCGATTACGCCGGCGTGCGGCCGAAGATCGATCAGGACTATCAAACCGACTTCCGCATCGACGGGCCCGAGACGCACGGCGCGCCGGGGCTGATCAATCTGTTCGGCATCGAGAGCCCGGGGCTCACCGGCGCGCTGCCGCTCGGGGAGCATGTGGCCGCGTTGGCGGCGGAGGCCGCCTGACCCGCTCGGCTGACGGACGCCCGCCACGAGAAAGCCCTCCACGAGAAAGCCCTCCACGAGAAAGGCCGCCACGAAAAAGGCCCGGCGCAGGGCCGGGCCAGTCGAGCCTCGAACGAGGCTGTTGGGGAGGGTGGACGAAGGATCGTCACCTCGCTGACATAGGGTTCCGGCGCGCGTCCCGGCAGGGGCGTCGCGTCGATGTGATCGCGCGGCGTTCGGATCAGCCGTCGCGGGCGGGCTCCTCAGGCCTCGAGGGCCGCGATCTCCGCCGCGATGTTGTCCCGCGCGGGCGCCTCCCAGGCGCTGGTCTCGTAATAGATCGCGGGACGGTCGCGCAGCCGTTCGAGCACTTGCTTGCGCCCGGCGCGGAACAGCGGTTCGGGCACGGCCGCATATTCGAAACGGATCGCCGCGGCGTAGGCCGCGTAGCGCTCGGGCGGGGCCGCGAGAATCTCCAGATCGGCGTCGAGAAACAGCCGGTCGTCGAGGTCCGCGCCGATCGGCGTATGGTCGATGGTGGCGAGGATCAAGCGCTCCGCGGTCTCGGCGGCGCGGGTGCGATCCGGGCGCGGGTCGACCGCGGCGTCGATCTCCGCGATGAAGGCGCGGGCCAGCGCCGCGCTCGCGCGCTCGTCGGCGCCAGGCGCGCGGTCGTAGACGACATCATGCAGCCAGACCGCCAGCTCGACGCCCCGCCAATCCCGGAGCCGCCAACGCCTCCCGGCGAGGCGGGACAGCATCGCGGAGAGATGGCCGAGCGTGTGATAGGCGCGCCCCTCCGCGCCATAGGCGTCGACGATCCGGTCCCACCCGGCGTCCGCCAGCGCATAGGGCGCGCCGAGGCCCGCGACCGCCAGGTTTCGCCAGCGCGGACGCAGGCTGTCGGGCTCCGCGGGCGGATGGACCGGATCGGTCATGACGCCGGCCTCCGGGCGCGCGCGGCGAACAGGGCGACGGCGGCGGCGTTCGACACGTTCAACGAGGCGAAAGGCCCGGCGCTCTCGATCCGCGCCAGCGCATCGCACAGCCCGCGGGTCTTCTCGCGGAGGCCCGCCCCTTCGGCGCCGAAGACGAGCGCGAGCGGCGCATCGGCGGCGGCGGCGGTCGCGTCCTGGATGTCGAGCGCGCCGCGCTCGTCGAGACCGATCACCGCGTAGCCGAGCCCCTGAAGGGTCGTGATCGCCTCGCCCAGATTGGTCACGCGGAGATAGGGCTGGCGCTCGAGCGCGCCTGAGGCCGCCTTGGCGAGCGCGCCGGTCTCGGGCGCGCCGTGGCGACGCAGACCGACGACCGCGCGGGCCCCGAAGACCTCCGCCGAGCGCAGCACCGCGCCGACATTGTGCGGATCGGTGACGCGGTCGAGGAGCGCGACCCTCGGCAGATCCTCCGCATTCCGCGGCGCGCAGATCTTGTCGAGGGCGCCCCAGTCGAGCGGCCTGGTCTCGAGCGCCGCGCCCTGATGGACCGAGGCCGGGTCGAGCGGGGCGGAGAACCGCCGCGGATCCTGCATCTCGGGCTCGAGGCCGAAGCGTTCGGCCAGATCGGCCTCGAGTTCCGTCTCGAGACGCTGGCGCGCGTTCCGGGTGAGCAGCAGGCGGGCGTTTCGGCGGGCGGGGTTGCAGAGCGCGTCGCGGACAGCGTGCAGGCCGAACAGCCAGATGGTCTCCGCGTCGCCGCCCGGGCGACGGCCTCGGGCGTCGGCGGCCGAGGCGCGGCGCGCGGCGGGGCGGCGGCGGGCGCGGGCGGGGTCTGGCTCGGCCATCTCTTGGTGCTCGCAGATCACGGGGTGGGAGGGGCGTCGGCCGTCCATAGGGCGCCTCGGCGGGCGATCCAACCACAGGGCGCGCCTTCCGCTGGCCGCGGGCGGGCGGTCGGCGGTTGACGCGGTCGGCGAAGCGGCCTAAGCGGCGTGCTCCGACGACGACGCCACGACCGTCGTCGGCACGTATGGGCGCGCGCGTTCATACGCCCAGCGCGAAAGCGCCGGTGGGAGGGGTGGCAGAGCGGTCAAATGCAACGGACTGTAAATCCGTCGGGGAAACCCTACGCTGGTTCGAATCCAGCCCCCTCCACCACTCCTAAATCCGTTACAAATTTTGGCGCTAACACCTTGAAAGGTAACGCTATTTCAGGGGTTCGATACCCCTCGTTTCGGCAGTAGGTGACGGGCTTCGGAAACACGAGGCGAAGCACAATCCGACGCTGTGCCCATGAGCCATTTTCCCATATTTTCCAGGGACTTGTGAGAAACGCACAGGCGGTTCGATACATGTCTTCGAAACCAGTTTTGCGATCAGCTTTCGCGTTGATGCGTTCGCTGGCTGCAATCTTCTTGGCTTCGAGATTCTCGATCTCCGCCTCATAGGCGCTAATCAGGCTCGGGCTATCGGTTCCAAGCAGCCTTTCCATGAGTTTTGCGGATTGCCGCTCCAGGGCCTTTAGTTCGGCTCTGGCGGTCTCAGCGGCGCCTAGTGATTGTTTTTGCATTGCAGCCCAGCGGTCTTCGAACATCGCTCGGAACATCTTCAACAGCGGCGGCGCTGGCGTGAGGGCCTTGAGGAGTGTTTCGAGCTCACCCTCAATTTTGTCACGTCGAATGGACTTTCCTTTCAGATCGCAATTGCGCGTCTGACAAAGATAATAGGGATACAATCGTGCTCGCCCCTTCGACCAAGCAGCCGTCATAGCGTTTCCGCATGACGCGCATCGTACGAAGCCGCGCAGCGGGAAATCTTCGTCCAGGTCTTTTCGGAACGGAGCGGTGGCGTTGCCGTCGAGGCGGGCCTGTACGCGTTGCCAGGTTGCAAAACTGATCAGAGGTTTGTGCTTTCCCGGCTGAAGATGAACTCCCCACTTTTCGACCGTGATATAGCCCGCGTAGAGGGGTCTTCGGAGCAGATCGAAAACGGACTGGAGATGAAGCCGCGTTCCATGACGCCCGTTCGGTTGTAAAGCGTTCCTCTCGAAGAAGCGCATCACCTCAGTGGCGCTCTGGAAGCGACCGGATGCGAACCCCTCTAAAGCCTCGCGCACGAGACTGGCATTGGCGTCAGGGGAGAGAACTTTACCGCCGTCATTTGCTTCCACATACGTGTAGCCGGGTGGCGGCGCGAAGCAGTAATAGCCTTTCTCGACACGGGCGCGCATCTTCTGGATCACCTGCCTGCGATTTTGTTCACGCTCCAACTGGCCCTGGGCCGCAACGATGGTTTCAAAGAACTCGCCTTCGGGGGAATCCTCGAAATTGAAGTTGAGGCACTCACGTGTCGCCCCTCGCCTTTGCATCTCTCGGCGCAGCTTTAAGTGAAACTCAGTATCGCGTGCGTAGCGTTTGAGATCATCGAAAATGACGACGAAGTTTTCATGTGGGTGCGCATCGAGAAACGCAAGCAGCGCCACCATGCCAGGGCGGCGCATGAAGTCCCCGCCGCCCGAGACATCATCCGGGAAGACAGCTGCGACCTCGTAGCCCTTTGAGGCTGCATATTGTCTGCAGCGATGCTCTTGGCTATCCAGCCCATGGCCTTCATCTGCTTGCCGTTTACTGGAGACGCGGCAGTATAAGACGGCTTTTAATTTGATCTCTGATTCTTGAATGATTTCAGTGCTCATTCTTCGGCTCCTTCCAAGGCCGACTCTGATTCAAAATCAGCTCTCTCTTCTCGTGTTCGATTATTCTCACAGTATAGCGCGTTTGGCGCCTCTGGTGCGGCGTTCGAGCATTTTTTGGAAAGTTTTCCACAGCCCGCCTCAGCAGAATGCACCTCAAATCCAAGATCAACGAAGGCCACAACGATTGACCAAAGCGCCTCGATAAATTCACGCGCTTCTTGCTCCGATAAATCAGCGTTATCCAAATATTGTTGGTAGCGCTCATAGTCGATTGAGACGATGCTCGTCTCAAGTTTTGATTGTGTAACTCTTTCCTCTA
>JBCBRF010000142.1:0-9971 GCA_039819865.1 Pseudomonadota bacterium | reverse complement strand
GCCCGGCGGTTTCGCTGCGGGCGGGCGTCCCGTCCAGGGAACCTCGGCTGCGCCGAGGCGCGTGGCGCGCCCTGGACGGGACGCCCGCCGGCTGCGCCTCGGTTCGCGCGACGGCGGCTCCGGCGAGAGAGGCTCCCGAAGCGCCCGGAAATCCGGCCGGTGGACGGATTTCAGCGAAGGGAGGCCCAACGGGCCCGGAGCGCTCCGAGTTCGACGGCGCCCGGAGGGCTGCGCCAGTGGCGCGTTTTCAGCGTAGGAAGGCCCGAAGGGGTCCCGAAGGGATCCCTAAGCGCAAGGAAATCGGTCCAGTGGACCGATCACAGCTGAGGGAGGCCCAACGGGCTGCGGAGAGCCACGAGTACGGCTCCTGGAGTTCGGCTCCTGGAGTTCGGCTCCTGGAGTTCGGCTCCTGGAGTTCGGCGCCGCCCGGCGGGCGAGGACCGGAGACCCCGCCCGCCCGACGGCGCCCTTAACTCAGCGCGCCAAGCGGACCTAAGCCGTGGACTGATCGCAGCGCGGAGACGCGCTATGGTCTGCCGAGCGTTCGGCTCGGCCGGACGGCTTTCGCGCCCCCCGCTGGAGACATCGCCATGTTCCACCGCCGACCAACGCCGATCGCTCCCGGGCCGGGGCAGGAGAGCGTCTGGGACTATCCGAGGCCCGCCATCGCCGAGCCCACGGCGAAGCGGATCGAGATCCTGTTCGGCGGGCGCGCGCTGGTCGACAGCCGGCGCGCCGTCCGGGTGCTCGAGACCAGCCACCCGCCGAGTTACTACGCCCCGCTCGAGGACGCCGACGAGAGCCTGCTCGTCCCGCATCCGCAGCGCTCGCTCTGCGAATGGAAGGGACAGGCGCGCTATTTCTCCGTCCGCGTGGGCGATCGGGTCGCGGAGGCGGCGGCCTGGACCTACCCGGCGCCGACGCCCGCCTTCGGCATCCTGCGGGATCATCTTGCGGTCTATCCCGGACGGATGGACGAATGCCGCGTGGATGGCGAGCGGGTCGAGCCGCAGCCGGGCGGGTTCTACGGCGGCTGGATCACGCGGGACGTGGTCGGACCGTTCAAGGGCGGACCCGGAACCGCCGGCTGGTGACGAGCGGCGGGCGCGAGAGGGAGATCGATGACGGGGCGGCCGACGGCCGAGGCGCTCCGGCGCGCCGGCTTCGAGGTCTTGGACTTCCAGATCTTGGGCTTGGAGGTCTTGGGCTTGGAGGTCTTGGGCTTCGACGTTCGGCCGGCGCGCGACTTCGGCCGGCGCGCGACTTCGGCGATTTCGCAGAGCGCATGATCGACGATCCGCGCGCCTTCACGGCGCGCCGTTGTTCGACGCGCAGGACCTTCTGAGCGAGGACCTTCTGAGCGAGGACCTTCTGAGCGAGGACCTTCTGAGCGAGGACCTTCTGAGCGGTCGCCGCACGCTCGAGCGGCTGGCGATCGACCCCGCAGTGTCGCCGCGCTCACCGGAGAAGGCGCGGGCGCGGAAATCACAGCGCAGGAGGCGCGGGTCGCCTTCAGGGTCGGCGGTCGGGACGAAACGGTCGACGCGCTCGCCCCCAACCCGCTCGCGGTGGAGCGGGTGGCGCATCGCATGAGCGGCCTCGGCGCCGGGATGCGCGGCAAAGCGCTCAACAGTTCCGTCTGGACCGCGAGCCTGACCGCCGTGCGACAGGCGCTCGACTGGGCGGCGGCGCCGGAGGTCGATCGGGAGAAGCTGCGCGCGCTGATGCATGACGGCTCCGGGAAGACCCGGGTCGGCTCTCGCCTCGCGCGGATCGCGTTCGCGCCGCTCGGTTGCGAGACGGGCGTTTCGCTCAGCATCCTGGAGCGGGACGTCCGCGCCGCGCTCACGCCGCAACCAGCGCCGGCCCGCTAACCGACGAGGCTGCAGCGGTTGCGCTCGCCCTACCGGCTACGTCCCATCGGCTGGCGCGGAGGCGCTTGCCGCGCGCCTCTCATGCCCCACCTGCCGGTCCAGCCCCAGAAACCGGGAGCCCAGATCCCATGTCCGAGACCCTGCTTGCAGCCGAGCCGACCATCCGCCTCGCGGCGTTTCTCGGCGTCCTGACGGCGATGGCGCTGTGGGAGGTGGCGGCGCCGCGCCGGCGGCGAGAAATCCCCCGAGTGATCCGCTGGAGCAACAATCTCGCGCTCGTCGTGGTCGACACCGCGGTCCTGCGCCTGACCTTCCCGATCCTCGCGGTCGGCCTCGCCGTCATGGCCGAGGATCGCGGCTGGGGCCTGTTCAACATGATCGAGGCGCCAAGCTGGCTCGCGATCGTCGTCTCGATGCTGGTGCTGGACCTGGCGATCTACCTCCAACATGTACTGTTTCACGCGGCGCCCTGGCTTTGGCGGCTGCACCGGATGCACCATGCCGACCTCGACTTCGACGCCACCACGGGGCTCCGCTTCCATCCCGTGGAAATCCTCATCTCCATGGGGATCAAACTTGCGGTGGTCGCGGCGCTCGGCCCGCCCGCGGTCGCGGTGCTGCTGTTCGAGGTCATTCTCAACGCGACCGCGCTTTTCAACCACGCCAATATCGATCTGCCGCGCCCGGTGGACCGGGTGCTGCGCCTTGTCATCGTGACGCCCGACATGCACCGCGTCCACCACTCCAGCGACCCGCGCGAAACCAACTCGAACTACGGCTTCAATCTGACTTGGTGGGACCGACTGCTCGGCACTTACGTCGCCCATCCCGCAAAGGGCCATGACGGGATGGAGATCGGGATCGAGAGTTTTCGGACGCGCCGCGACCTCTGGCTCGACCGGATGCTGATCCAGCCCCTGCGCGGCCCCGCCCGCGGCGGAGCGCACGACCCTCGCAGCCAGACGACGTCACGCGCCGAATGACCTCAGGCGCGCGCTTAGTCGGCGTCCGCGGGAGCGTAGGATCGGATCTCGGGCGGACGGATTCCGGCGCGCAGGATCCAAGGCCGGGGCGCGGCGGAGCGAGTGGGCTCGGTGCGCGCTATTCCGGGCGCGGGATCGGGCCCATGTCCTTCGGGACCTGGTAGCCTTTCTGAACCCCCGGGCGGTCGAGCAGGGCGAGATACCAGCGCTTCACGTTCGGATACGCGTTCATGTCGATCTGCTGCCATTCGAAGCGGGAGACCCAGGGCCAGCAGGCCATGTCGACGATCGAATAGTCGTCGACGATGAACGCGCGCCCCTCCAGCCGACGGTCGAGCACGCCGTAAAGACGCTTCGCCTCGGTATGGTAGCGGGTCTCGGCGTAGGGAGCCTTGCCCGCGTTGTACTTCAGGAAATGGTGGGCCTGGCCGAGCATCGGACCGAGGCCGCCCATCTGCCACATCAGCCATTCGAGCGCCTCGATGCGCTTCGGGCCGGTCGGCATGAAGCGATCGTGCTTCTCCGCCAGGTAGATCAGGATCGCGCCGGTCTCGAACACGCTCCGGCCCGTGTCGTGGTCGAGGATCGCGGGGATCTTGTTGTTCGGACTGATCTTCAGGAAGTCGGGGGCGAACTGCTCGTCCTTGCCGATGTCGATGGCGTGGGCCGTGTAGGGCGCGCCCAGCTCCTCGAGCATGATGGAGACCTTGCGGCCGTTCGGCGTGGTCCAGGTGTAGAGATCGATCATCGGCGCCCTCCCGCGCGGTTTGTCGTTTCAGATACGGCGACAAGGCGCGCGGACGGGAAATCTCTCCGCCGCGGCCTTAGAGTTCAATCGGCGGTCGGTCCGCGCCAGGGGCTCCAGGGGCGGTTGGGGCGGTCGGGGCGGTCGGGCGAAGCTCGCTCGCCCAGGGATTGGCGGCCCGGGCCGCGCTGCGGGCGGCTTCGGCGAAACCCGAGCGATCCTGGCGCTCGAAGATCTCGGCGCGGAGCAGCAGCGCGCGCCAATCGCGGGGCTCGAGCGTGAGCGCCGCCTCGCTGTCCGCGAGCGCGCCGGCGCCGTCGCGCTCCCGCGCGCGGAGTTCGGCGCTCAGGCGCCAGGCGTCCGCGAAGCCCGGCGCTGCGGCGAGCAGTTCGTCGAGCGCCCGCCGGGCCGCCTCCAGTTCGTCGGCGGCGAGCGCGGCGGCGGCGCGGTCCCGGAGGGCCTGGGCCTCGGCGTTCGGGGCGACCGACCAGGCGGCTTCGATCGCGGTCGAGAGATCTCTCGCGGCGGCGGGGCGACGGGTCCGCTTCAGGACCTCGAAGGCGCCGTCCACGAAGGCGGCGCGCTCCTCGAGAGCCAGCTCGGAGATCGCAGCTCGGGCGGCCGTCCGATCGGGCTCCGCCGCGGCCGAGGAGCCGAGCGGCGCGAGGGCGAGGAGGCCCAGCGCCAGGGCGGCGATCATGGAGGCGCGCGTGGGGGCGATCGTGGGGGCGATCGTGGGGGCGAGCGCTCTCACATCAGCTCCTTCAGCGGCGTGGCCGGGTCGGAGACGCGGTCAGGGTCCGGATTTCGGCCGGCCTCGAGCCCGCGCTTCGCCGTCATGTAGGCGCGCGGGTCGTTCATCGCGTCGACGGCGCGGAGCGCGTCGCCCTCGAAATACCAGACCGATTGCGACCCCGGCCTGTCGCCAGGGCGGAGGATCACCCGGTCATACCCGGTGTTGAGCCCGGCGATCTGCAGCTTCACGTCGTATTGGTCGGACCAGAACCAGGGGACCGGGGCGTAGTCCTGCGGCTGGTCCAGAAGCGCGCGCGCGGCGACGGCGCCCTGGTCGATCGCGTTCTGCACGCTCTCGAGCCGGGTGGGCGCGCCGCGGAACGGGAAAGCGGCGACGTCGCCCGCGGCGACGATGTCGGGATCCGAGGTGCGGGCGGCGGCGTCGACGCGGATCCCGCCCGGCGGGCCGGCCAGGACCTCGAGACCCGCCTCGGCGGCGAGCTCCGCGTTCGGCTGGACGCCGATCCCGACCAGGACAAGGTCGCAGGGGATGGTCTCGCCGTCCGCAAGGCGGGCGGCGGCCACCCGGCCTTCCGGCCCCGGGGTCAGCGCTTCGAGCCGCGCGTCGGTGCGGATCTCCACGCCCTCGCCGCGGTGAAGGGCGGTGAAATAATCGGCGGTCTCGGGCGCGGCGACGCGGGCGAGGATGCGGGAAGCGGCCTCGAGCAGGACGACGGACAGGCCGAGCCGCGCAGCGACCGCCGCCGCCTCGAGCCCGATATAGCCGCCGCCGACCACCAGCAGGCGCCGCCCTTCGGTCATGGCGGGCGCGACGGCGTCGATGTCGGCGAGGTCGCGGATGGTGTGGACGCCCGGGAGCGCGCCGCCGATCTCGGCGGGCAGGCGGCGCGGACGGGCCCCCGTCGTGATGGCGAGCTTGTCGAAGGCGACCGTCTCGCCGTCCGACAGCGCCAGGCGTTTCGCGGCGCGGTCGATCCGGGCGACAGTCGCGCCCCAGCGGGTCTCGATCCGCTGCTCGACGTAGAAGGGCTCGGGCCGGAACGCCAGGCGCTCTCGGCTCATTTCCCCGAGCAGATACTTCTTCGACAGAGGCGGGCGCTGGTAGGGCGCGACGGGCTCCGCGCCGAACAACGCGATGCGCCCGTCGAAACCGTCGACGCGCAGCGTCTCGATCAACGACTGGGCCGCCTGTCCGGCGCCGACCACGGCGATCGTCGTCATCGGATCCGCTCTCCTCTGTTGCCTCCGGCGCATACCGAAGCGCCGCGATCGTCGCGTCAAGGGTCTGCGAAGGCCGAAGCGCTTCACAGGCGCTGGGGGCTTGGGCGATACAACCGTCCGACGCTCTCCGGCCGGGGAAGACGGGCGGCGCCACGAACCGGATCTCACCGGCCCGCGCCGCGCGCTTTCGGGTCATGCAGACGAGGGAGTGCGGGAATGCTTCGGCGGCGCGTGCGCAGCGCGGTTCTGATCGATTTCGACAATATCATCGGGCGCGTCGGCGGCGGGTTCGTCGACCATCTCGACGCTTGGATTTCTTGGCTCGAGGACGGCGCGTTCGATCAAAACGGACGCAAGCGGCGGCTGATGGCGCGGCGGGTGTATTGGAACGCGCCGAACGAGGGGTTCCGCAAACCGTTCGAGAGCCGCGGCTTCGAGGCGTTCTCCTGTCCGAGCCGGGTCGAAGGGAAGCGCTCGGCCGCGGATATGGTGATCGCGCTCGACGCCTATGAGCTGACGTTCACCCAGCCGCAGATCGAGGAGTACATCATCTTCACCACCGACACGGATTTCGTGGCGCTGGTGGAGAAGCTGACGGACCGCGAAAAGACGACCGTCGCCTTTGCGAACGAGAAGGACGTCTCCTTCACGGTCTATAATGATTTCGCGGACCACGTGGTCGGGCTCAGCCAACTGCGCGAAGACGCCTTCGCCTATGTGAGGCAGCCTGGTTTTTGGGAGAAGCTGTTCGCGCGCTCGCCCACGGTCGCCCCCGCCGGCGCGAAGAAAGGCTCCGGTGGCGACGGCGACGAACGCCCTCGCGGACGACGGTCGCGCGGCGGTCGGGGTCCGGCCCGGTCGGGCGACGAGCTGCAAGTCGCCATCGCAGTGCTCGAGACGCTCGCGGAATCCTCGCCCGGCATGGAGATCGGCAAGAACACCGCGAACAAAGCGCTTCGCAAGGAGCTGGGGGAGCGGTATCGGACCTCCTCGACCGGGGCCTATCTCGGCTTCGGGAGCTATGAGAAACTGCTCGGCGAACTGGTCAAACGCTGCGAGTCCGTCGAACTTCGCAAAAAGCATAATGGCGGCGTGGTGCTGGTGTCGCGGGGGCGGACGACGGCGGCGTCGTAAGACCTTCGGGGCGCAGGCGCGCCGCGGGATCGGGGAGGATCAGCGATGGAGATCGGGGCGAACACGCCGGCCGTGGTGACCGGCGCCGCCGGCGGGCTCGGCGAGGCGACGGCGCGGGCGCTGGCGGCGAAGGGCGCTAAGGTCGCCGTGCTCGACCGTCTGGCGGATGCAGGCGCGCGGGTGGCCGCGGAGATCGGCGGGCTGTTCTGCGAGACCGACGTCACCTCCGACGACAGCGTCGCCGCGGCGCTCGAAGCGGCGCGGACGGCGCATGGCCAGGAGCGGATCTGCGTGAACTGCGCGGGGATCGCGCCGGCGGCGAAGACCGTCGGGCGCGACGGGCCGCACGACATGGCGGCGTTCCAGAAGGTGATCGACGTCAACCTGGTCGGCTCGATGCGGGTCATGGCGCTCTCGGCTGCAGGCATGGCGGCGGCGGAGGCGCTGAACCCGGACGGGGAACGCGGGGCGATCGTGAACACGGCCTCCGTCGCCGCGTTCGAGGGGCAGGTGGGCCAGGCGGCCTATGCGGCGTCGAAGGGCGGGATCGTCGGGCTCACGCTGCCGGCGGCGCGGGACCTGACGCGGAGCGGGATCCGGGTGAACGCAATCGCGCCCGGCACCTTCGGCACGCCGATGCTGCGCGGCCTGCCGCAGGAGGTGCAGGACAGTCTCGCCGCGCAGGTGCCGTTTCCGGTTCGGCTGGGCGATCCGGAGGAATTCGCAAAACTCGCCTGCTTCCTGATCGAGACCGGCTATATGAACGGCGCGGTGATCCGGATCGACGGGGCCATCCGCATGGGCGTGAAGTGAGCGGGGCCGAGGGATCCGGCCGCCGCGGCGCGCGCCGCTTCGACCATAACGACAAGCATCAGAGGAACCTGCCATGGCGGCTGTAGGCGAGAAGTTTCCGGAGACCGAGCTGACCTTCATCACCGAGGATCAGCCGGCGCTGAAGTCGAGCGCCGAGGCGTTCGGGGGCAAGAAGGTCGTGCTGTTCGCCGTGCCGGGGGCGTTCACGCCAACCTGCCACGCCAACCATCTGCCGGGATTCCTGACGCATCTCGACGCGATCAAGGCGAAAGGCGTCGACATGATCGCCTGCCTGGCGGTGAACGATCCGTTCGTGATGAAGGTCTGGGCGAAGGACACCGGCGCGCTCGGCAAGATCGAGATGATCGCCGACGGCGCGGCGATCGCGACCAAGCAGCTCGGGCTCGAGATGGACGCCAGCGCTTTCGGACTCGGCATCCGCTCGCGGCGCTACGCCATGGTGATCGACGATATGACGATCACCGCGCTGATGATCGAGGACGGGCCCGGCAAGGCCGACATCTCCGGCGCGGAATCGGTGCTGGCCGCGCTCTGATCGAAGTCAGGCGAGCCGTGGTCGCGAGCGCGACCGCGGCCAAGGCTTGCTCATCGAGGAGCGCTTCGCCGGTCGACGATCCGGCGGCTGCGGCAAAGTTCCGAAGGCGAAAACCTGAAAGCGGCGCGCCGCGCCGAGATCGCTCTCGGCGCGGCGCCTTTTGGTTCGATCAGTGGAACGGCAGCAGGACGCGGTCGATCACGTGGATCACGCCGTTCGAGGCGGCGACGTCGGCGGCGACGACGTTCGAGCGGTTCACCTTCACCCCGTTCCGCGCGTCGATGTTGAGCGGCGTGCCCTCGACCGTGTCGGCCTGAAGCTGCTTGCCGACGAGCTGGTCCGAGGTCACGAGGCCCGGGACGACATGGTAGGTGAGCACCTGGTTGAGCAGCTCCTTGTTCTCGGGCTTCAGCCATTTCTGCACGGTGCCCTGCTTCAGGCGGGCGAAGGCGGCGTCGGTCGGCGCGAAGACGGTGAAGGGCCCCTCGCCTTTCAAGGTGTCGACCAGGCCCGCCGCCTGGACCGCGGCGACCAGGGTCTGGAAGTCGCCCGCGGCGATCGCGGTGTCGACGATGTCGGCATCGCCGGTTCCGGTCTTCTGGACCGGGGCGTCCGACGGCATCAGCACGCTGTCGATCACATGGATCACGCCGTTGGTCGCCATGACGTCGGCGGCGATCACGGTCGAGCTGTTGACCGTCACGCCGTCGGTTCCGTCGATGGCGACCGCGCGGCCCTCAACGGTGTCGGCGGTGGTTTGCTGGCCCGCGAGCTGGCCTGCGGTGACCCGGCCCGGCACGACGTGATAGGTGAGAAGCGTGACGAGCTGGTCGCGGTTCTCGGGCTGCAGCAAGGTCTCGACGGTTCCTGCGGGCAGCTTGGCGAACGCGTCGTCGTTCGGTGCGAAAACGGTGAACGGGCCCGGCCCCTTCAGCGTATCCACCAGGCCCGCGGCCTGCACAGCGGCGACCAGGGTCTGGAACTGGCCGGCGGAAACCGCCGTGTCGACGATGTCGGCCTTGGGCGTGGTGTTATTGGCCGTCGCGGCGCAACCCGCGATCGAGATCGCCAGCGCACCGGCGATGAAGGAGCGGAACATGAGAGTCTCCCCAAAAGAGTTACAAAACGCGCGTAGCAGATCGCGCTATTTTGTATTCGGCGTATCCAGCGATTCGGTTCTGTGTGGACGGCGGGGAACCGGGGTTTTCGAGGTCACGAATCCGTGAGCGGGGCTGAGAACGACGCGGTCGCGCGCTGGCGAGGGGCGCAGGCGCCGAGCCTCGACGACATCGCCGCCCTCGCCGAGGACGCCTTCGCGCGGTTGCCGGAAACGTTTCGATCGCTCTGCGAGGGCGTGGTGTTCGTCGTCGAGGAGTTCGCGGACGACGAGACGCTCGATAGTCTCGGGATCGAAAGCGAGTACGACCTGCTCGGCCTCTACCACGGCGTTGCGATCAGCCATGACGACGGCATGCGCGCCGACGCCAACCGGATCCACCTCTATCGGCGCGCGCTGATCGACTATTGGGCCGAATATGACGAGACCTTCGACCACCTAGTGACTCATGTGCTGGTGCATGAAATTGGACACCATGTCGGTTTGTCGGATGATCAAATGGAATATATCGAGAATTCTGTGCGATAGCGCGCCATATATAGATTTAAGATACATATGAAATCGCAAGAGCTGTGGATTATGTCGCTTTAGCGTCAAAATAGGGCTGGTCAGCGCCATGGGTCTCAGGCAACCTCACTTCCTAAGGGGAACCCTGGGGGACACTGGAAAGCGAGCGCCTTGCCCCAGACCACACTCCCATCCTCCCGCCCCGCCATCGCCTCTCTGATCGCCGCGGCGCTCTCCGGCCTGGTCGCCTCGACAGAGCCCGCCA
>JBCBRF010000141.1:0-10048 GCA_039819865.1 Pseudomonadota bacterium | reverse complement strand
TGCGCATCGCCTGGCTCATCAGACGGGCCTGCAGGCCGACCTGGGCGTCGCCCATATCGCCTTCGAGCTCCGCCCGCGGAGTCAGCGCTGCAACCGAATCCACCACCACCACCGACACCGCGCCGGAGCGCACCAGCGTGTCGGCGATCTCGAGCGCCTGTTCGCCCGCGTCAGGCTGCGAGATCAGCAGCTCGTCGACATTCACGCCAAGTTTCCGCGCATAAACCGGATCAAGCGCGTGTTCGGCGTCGATGAAGGCGCAAATGCCGCCGTTCTTTTGCTCCTCGGCGATGGCGTGAAGGGCGAGCGTCGTCTTGCCCGAGCTTTCCGGGCCGAAGATCTCGATGATCCGCCCCTTCGGCAGCCCGCCGATGCCGAGCGCGATGTCGAGCCCGAGCGAACCGGTGGAGATCGCTTCGATATCGAGCGCTTCGTTCTGGCCGAGCTTCATGATCGAGCCCTTGCCGAAGCTCCGCTCGATCTGCGCCAGAGCCGACTCCAACGCTTTTTGCTTATCCATGGATCGCGCACCCCTCTGCCCGAGCGCCGCCGCGCCCTCATTGTTCTCGGATACTGCGCCCCGGAGACGAGCCCTCGCTCGCCGATCCCAGCCGCCTCGCCGCGCTCCTAAAGCGCGCCGCCTCTGAACCCGACTATGGGCTGCAAGATGCGGTTAACAAATAGGACGTGTCAAGAACATTTAAAGAATAAAGAGAGAAAAACGCCTTTGAACCCGAGGACCACGCCACCCGGACCGTCGTCTCGCCGACTCTCCGGCGCTCCGGCCGAGCGCCTCAGCGCTCCAGCCGCTCCCGCACCGCGGCGGTCAGATCGGACAGCGAGAACGGCTTCTCGAGAAAGCCGTAGTCGAGCGTCATCGGCGGATCCGCGTCGAACGCCTCCTGGAAGGCGTCGCGCGCATAGCCCGACATGAACAGCGTCTTCAGTCCCGGGCGGCTCGGCTGGATCGTCCGCAGCAGCGTGGGGCCGTCCATCCGCGGCATGACCACGTCGGACACCATCAGATCGACGCGACGGTCCGGATCCTTCAGGAGCTCGAGGGCGTCCTCGCCGCTTTCCGCCTCGAAAACCTCGAAACCCGCGTTGCGGAGCGCGCGGGCGGTGAGCGCGCGAACCGGGTCCTCGTCTTCGACCAAAAGGATGGCGGGCGGAGCGCCCGGCGGCGCGACCGGCGTTCGAAGCGGGGTCGTCTCCGGCGCGTCCGCAAGCGAGGCGGAAGACGACGGCTCTCGCCGGAGAGAACTAGGCGACGGCCCACCCTGCGCGGCCGCGCCGCCCCGACCCTCGGGAGCGATCCGATTAGGCGCCGCCCCTTGCGACAGGTCCGAGAGAGGCCGTATCGCGCTTCGCGGGGTCGCGGCCGGACTGGGCGCCAGCAGACCCTCGAGAGCGATCGCCGCACCCGCCGCAGACGACGCCTCCGGCGCTTCCGCCGCGGGCGCGACTTCCGGCTGATCCGGATCGAAGCGCGGCAAAAAGATCGTGAACGTCGTGCCGACGCCGACCGCGCTGTCGAGGAAGATGAAGCCGCCGCTCTGCTTCACGATCCCCCAGACCGTCGAGAGCCCGAGGCCGGTGCCCTCGCCCACGCCTTTGGTGGTGAAGAACGGGTCGAATATCTTCGACTGCACCTCCGGCGGGATGCCGCAGCCGTCGTCGGCGACCTCGATGCGAACATAGTCGCCCGACGGCATCGGTCCGTAGGCGGCGGCGCCCGCCGCGGAGAGGCTCTCGTTACGGCTGCGGATCGTGATCCGGCCGCCCGGGCCGTCCTTCATCGCGTCGCGGGCGTTGACCACGAGGTTCGTGACCACCTGCTCGAATTGCCCGATATCGACCCGCACCGGCCAGACGTCCTCCGCCAGCTGCTGCTGGAGCCGCACCCGCTCACCGAGCAGCCGGTGCAGCATCAGCGACAGATCCATCATCCGGTCCGTCACGTTCGCCACCTGCAGGCGCAGCGTCTGCTTGCGGGAGAAGGCCAGCAGCTGCCGCACGAGATTGGCCGCGCGATAGGCGTTCTGATGGATCACCGACAGATCCGCGAACTCCGGATCATTGGCCTGGTGGCGCTGCAGCAGCATCTCGGACGCGCCGATGATCACCGTCAGCAGATTGTTGAAGTCGTGCGCCACCCCGCCCGCGAGCTGGCCGACCGCCTGCATCTTCTGGCTCTGATGCACCCGGTCCTCGAGCGCGCGGCGCTCGGTGCTGTCGATCAGGTAGGCGATCAGCAGCGGTCCTTTGACGGTTTCAAGCCGAGAGAGATAGACCTCCGCGGTCCGCGGCTCGCCCGGACGCTCGGCGCCCGCGCCCGCGGGCTCGATCAGCCGCGCCTCGAAGGACGGGCCGTCCACCGCCTCGCCTTGAGCCGCCGAGGCGATCCGCTCGACGGCGGCCGCGCGATCCTCCGGCGCGATCCAGCCGGAGAGCGGGCGGCCGATCAAGGCGTCCGGCGCGGCGTCTCCCGACAGGAGATGCGCGGCGGCCCCGTTCGCGCGAAGCAGCCGGCCGTCCTCGGACAGCGCGGCCACGCCAATCGGCGAATCCTCGAACAGGCGCGCGCCGCGCAGCGCTTCGAAGGCGTCCGCGAGGCGCTCCGCGGACAGCGTGAGGCCGAGGCCCTGCCCCGGCGTCGCGAGATTGCCGATCGTTTCAGGTCCGGGGTCGGCGACGAGCGCAACGCCGGCCGACGCGCTCTCGGGCGCGACGAAGGCGGCGACAAGCCCGGAGCCGGCGTTCGGAGCGGCGATTTGGTCGCCTGTCGGATCGGCGCTCGCGAGCCGCACGCGGAAGAGCCGCGCCCCGCGCCCCGCCCGCGCCGCTTCGAGCAGCCGGCGATGCGCGTCAGGAAACACGTCGCTGAGCGCGCGCGGCCCGCCGGCGTCGACGCGCGTCCCCAGCCAAGCGGCCAGCGTCTCGTCGATCCCGAGCACGCCGCCGTCCAGATCGAAGCGGAGCCAGCCGACGGCCTCGGAGCGCGAGAGCGCGCCGGCCGGGACGTCGGAGACCACGGGGCCCGGCGCCGGGCCCGACACGAGATCCACCCCGCGAAACATCGCGTCGAGCCGATCCTGCGCGTCGGCGCTTGCGGCGACGCCCGGCTCGACGCGATCGCTGGCGCGCCGCCCCCCGCGCCGCTCCACCGGCGCCCGGTCGGCGGTCTCCACGCCGGTTTCGACCCGCCAGCGAAGCACCATGCGATCGTCGTCGTACCGCCACGCCGAGAACACGGCCGCCGCGCCGTCGGAGCGGCTCGCGCGATCCTCGCCGCCCGCCCTCAAAAGACGGAACAAAAGCGCGTCGACGCGCCGCTCCGCCTCCGCCCCCTCCTCGCCGAGGGCCGCGAGCGCCAGCCCGCGCGCACCGCCCGTCGCCGACCCGCCTGCGCGCGCGGCGGCGTTCAGCGCCACCACCCGACCCGCGGCGTCCACCAGTGCGACCGGCTCGGGCGCGCCCTCATAGGCGAGATGAAACGGATCCTCCTCTCGACGCGTCGCCCCCCGACGCGATGCGATACGCTCCGCAACGCCGTAGAACCCGAGCCCCCCGGCCGCCGCAGCGCCGCCGAGGAGCGCGAGTTGCGGCGCCACGCCAGGCGCGAGGCTTGCGAGATGGGCGAAAGCCGCGCCGGCGCCGAGCCCGGCGATGGACAGCCAGAGCGGGGCGGCGCGCGACGGCGCGTCCGGATCGGCGAGCGCCGCCCATCCGGGCGCGCGCCGGTGAAGACGCGGATTTGAGGAAGCGGCGCTGGACATCGAGGCTCCCGAACGGACTGCGACCAGACCGCCATATCCTGACACTCGGCGATCTGGCGTAACAATATTTAGATAGCGTTAAGGTGTAAACGAAAGGTTAATCGTCCGGGGCGGCGAGGCGCTGGCGGCGCCCTGCAACGGATCGGAAAGCAATCTATCTCTAAGCTGACGGATCGCGGCCTTGGGGCCGCAGAAAGCGAAGCCGACATGAAAAGACCCCGCATCGGGGTGGTTCTGGGCGCAGGCGCCGCCCGCGGTTGGAGCCACATCGGGGCGCTCGAAGCGCTCGAGACCCATGGCGTGCCGATCGACGTCGTGTGCGGAGCGTCGAGCGGCGCGTTGGTCGCGGCCTCCTACGCGACCGGACGCCTCTCCGCGCTGAAGCGTCTCGCGAGCGGCATGACCCAGACCCGCATGCTGCGTTTCTTCGATCTCAGCCTCGCCGGCGGCGGCGTGATCGAGGGCCGCTGGATCGTGGATTTCATGCGCGCCAACATTGGCGACGTGCCGATCGACGAATGCGCCATCCGCTTCGGCGCCGTCGCCACCGAGTATCGCTCGGGCCGCGAGGTCTGGTTCACCTCGGGCTCCGTGATCGACGCGGTGCGCGCCTCGATCGCGCTTCCGGGATTGCTGACGCCGGTGCAGATCGACGGGCGCTGGCTGGTCGACGGCGCGCTGGTCGATCCGCTGCCCGTCACGCTCTGCCGCTCGCTCGGCGCCGATGTGATCATCGCGATCAACACGGGCGGCGACGTGACGACGAGCCCGCCCCCGGTCGTGAACGCCCACGGCCAGGATCTGACGCCGTACAGCTCCTGGCTCGCCTGGATGGCCGGAGCGCCGGCGGGACCCGTGCGCCCGGGTTATGTCGAGGTGCTGGGCGACGCGCTCACGACGATGCAGAATTTCATCGCGCGGATCCGGCTGGCGGCCGATCCCCCCGACATCCTCATCAACCCGAACCTCGCCGGCGTGAACATTATGGATTTCCATAAAGGCGCCGCGGCGATCGAGGCGGGCGCGAACGCGGTGGACGCCGCGATGGACAAGATCCGCGCGGTCTGCGGCGGCGACGGTGGGCCGGCGGGTCCGGACTCGGTCGACGCGCTGGCCGCGCGCCAAGCCGCGCAATAGCGCCAGAGGCGTCGCCTCGGCCCCGATCCGCGATTGGCGGGCTCCGTGTCGAGCCGCCTCGGGCTGGCGCGCTAGAGCCGAAGGGCGGTCGCGTAAAACCCGTCCGTCTGCGTCGTCGCGGGCGAGAACCGCGCCTCGCACGCCATCGACGGCGACCCGGCGAGCCGCGCGCGCGCCCAAGCTTCCGCGAGCGCAATGGGCGTCGCGCCCGGCAGCGTCTGGAGCGCCTCGGCGCAGACGTCTTCGTTCTCCGCCCGAAGCAGCGAACAGGTGGCGTAGACGAGGACGCCACCGGGCGCGACCGCCTCGACGCCGAGGCGCAGAGCCGATCGCTGAGCGCTCTGAAGCGCGGCGAAACGGTCGGGCGTCAGCCGCCATTTCGCATCCGGATTGCGCGCCCACGCTCCGGAGCCCGAGCAGGGCGCGTCCACCAGCGCCAAATCGCACCGGCCCGCCCAGCGCTCGAGCCTGGCGGCGTCGAGCCTCTCGATCCGCGCCCCCGCCCGGGCCGCGCGCGGCGCGAGATCCGCCATGCGCCGCGGCTCGACGTCATAGGCGAGGATCCGCGCGTCAGGCCGCGCCGCCGCCAGCGCCAGACTCTTGCCGCCGCCGCCCGCGCAGGCGTCGAGGATCACCACGCCCTCGCGATCGGGCGCGAGCCCCCCAGCCAGCAGAGCGACCGCCTGGCTGGCCGCATCCTGGATCTCCACCCATCCTTCGGCGAAGACCGAGCCGCGCTCGACCCGCGCCGGCCCCGCCAGCCTGAGAGCCCACGGGCTGAGCGGAGCGGGCTCGGTCGCGATCCCCTCTTCCGCCAACCGTTCCGCCGCCCGCCGCACGGTCGCCTTTGACGCGTTGACCCGCAGATCGGCCGGCGCGCGCACCGTTTGGGCGGCCGCTTCGGCCGCAGGGTCCGCGACAGAGCGCGAGAGTTCGGGCCAAAGCCATTCCGGCCACTCGATCGGCGCATCCTCCGCGCGCCAAGAGGCGAGGCCCGCCGCCTCGTCCGACCTGAGCGGCTGAGGTCCGTAGCGCGAACCGTCGCAGAGCGCGGACAGCGCCTCGACCGACGCGCCGTCCGCCCGCAGCGCGCCGAGCAGGCGCGCCCGCCCCGTCGAACCCAAACGCTCGCCCGCGCGCCAGCGCCTCAGCGCCTGATAGACAAGGTCCGCGATCGCGGCGCGGTCCTTTGAGCCCGCGTAACGATTGGCCCGCGCCCACCGCGCCAAGAGCCCGTCCATCATCGGCGTCTCGTCCGGCGCGGCGAAAGCGTCGAGCAGCGCCATCGCGGCGGACAGTCGGGCGGCCGGGGTCATCGCGCGGCTCTCCCGCGCCTCAACCCAGATCCCGCGCGAGCCGGGCGACGGCCATCCGAAACACCTCCAGATCGTCCGCCGCCTCCGCATGCGAGGCGACGAACACGCCCCCGGTCTCCTCCGCCGCCTCGAGCAGCATCAGATTGACGCCGGCGCCGAGATCCTCGGCCTCGAACCGCGCGAAGTCGAAGAACGGCGCGACCGCCTCCACCGCTTCGAGCGCGTGCTGCAACCGTTCGTGCCGGCGCTGGATCGACTGGTCGAACCCCGAATACAGATAGGTCCGGATCCCGAGCGCGTAGGCGAAGCCCACCTCGAACGCCGTCCCCGCGTCGCATTCGAGCCCCTTGAACGGCGTCACGTTGGCGAGGACCAGATCGGAGCGGCGGATCATCTCGATGTTGGCGGCGAAGATCGCGCGGCGCCGGCTCGCCTGGTCGAGACCGGCGTCGATCTCGTTGTCGAGCGGAAACAAGCCCTCGAAGCCATGCGCGACGCAGATCCGCTTCTTGTTCTCGGCGAGGGCGCGGGCGTCGCGGGCGAACACGTCCGGACCGGCGAGGTAGATCGATTTCATCGGCGCTCTCATCGTGTAGGGGAACGGCCATCGCCGCGTCGCGCCCTCGAAACCCGCAGGCGGAGGCCCATCTCTCGCGGCGGCGCGATGCGCGCATCATCTCATGAGACCGGGAGGGAAACCATGTCGATCGACGTCAAATACACCATCTCCGCCACCGCGACCGGCGGACGCGAGGGCCACGTCAAGACGGAGGACGGCGCGATCGATTTGAAGCTCGCCCCGCCGCAGGCCCTCGGCGGGTCGGGCGACGGGCACAACCCGGAGCAGATGTTCGCCGCCGGCTACGCGGCCTGCTATCTCGGCGCGATGAAGTTCGCGACCACCCAGGATGCGAGCCTCGCCAAGGTTCCGGACGACGCGACTGTGAAGGCCTCCGTCGGGATCGGGCCGCGAAGCGATATGGGGTTCGGACTTACAGTCGCGCTCGAGGTGCATTTCCCGGGCGTCGACGCGGCCGAGGTGCAGAAGGTGGCGGACGCAGGCCACAAGATCTGCCCTTACTCCCACGCGACGAACGGCAACATCGCCGTCACGACCAAGGTGGCGTGAGGGCGACGCCCCCGCGCTCTCGCCGGGGGGCTCGCCGGCCCTCCGGGCGGATCAGGACCCTTGCCGATAATTGGGGGCTTCGCGGGTGATGGTCACGTCATGCACGTGGCTCTCGCGCAGGCCTGCGTTGGTGATCTTCACGAAGCGGCAATTCCGGCGCATCTCCGCGATGTCGCGGCAGCCGGTGTAACCCATCGCGGCGCGGAGGCCGCCCACAAGCTGATGCAGGATCGGGCCGACCGCGCCCTTGTAGGGCACCTGCCCCTCGATCCCCTCAGGCACCATCTTCATGGTGTCCTTGACCTCTTTCTGGAAGTACCGGTCGGCGGAGCCGCGGGCCATCGCCCCGAGCGAGCCCATGCCGCGATAAGCTTTGAAGCTCCGACCCTGATAGAGGATCACCTCGCCCGGCGCCTCGTCGGCGCCCGCCAGCATCGAGCCGATCATGGCGCAGTCCGCGCCCGCGGCGATCGCCTTCGCCAGATCGCCCGAGAACTTGATGCCGCCATCCGCGATCACCGGGGAGCCGGAGGCCGCGGCGGCCTCGGCGCATTCCATCACCGCGGTGAGCTGCGGCATGCCGACGCCCGCCACGATCCGCGTCGTGCAGATCGAGCCCGGCCCGATCCCGACCTTCACCGCATCCGCGCCGGCGCCGATCAGCGCTTTGGTCGCTTCGCCCGTCGCCACATTCCCGGCGACGACCTGGACGTCGTTCGAGGCCCGCTTGACCCGCTCGACCGCGTCGGCGACCGCCTTCGAATGGCCGTGCGCCGTGTCGATCACGATCAAATCGACGCCCGCGTCGATCAGCGCCTCGGAGCGCGCGAAGCCGTCGTCCCCGACGGTCGTGGCAGCCGCCACGCGCAGGCGGCCGAGTTCGTCTTTGCAGGCCTGCGGGTTCAACACCGCCTTCTGGAGGTCTTTGACCGTCAAGAGCCCGGTGCAGCGGCCCTCGACGTCGACGACCAACAGCTTCTCGATGCGGCGCTGCTGCAGGATCCGCTTCGCCTCGACCAGATCGACCGGCTCCGTCACCGTCGCTAGGTTCTGCGACGTCATCAGCTCGGAGACCGGGATCGCCTGATCCTCCGCGAAGCGCATGTCGCGATTGGTGAGAATGCCCTGCAACCGCCCTTGCGCGTCGACCACCGGGAAGCCCGTGATCTTGTGCTTCTCCTGAAGCTTAAACGCGTCCGCGAGCGTCTGATCCGGGGTAAGCGTCACGGGGTTGTAGACGATCCCGCTTTCGAACCGTTTCACCCGACGCACCTGGCGCGCCTGCTCTTTGACGGAGAGGTTGCGGTGGATGACGCCGATCCCGCCCGCCTGCGCCATGGCGATCGCCATCTGCTGTTCGGTGACCGTATCCATCGCCGAAGACATCAGCGGGATGTTCAGCTCGATCGCTTTGGTCAGACGGGTCCGCGTGACGACCTGGCCGGGCATCACCTCGGAGGCGCCGGGCACCAGCAGCACGTCGTCAAAGGTGAGGGCTTCGCGGATCTCCATCGGTGGCCTCGCAGCTCTGTTCGTTGAGCCGGAGGATATGGCGCATTGCGGCGTCAAATAAAAGGCGACCCGCGAGGACCGCGCCCGAGGCCGGTCGGCGGCGTGGCGCGCTCGCGCGCGCACGGGACGGGCTCCGGTCAGCGAAGGACGCTAGTGGACGCCACGCACGGCATACGAACCGACGAACGCGCCGAGAGCGCCACACGCGGCCCTGAGCCATGCCGCGCCGCCACGCCCAGGCGTTTCTCCCAGCCATCTCTCCCAGGTCTCGCCCCTAGCCCGAAGGCCAGAACCCGCGCGATCACTCGAGGCTGAGATTCGCCGCCTCGAAGCCCGGATAAACCTCTTCCTTCGCAACCAGCTTCACCCGCTGGCCGTAGGTCCGGAGCACGGCGCAGGAGATGTCCTGCTCGAATTCCGGATCGAGGAAGCGCTGCATGTACTCCGTGCTGGCCGCCGCGATCTCTCGGCACCGGTCCGGATTGGCCTCGCACCAGTCGAGTTGCTGAGAGATGTCCGACAAATCGTCCTTGATCGGCACATAGTGCTTATAGGGGACGAGAGTGTCCTCCATCAGCCAGCTCACATAGCGCGGCCGCGTCGTGAGCACGACGGAGTTCGAGGCCAGCATCCATTTGAGGCCCGAGGCGACGTCATGACCCTCTAGAGACAGCAGATACTTGCACTGCAGTTGCTCGGCGACCGAGATCCGATCGCAAACCGCGCCGCAGGCCGCCAATTCGTCGCGGTCCTGCTTGGCGACATGGGGCTCGAACAGCGTGAAACCCGCGTCGATCCGCTTGTCCTCGACCAGCGTCGGCAGCTGCTTGGCGAAGCGGTAGCGCACGCCCGTCACCGGGTGCCGGACGTCCGGCTTCGGCCATTTCCCGGTGGTCGCGCCGCGGAACACCAGCCGCGTCTCTTTATCGTCGAAGGGCATATCGCCGAGCGCTTCTTCGAAGCCTTCGCCCCAATGGCGCATCTTCTTCAGCTGGAGCAGCACGGTGACGCCGCGACTGTCGGCCAGGCGCGTCTTGGCGAGCATCGGAAAGGGCCGGTCGACCAGATTGTCCTTAGGGACGACGACGAAAGCCTTGTCCTCGAGCGTCTTGTCCGCATGGATCATCTCGACGATCGGCTGGACGTAGCCGACATAACGCGCCTGGCCGACAGTC
>JBCBRF010000140.1:0-10112 GCA_039819865.1 Pseudomonadota bacterium | reverse complement strand
CCGGCGGCTCGGTGACCGGCCCCGGCGGCTTCTCCGTCGGCGGCGCGACCGAATCGTCCCAGGGCGGCCGTCTCGCCGACCCGTTCGAGGACGAGGCGGCGCTCGCCTCCGTCGCAGGCTCCCGCGTCGAGCTTCGCGGCCTCGACAAGTTGACCGGCGACGTGGCGACCTTCGAAGCGCCGGTCGGCGGCGACGTCGCCTTCGATCGCCTGCGCATCGAGGTGAAGGCCTGCTTCTCGCGCCCCGCCGCCCGCGCCCCGGAGTCGAGCGTCTTCCTGCAGATCTTCGACACCAAGCCGGAGCCCGACGCGATGTCGTTCTCGGGTTGGATGTTCGCCTCCTCCCCCGCGCTCTCCGCGATGGACCACCCGCGCTACGACGTCTGGGTGCTGAGCTGTAAGACCTCCTGAGGCGGCAGTTCCGGGTCGAGCGCCAGAAACTCCGCGTCCCGGTCGATCGCCTGGGCGAGTTGGCGTTGATACGCGCTCCGCGGGATCTCGGTCGCCCCGAACCGGCGCAGATGATCCGTCACGAACTGGGTGTCGAGCAGCGTGAACCCGCCCTGGCGGAGCCGCGCCACCAGATAGACCAGCGCGATCTTTGAGGCGTCGGGCTCCCGGCTGAACATGCTCTCGCCGAAATAGGCGGCGCCGAGCGTGACCCCGTATAGCCCGCCCGCCAGCGCGCCGTCGTACCAGACCTCGATGCTGTGGCAGTAGCCGTATTCGTGGAGCGCGCCGTAGAGTTCCCGGATCTTATCGTTGATCCAGGTCTCCGAGCGGTCTGCGCAACCTTCGAGCACCGCTTCGAAGGCGCGGTTCACGGTGACCTCGAAGGCCCCGCGCCGGATCGTCTTCACAAGGCTCTTCGGGACGTGGAACGCCTCGAACGGCAAGACGCCGCGAAAGGCCGGGTCAACCCAGTAGATGTCCGGATCGTCCGCGCTGTCGGCCATGGGAAACACGCCCGCCGCATAGGCGTTCAGCAGGAGCGTGGGCGACAACTCGATGCGGCGGTTGCTCATGGGCGAAGACGCTATCCGCCGCCGCGCCGCTGGCAAGCGGGAAAGCGGCTCAGCGCTCGCCCAGCACGCGAATCTCCGCCGCCCCCTCGCGCTGCGCCACCACTCGGAGCCGCGCCTCGGGCAGCCGCGCGATCGCCTCCGGAGCGAGGTCGACCGCGGGCGGCGCGGCGAGGCCCAACTCCCGACCGACGACCGGCGCGATCAGCAGGATCGCGTCGACGCCGCCCAGGATCAGCGCCGCCGGACCGCGCCCCGCCGCGATCAACTCGAGCAGCACGGCGGAGGAGGAAGACGACCCGATCAGCCTCGGGATGGCGAGGACCCGCCCGCCGATCGTCTCGCCATATTGCGGGTGGCGCGGGCTCTGGATCCGGCCCGTCGCTGGATCGACCCCGCCCCAGAAGCTGATCGGCGCGTCTAGGCGCAAGAGAAGGCCTTCGCCCTCTCCGTGGACGAGGCTCGTCGCGGAGATCCGACCCGCGCTCACGCCCACAGCCCCTCGTCGCGGACCAGCCGTCCGGCGACCGCCGTCTCCACGCAGTCGCGGAGCGAGCCGTAGAGCGCTGCGTGGCCGGTGTTGCCGGGCGCGTAATGGGCGAACTTGCCGGAGTTCGTCAGCAGCGCGCCGTCGCCCGGCGGCAGGATCGGCGTCACCACGATGCAGGTGTCGACCACCAGCGTGACGCCCGCCGCTCCGAGCGCCGCCAGCCGGCCGCGCGCCTCGAGCGCGGCGACCACATGGCGGCCGGTGTTGGCGTAGAAGGGGAGGGCGACGCGCCGGCCGTCGAGCGCCTCGATCAGCGCCTCCGCCTCCGCGAGCGACAGGTGCGGCGATCCGATCGCGACGGCGGAGACCCGGTCCTCGGCCGTGGTCGAGAGCTGGTCGCGCGCCGCCCGCAGCATCGCGGCGTCGACCACGATCCGCTCCTCGAGCAGATCCTCCGGCGCGCCGCCGCAGGCCTCCTCCAGGCTTGCCGCTTCGGGCGTTGCGCCCACCACATGGAACAGCGCCACCGACCCGAAGGACGCGGCCGCGGCCCCGAGCGCTTTGAGCCGATCCTCGGTGGCCGCCGCCGCGACGCCGGCGATGGCGGCGGGGCGCTCGCCGGCGCGCGCGCCGAGCAGAGCGCCGAGGACCGGCCAGAACGCGTCCTCCGACTTCAACCGATCGGAAACGCCTGAGAGGTCGAACAGCGCCCGCGCCCGCCGGTTCTCGGTCTTATGAAGCCCGGTCTCGGGCGCGCGCCCGGCGATCGCGCAGGCGATGTCGAGCAAATCGCCGTAGCGGTTGGTGCGCGCGCCGAGCACGGAGTTGCAAAAAGCGACCGCATTCGATTCGCCCCAGGCCACCTGAGCGCCTTTGGCGGGCCGATGCCCCGCCTGATAGGGCGAGCAGGTCCAGGTCGCCCGGCAGCCGAGCGCCTCATAGGCGCGGGTCTGCCGAAACGCCTCCGCCCGCGCCGCCGCGCTCAGCCTGGCTTGATCGGGGCGGCCGAGATTGAGCGCGCCGACATTGAGCGTGGTCGGCACCGACACCCGCGCGCCCCGCTCGACCAGCGTCTCCGCGAACCGAAGGCCGGCCGGACCGTGATAAAGGCAGCCGTCGATATGCGCGGACACGATCGGGACCAGCCGTTCCGCCCCGAGCAGCCGCGCCGCCTCCGCCACGATTCGAGCCGCCGTCGCGACGCCTTCGCCGCGCCGGCCCGCGGCCAGATCGCGCTCCTCCGGGCTCAGTTCAAGCGCCATGGCGGCCTCCGAGGCGGGGGGATCCCTGGGCGACCTCCTGGCCCCCCTTGCCCCCCCTGCGATCACCCCTTGGACTGGGCGGCGAGCCAGCGCTCCAGCCAGTGGATGTTGTAGTCGCCGTTCACGAAATCCGGATCGCCGAGCAGCTCGATGAACAGCGGCGTCGTGCTCTCGACCCCGTCCACCACCATTTCCGACAACGACCGGCGGAGCCGCATCAGGCACTCGTTGCGATTGCGGCCCGACACGATCAGCTTGCCGATCAGGCTGTCATAGTGCGGCGGGATTCGGTAGCCCGCATAGAGCGCGCTGTCCATTCGCACGCCAAGCCCGCCCGGCGCATGGAAGCTCCGCACTTGTCCGGGGCTCGGCGCGAAGGTCCGGGGGTTCTCCGCGTTGATCCGGCACTCGATCACATGGCCGTTCGGAACCAGGTCTTCCTGCGAGAAGGACAGTCGTTCGCCATGGGCGATCCGAATCTGCTCCCGCACGAGGTCGATCCCGTAAAGCTCCTCGGTCACCGGATGCTCGACCTGCAGGCGGGTGTTCATCTCGATGAAATAGAACTGGCCGTTCTCGTACAGAAACTCGATCGTGCCGACCCCGAGATAGCCCATCTCGCGGACCGCCTGCACGACGATCTCGCCGATCTCGGCGCGCTGAGCGGCGTTGAGCGCGGGGGAGGGGGCTTCCTCGAGCACCTTTTGGTGACGCCGTTGCAGCGAGCAGTCTCGCTCGCCGACATGCACGACGTCGCCGAACTTGTCGGCCACCACTTGGATCTCGATGTGCCGCGGCAGCGAGAGGTACTTTTCGAGATAGACCGCGCCGTCGCCGAACGCCGCTTGCGCCTCCGCCCGCGCGGTCGAGATCGCGTTGGCGAGCCCATCCTTGTCGGCGGCCACCTTCATGCCGCGCCCGCCGCCCCCGGAGGCCGCCTTCACCAGGACTGGATAGCCGATCCGCTCCGCGATCTTCAGCGCCTCGGCGGTGTCGGAGATCTCGCCGTCCGAGCCCGGCACGCAGGGCACGCCGAGCTTCCGCATGGTCTCCTTCGCGGCGATCTTGTCGCCCATCAGCCGGATATGATCCGCCGTCGGCCCGATGAAGGTCAGCCCGTGCTCGGCGACGATTTGGGCGAAGTTCGCGTTCTCCGACAAAAAGCCATAGCCCGGATGCACCGCCTCCGCCCCGGTCAGCTCGCAGGCGGTGAGGATCGCCGGCACGTTCAGATAGCTCTGGGTCGAGGGATGCGGCCCGATGCAGACGCTCTCATCCGCCAGCCGCACATGCATCGCGTCGGCGTCCGCCGTCGAATGCACCGCCACGGTCCGCACGCCCATCTCCTTGCAGGCGCGGTGAATCCGCAGGGCGATCTCGCCCCGGTTCGCGATCAGGATTTTGTCGAACATCGCGGCCGGCCGTCAGGAGACGACGAGGAGCGGCGCGCCGTACTCGACGGGCTGCGCGTTCGCGACCAGGATCTCCCGCACCACGCCCGCTCTTGGGCTTGGAATGTGGTTCATGGTCTTCATCGCCTCGATGATCAACAGCGTCTGCCCCTCCTCGACGCGGTCGCCGACCGAGACATAAGCGTCGGCGTCGGGCTCGGGCGAGAGATAGACGGTTCCGACCATCGGCGCCGTGACGGCGTCCCCCGAGGGCTCTGCGCCGCCGGACTTCTCGCCCGGTCCGTCCATCGCGGGCGCGCTCAGCATCGGCGCCGGGGCCGACAGGACCGCCGGAGCCGCCAGGGGCGCGGGCGCGATGCTGCTGACGCGGGAGAGGCGGACATCGAGCTGATGGTCGGCGAACTCGCGCGACACTTCGATCTCCGCCAGATCGTTCTCCCGCAACACCCGCGACAGCGCCTCGATGAACGCGATGTCGGCCTCCGTCCTGGCGCGCAACGCCGCCTCCTCCGATGCGCGTCCGGCGCGCTTGCTGGCTGGTTTGGCCGTGCTGTCGCTCATCTTGGGGCTCCTGTCGGGCGTCGCCCGGGGCAAACAAGGTCGGGTGCGGACCAGACCGAAGACGAAACCAACGCGGCTTTCAGCGCCCGCGCGGCCTGCGCCTCGGTCAGGCCGCTTGGGGGCGAATTCGCTGCGCCAGCGCGTCGAGCGCCGCCAGATAGCCGAGGCCGCCGAGCCCGGCGATCACGCCGACCGCGACCGGCGCGATCAGCGATACATGGCGAAACGCTTCGCGCGCATGCACGTTGGACAAATGCACCTCGATCGTCGGCGTCCCGGCGGCCTTGAGCGCGTCGCGGAGCGCGATCGAGGTGTGGGTGTAGGCGGCGGCGTTCAGCACGAGGCCGTCGGCTTGCTCTTGGGTCTCATGGATCCAATCGACCAGCGTCCCTTCGTGGTTCGTCTGGCGAAAGGTCAGATCCGCGCCGAGCTGATCCGCGCGCGCCCGGCACGCCGCCTCGATATCCGCGAGCGTCTCGCGCCCGTAGATGGCGGGCTCCCGGACGCCGAGCATGTTGAGGTTCGGCCCGTTCAGCACCCACAGGGAGGGGCGACGGCTCGTGAGACCGGCGGCGCCGTGATCGGCGGAAGGAGGCGAAGCAGGGGTGTCAGCGCTCACGCTTTAAACTCGTCGGCGACATCGAAGGGCAGGAAGCTCCCGCTCTTTATCGGCCGTTGCGGCCGACGCCAAGCGCGCCGGCCCGAAAAGCGTTCGAAAATGCGACGCCGGCCACGCCTCAGTTGGCGGCCCCGTCCGTCCGCGCCGCCGCCGCCGCCCGCGCCAGGCGCGCGGCCGGGTCCTCGCCGCGGCGGAAATTGAACACCTCGTCCCCGATCGCGTAGGTCGGCGTGCCGTTCACCTGCATGGACTGGGCGAGCGCGAGATTGTCCTGAATCGTCTGCGAGACCGCGTCCGAGCCCATCGCCTCGAGCAGCGCGTTGACGTCGAGCCCGGCCTCCGCGGCGAGGGACATCACCACCGACTCGTCCATCCGGCCCTGATAGTCGAGCAACGCCTGATGATAGGCCGCATGCTCGGCCGGCGGCATCATCCGCTTCGAGGCGAGCGCCGCCCGCGCCGCGACCTCCGCGCCCGCGCCCTGGAACGGCAGCAGGATCGCGACGTATCGCGTGTTCTGGTCCGACTTGAGAAAGCTCTGGACCGCTGGGCTGAACGCCTTGCAGGCGGGGCAGTTGTAATCGACGAACTCGATCAGCGTGACGTCGCCCTCCGGAGCCCCGCTGACAAAGGTCAGCTCCTCCTCGAACTTCCGCGTTTCGAGGTCGGTCATGATCGCTCTGCGCGCTTCCGCCTGCGCAATCAGGCGCCGCTCCTCGAGCACTTGCATCGCCTCGACGATCAGCTCGGGGTTCTCGAGCAGATAAGCCCGGATCTGGGCGTCGACCGCCGCTTTCATTTCGGGCGAAAGCGCCGACGGCTTCGCGACGGGCGCGGTCTGGGCCAACGCCGAGGCGCCGCCGCCGCTCGCCAGGGCGGCGCCGAGAAGCGTTGCGGCGAGCGCGGATTTGAGCGCATTCGAAACGGGGGAAATTGGCATCGCAGCCCTCTTTGTCGTCGCCGCGGCGCGGAGCGCGCGTCGGTTGCAATTCGCCATCGCGGCTGACCCGCGGCAAGTCAAGCGGCGCAAGTCACGCGCCGCAAGTCACGCGCCTCAAGTCAAACACGGCGACCTGAGCGCTCGGAGTCAATCGCGCCGGCGCCACGCCGTCCAGGGCGGCTCACATTTCCGTCAGCGCCGCCGGTTCAATCGTCCGAGTCGCCTACCGCCACCAGCACGTCCTCGGCGCGCAGCCAACCGCTGGAGCCGACCGGCAAAAGATCTTTGGCCCGCTTCGCCTGTCGCCGCGCGTCCTTGCGCTGGCCGGTCAGCGCGAGCCGCTCCGCCGTCGCCACCGCGGCCATGCCCTCCTGCCCGTCGCGCGCATAGGCGATCGCCAGCGAGCGGCGGAGTTTCGCGTCGAGCGGATCCTCGAGCGCCGCGCGTTCGAGCACGCTGAGCGCCTCCTTGTCGGTCTCGGGCGTCTCGATCGTGAGAAGGGCCGCGCCGAGCCCGGCCTGGATCAGCGCGTCGCCCGGCCGAAGCGAGACCGCTTGGCGATAGGGCTTGACCGCCTGGCGGCCGCGACCGCTTTCGAGCAGGATCTGCCCCTTCAGCTCCCAATAGAACGGATCCTCCGGCCGCATCGCGATCAGCTGGTCGGCGGAGGCGACCGCGCTGTCTGGATCCGGCAACCGGTGCAGGTTGATGGTCCGCCGATAAAGGTCGAGCTCGGGCGATCCATAGCTGTCCGCGCCCGAGCTCAAGCCCGGCCGGCCCAGGAAACCGTCGAGCTTGGCCCGCATCCGCCCGTGCCAATAGCGCAGCTCCCGAGAGACGCGCTGGCCTCTTGCGGGGGACGACGCCACGCCTTGCCTCAGCGCGTCGATGCGCGCGCCCGAGAGCGGGTGGGTGAGCAGATATGGATCGACATTGCTGAGGAACGCCTGGGCCTCGCCGAGCTTCTGCAGCACCTGCAGCATGCCGATCGGGTCGACGCCGGCGCGGTTCATAAAGGTGAGGGCGGCCTGATCGGCGCTCGATTCCTGGCCGCGTGTGAAGCTGAGCAGGCTGCGGGTCGCAAGGCTTTGGCCGCCGAGCGAGACCCCGGCCGCGGCGTCGCCTCCGCCGGCGACCCCCGCGGCGACGCCGAGCAGCGTCGCAAGGATCGACTGCGCCCGCGCCTGCCGCAGCGCCGCCAGGCGGCGCACCACATGTCCGCCCGTGATGTGGCCGGTTTCATGCGCCATCACGCCTATCAGCTGCTCCGGCGTCTCCAGCTCCTGCAGGATCCCGGCGTAGAAGAACATGTTGCGCCCGCCATTGACGAAGGCGTTGAGGCGCTGGTCGTTGATGATGAAGATCCGGACGCTGCTCGGATCGATGTTCGCGGCGTCGAACACGGGACGGCTGAGCAGGCGGAGGGTCTGCTCGATCTCGCTGTCCCGGATCAGGCCCTGCGCGCGCGCCGGCGCCGCGAACAGAATGGCTGTGCAGACGGCGGCCAGCGCAACCGCGCCGAACGCCCGACGCGGCGCGGTTCTCTGCGCCCATCTCGATGACTGCCGCAACATATCTGCTCCTCAAGCTGACGCGGCTTTCGGCGCTCCGCGCACCCGGTCCCTAGGGGATCAAGCGCCGGATCATGCGGATTTCAAGGCCGCTCGCGGAAACGCGAGCCGTCAGCGGCGGGAGCGTCGGGAGCGGCCCGCCCCGCGGGGCGCGTCTTCGGGCGCGTCGTCGAACGGCGACCAGTCGGGCTCTCGGCGCGCGCCCGCTGCGCGCGGCCCCTTCTCGTTCGCCGCCCAAGGATCGATCTCCGGATCGGCCGCCGGCCGCGCGCCGGGGGCGCGCACGCCGCGGCCGACGCCGCCGAACAAACCGCGGGGCGGGGCGGCGCTTCGGCCCGAACGCGGCGTCGGGGCCTCCTCCGGCTCGAAGGGCTCGTCCGGGCTTACCTCGCCCCGGGCGCGCGCCTCCGCCTCCCAGGGATCGTCGCCCCAGGGATCGACGCCGCCGACCGGATCGCCGGGCTCGAGAGCCTCGTCGGCTGGGGTTTCGTGGGCGTGGGCGGCCGGGCTCGCGACCCGTGGCGAGCCCGCGATCGCGGCGCGCCAGCCGCGGCGCTCGCGCGGCGCCGCCTCGGCGCCGGTCGGCGGCGGCTGAACGGGTCGTCGAGGCGCGGTGGCCGGCTCGTCGGCGTCCTGGAAGCCGTCGTCCTGCGGCCCCGCCGAGCCGTTCGGGCGGCGCTGGGCCGCGCCGCGCTGCGGCGCGCGCGCCTCCGGCGAGGGTCTGAAACGCCCTGGCGCAGCCGCCTCGCGTCCGGTGCCGCCGCCGGGCCGCGCCGCCCAAGGCGCCGGGGTCGGCCGATCGTCGTCCTCGGACCCGTCCTCTCGCGCCTCCCGGCGCGCATCGTCCGGCTCGACGGCCCGCACCGGCTCGGAAGACGTCGCCGCCTGCGCTTCGCCCAGCCGATCGAACTGGCTGATCGCGACGTCGATCAGCTCGCGGAGCGCGACGTCGTGCTCGTTCAGCGTCTCCTCGAGCTTGTCGAGCCGCGACTGCAGCGGCGCGCTCGGTTGCGGCGCCCCGGCGGCCCCGGCCCCGTCGGCGCCCTCAGCCGGCGGTTGCGCCGTCCCGCCGCGCCCGCGCCGGTCGAGCGGGCTGACCGCTTCGCCGAGAAGATCCTCGATCACCGCGTCGACCACCCGCACATCGACCTCATGCAGCTGCTCGAGCGCGCCGTAGAGCAGGATCCGGTTGCAGAGCGCGTTGATCCGGCGCGGCACGCCCTGGGTCTCCCGGTGGATCGCCGAGTACGCCCCCGCGGTGAACAGCGGATCCCGCCCGTCCCAGCCCGCGGTTTCGAGCCGGTGGCGCACATACTCCTCGGTCTCGGCCTCCGACATCGGCTGCAGCTGGTAGGAGGCGATGACCCGCTGCTGAAGCTGCGCGAGATCCGGCCGCGTCAGGGTGTCCAGGAACGGCGGTTGGCCGAGCAAGAAGCCTTGCATCAGCGGCTGGCCGTCGAGCTGGAAGTTCGACAGCATCCTGAGCTCTTCGAGCGTCGGGAGCGGCAGATTCTGCGCTTCGTCGACGATCAACAGCACGCGCCGACGGTTGCGGTGCTCCTCCGCCAGGAACTTCTCGAACTCGTGGAGCAGCTCGGCCTTGCTGCGCCGCTCGCTTGGCAGCCCGATGGTCTGGCAGATCAGGCGGATGGCGTCCTCGCCGTCGACCTGCGTGGTGCCGATCTGAATCGCACGGACCTCGGCCGGGTTCAGCTCCTGCAGGAGCTGCGCGACGAGGGTGGACTTGCCGAGCCCGACCTCGCCCGAGATCACGATGAAGCCCTCGCCCTGGTACAGACCGTACTTCAGGTAGGACATCGCTTTGCGGTGCCCGTCGGAATAGAAATAGAACTTGTGATCGGGCGTCAGCCGGAACGGCGATCCGGCGAGGTTGTAGAACTGCTCGTACATCCGATCCCTCAGGGCGCAGGGTGAGGAAAGCGGCGCGTTCGCCGCGTTGTCTCCGCTCTGTGGTTCTCGATGATCGGGCCGGTGAAATCTAGACCTCGCTTGCGCGGCGCCGTTCAGCGCGCACGGGCTCAGACGCTCACTCGCCTTCGGCGGTCATCGCGTCTTCGACCGCGGGCAGGATCGTGTCCTCCCAGGCGCCGACCGAGGCGTCCGCCAGAAAGCCGCCGCCGATGAACACGGCGATTCCGAGCAGGGCGGCGATCAGGCAGTATTCGATCACGGTCGCGCCCTCGCGCCGCGCCGACAGCCGGCGCCAGGCGGCGGC
>JBCBRF010000139.1:2110-10136 GCA_039819865.1 Pseudomonadota bacterium | reverse complement strand
GTCGCCGCCGACCAACCGTCAAGCTTTAAATGCGAGCGCGCGCTCATGACTGGCGCTCCTGACGCAGTCGGGAAAGCAGCCGCGTCGTTTTCGGCCGTCGCGCGACGGGCTTTGGCGTAGGTGGCGCCTCATCCTGGTCGTCGGGCCCGACGATCGGCGTTTGCAAGGCCCCCTCGTGGGCCCGCAACCAAGCGTCGAGCGCATCGATGCGGATCAGTCGGCGACCGCCGACCTTGACGCTGCGCAGAGCGCCCGCATTCAAGGCGCGATAGATCGTGGTTCGACCGAGACCGACGAGCTGAGCCGCCTCGGAAGCGGAAACCGCAAGCCGCCCAAATTGCGGCGGCTGCGATGGATCGAGTGTGAGCATTTGTTGCCTCATGTTCGGAACAGTGGACCCCATGCACACCATGGGGGCACCTCGAACATTGAAGGAACACCAACGCAAGAAACAGTTTGGAGGTTTTTACCAGTTATTACCACCTGGCGGCGCCGAGGCGCGCACGGGCCAAAGCCCCGAGATTCTGCGCATCGCTTCGCCTCAAGCGGCTGCGTCATCCTCTCGAAACTCCCGCACCCGCTTACGGATGGTCTCGATCGATGGAGAAGGCCCGTCGGGGTAAAGCCGCCGATATTCCGTCAAGACCTCTCGCGGCTTCGCGTCACGCTCGACGGCACTGCAGGCCTCAATCCAGGCTTGACGGATCTTCTCGACATCGAAGCTAAGAGGACGCCCCCCTCTCAGCTGAAAACGATCGCCAAAAACCAGCTCGAGCTGACGCCAATCGACGGATAAGGTTTCGTCAGGCGAGTACACGACCGCGTCGGTGAGCATTACAGGCCGCCACTGACTGGCTCGCGGCCACTGCACGCCGATCGTTGTGGCGGAGAGAAGAAGGCCGAGATCGCAGCGGGGCAGCGAGCCGATCAACTGATTGACCCGCCACGCATCTTCCGGCGATCGAAGCGATGGGGCCAAGGCGATCAGCATAAACGACGACGCGCCCCAGTCTCGGCCGCCAATCATCCAGCAGGCGCTATCGTCACCGAGGGCTCTTGGCCGTTCGCGTCGACACTCGAACGCTGAGCGCAGGAGTTCAGCTACTCCACGCAGATTGAGCCGCCATGCTTGCGCCCGAAGTCCGACGCGCTCGAGAGCACCGAGACGCGTACAGTACAGATGATCCTCACTCCCAATCGAGATTACCCGAGCATCGTGGATGTCGTCACAAATCCAGCAGGGAAGGGTTTCGAACGCGCCATCTTCGGTGAAGAGGCCTGCGGAAATCAGGCGGCTGGATCGCGTTTCTTCGGCAGAACCGCCGGCGCGGGTCGCCGCCGAGACGTCGGCTCCGCTCTGGTCGGCGTCGCGCGCCGCGCTCTCGATAGCGCATCGGGTGAAGCGTCGCGCTGGGGTGGCGAGTAGTTTCGCGAGAACGGGGACGAAATCCATCTTAGGTCCATTTTCGGCTGCTCAACCTTCGGATCGACGAACACCCGCCACTCAAGGAAGAGCGCGCGGATCTGGTCCGCGAGATCCTGTTCCAGGTCGCTGAGCCCAGGCGCACTCTTCGAACTGAGCTTGAGCCGAACCCGCGATGGACCGACCCGTAGCGGAAACACGGCGTCGGCGCCCCGCCAAGCCGCAACACCGTTGGCGGATTGGCCGACTTCGACCAGCAGGTCGACGCGTCGCAGGCGGAGTTCTGGATCGTGGAATGCCGCATGCGCACGCCGGCCCAGATCGTCACACTCATCGAGAGCGCAGCGCATCCGCGCGGCGTCGGCGATCACAAGCTCGCCAAAGTGAGTGTATTCGTGGAGGACGCCAACATGGTCGTCGACGCTGAACCGACTAACAAGAACTCTGCGTATGTCGGAGTTGTGGGGTATCGATAGTTGTTTCTCGGAGCGAAGCGCACCAATTCTAATTTCGAACTCATGGAGCTGAGCGCAATCGACAGGCTCCTTGGCGCAATGCAAAAGAAAAGCCGCAAGGATTTTGCGCCTGCCACTTTGGCCAATACTCGCCTCTACGTCAACTCGCCGCCTCTCATGGTCAAAGACAATATTGGCAGTTATGGCTCTGCAGCGGGACAGAAATTCCAGCCGGTCATCCTCAACAAAGCAAAGCTCCGATCGCTCACGATCTTCGACACAGAGCAAGACATGCGTCAGAGGTCGCGTTGCGCCCATCTTCGAGTCAGCAACACGTCGTTTAAAAAAATAGTACTGAAACCGACAGTTTGGTCGAATGCTTGAAAACGCCAGAAGCACAGCGCGCTTGAACTCGTCACTTTCATCCGCGGAAGGTTCCGCTAAGGATGACAGGGGGGACGACAGAGAGAAACTACTGGCGTCGCGCACACGGAGACGGGTCTCCGATTGCTGAATCAGCATCACGCGCTCAAATTCTTTTGGATGTTGGAGGAACAATCGGGCCGCCGCCTCAATCGAAGACGGGGCGTTGTCATAGACCTCCAAGGCCGAAGCCGGCATATCGGGAAGGCTGCCCATGATCTTCCGCACGCCGGGCATGTCAAATTGCAGGAACCCGCCAAGGCAGTACCGTAAGAGCCGAGAAGGCGGCGCGTCGCAGTTGATGAGCGCGGCCGACAGAGAGAACAACGCTTCGTCCGTGCGCCCAGCAGCGGCGACGCGCTCGAAAAGATCCGAACCAAAGTGAGAAGCCAACGCGCTCAAAGTCGCGGGGTCGAGGCGCTTTGCGACCTCGGCTACTGAGCTGAACGGCAAGTCTCAAGCTCCCGAACGAGATAGTTCCCCTCCCAAAGCGAGTTCCTCAGACCGCCATCATCCCATCTGCGGCAACCAGTCGTCGCTGGCCGACGATTTCACCAAGATATGGTGATGCCGGTTATCAGCTCTCTCTCCATATTTTCCTCTACCAAGATACCTCCCGAGGCTCAAGACGATTGTAGCCATTCGAGAACGATCGCCTGAGAAAAAGACGTCGTAAGAGGCGCTAGGCCCTCTTCGACCGCCGCTAAACGGCGGCGAATTTGGATGAACGGGCTGAAACAACAGGTGCGGCCCCGCCAGCGGCGACTGGGACCAAAACAGGGTCCAAAAGCCTGCCCTTTCGAAAATATAATTATAAATCAATGACTTAAGTGATGCTGCTGGCTCCGGCGGTAGGATTCGAACCTACGGCCGTCCGATTAACAGTCGGATGCTCTACCACTGAGCTACGCCGGATCGTCAGCAGGCGCGTGAGCTACCAAACGTCGGCGGTCGCGTCCAGACGTTTCGCGCCCGGTTCCGCGGCCCGACGGCTGGCCGCCGTCCACTGTGAAAATAGGTATCCGAACGAGGTGAACAAACCGTAGGAGGCCTCGCCCCCATGCACTACCGAATCGCTGCGCTGCTCTCGATCGCCGCGTTCAGCGCGGCGCCGCTCCCGGCGGCGGCCGGGCCGCTTTCCGAATACGTCTGGTCCCACCGTCCGCTGCTGTTGTTCGCCGACGCCGCCGACGCGCCCGCGCTGCTCCGGCAGCGGGAGATCCTTGCGCCCCACCGAGACGGGCTCCGCGACCGTGCGGTCCCGGTGATCATCGTCTCAGGCGACCGCGTCGAAATCGACGGCGCCCCTTCCGAGATCTCCGCCGATCGCCTCCGCCAGCGTTACGACGCCCCGATGGGCGGCTTCAGCGCCGTTCTCATCGGCAAGGACTCGGGCGTAAAGCTGACCCGGACGGAGCCGGTCTCCGCCGACGCGTTGTTCGCCTTGATCGACGCGATGCCCATGCGCCGCCGCGAGCTGCGTGAGCGGTCCCAGAACCAGAACCCGAACCCGAACGAGAGCCAGAGGCGGGCCGACGAGGGCTGACGCGTTCAGCGCCGCGGCAATGTCTCCGCATAGGTGAGGTGCGACGGCGCGAATCCCATCGCCTCATAGGCCGCGCGCGCCGCCGTATTGCCCCACAGCGCCGTGACCTCGAGCCGTCGGATCCCATGCGCGGTGAGCCGCGCCCGCGCCTCGTCGAGCAGCGCGTGACCCACCCCCCGCCCGCGCGCGGGCTCCCGGACGAACAGATCCGAGATCACGCCGAAGCGCTGATTCTCCCGCGCGACGAAGCAGCCGAACTCTTCCTCGATGGCGAACGCCAGAAAGCCCTCGATCCGCTCCGCGCCGTTACCGCCGCCGCCTTGTCGCGAGGGCGTGGCCACCAGGACCCCGCCATCGTTGCGCGCCGCCCAGCGCGCGAGAGCGTCGAGATGCGGCGCCGCCATCCGCGTCGGCGGCGCGCGATTGGGCTCGAAACGGAGCTCATAGGCCTGAAGATCGCGCATCATCTCGACCAAGGTCGCATGGTCTTCGTCGAGCGCGTCGCGCACCATCCAAGCGTCGCTCGGCGGGGCTCCGTCGGCGGCGCTCACCGCCCAACTCCGCCGTCTCGGGCGCGCCGCGCCCGCACGCGGAGCCGCGCGGCGGCGGCGGCGTCGATCTCGAGCGCCGGCCCCCGTCCCCAAAGCCGAACCATCCTCTGACGGCGCACCGCGAACAACGCCTCGCCGCCGTCGCCTTCGGCGCGCAGCGTGACGCCCGGGCCGACATCGGGCGCCGGTCCCCGCTCCGACGCGTCCGCCTCCGACGCGCCCGACTGGGCCGCACCCGACTGGGCCGCGCGCCAGCGCCGCGCCGCCGCATAGGCGAGCCCCGCCGCCGCCGCGCCGGAGAGGGCGCGCCAGACGATGACCGAGGAGATGAGGGGCGCGGGCATGGGGACCTCCATCGACGCGTCGCTAAAGCCATGAACCATAGAAACGCCTGATCCCGCTGTCATCCGCCGCAGCGCATCGGCGGCGACGCGGCCGGCGCGATGCTCTAAGCATCGGGGAAAGCGCCGCCATAGGAGCGCCCGCCCCTGACTCGGATCCACCTTCGCATGACGCGCTTCAGCAGCCCCGCCCTCGCCCCCGCATTGGCCGCGGCCACGCTTTTTTGCGCTCTCCCAGCCGCCGACCCGGCGGTCGCGCAAACCACGCCCGCGCAGACCACGACCACGCCGGCCACGACCGCGCCGGACACGACCGCGCCGGCCACGGAGGGCGCCGCATCGGAGGCGGCTGAATACGGCCCCTACCGCTATCGCTACGGCTTCGCGTCCGACTTCGTGGCGATGGAGATGAGGTTCACGCAGACCGCAGAGGGCGTGTCCCAGCGGATCTGCGCCCAATCCATGGCGGATGGAGAGGCGATCGGCGACGAGGTCTGCGGCGCCGACGGCCCGCACCCCGCGGAGATGGTGGATGGCCGTCTGGTCTGGACGGCCGGATATCTGAACCGCCTGGATCCGGCCTCCGGCGATCTCGAGACCGAGTTCGCCCCGGGCGCGCCGACCACGCTGCGCGCCGGCGACACCCCCTTCGAAGACGCGCCGCTGGTCGCGCCCGACTGAGAAGAGCGCCTCGCGGCGCGGGCCGTCGAGGCCCGCTTCGCGACCGCGCCGATCGCGCGGGCGGCGATGCGATCATGGCCGCCGCCGGAAAGGATCGCGTTGGCGAAAGGCCGCGCGCCAGAGGAGACGCAAGCCAGACGAGACGCACGCCCGAAGAAACGCACGCCCGGAGAAGCCCGCGCCAGAGGAGACGCACGCCCTTGGTTCGCGACCTCCTGACCAAGAAAACGCCGCGCGGGCCGAGGCCGGACGCCCTGCAATGACGCTATGCGCCCTCGCCGTCGCGATCGAGCGCCCGCATCATCGCGGGGATCGCTTCGACCCCGATCGAGCCGGTCGCCGCGGCGCCCATCGAGGCCATGGCCTGCGCCGCGCCCGCACGCGCCTCCGGTGTTTTATTCTGATTGAGCTTCCAGGTGCCTTCGACCGCCTCGATCGAAAGCGACGCGGGCAGAATCTGCCGCTCCAGCCGCCGATAACCCTCGTCGCTCATTTTGCCGAGGGTCCAGGGCGCGACCCCCAACGCCTCCGCGACGGGCGCCTCGAAGCGCGCGGAGACGCGCTCCAGATGCGCGCGCAGATCGCCGATCGGCTCGATCCGCGCCCTCCCCCGCAAGGCGGCGGCGACATAGTTCCAGGTCGGAACCTGATCGGGGATCGCGCCGTACCAGTTCGGCGAGACATAGGCGTCGGGACCTAAGACGCTCAGGAGCGCCGGCGACGGCGTCCCCAACGCTCTTGCGACGGGGTTCGAGCGGACGAGGTGAAACCCGACCCGCGTCTCGGCCCCGTCCTCGATCAGCTCGAACGGGACCATCGCGGTCAACGGGCCGTCCGGACCATTGACCGAAATCTGACCAAACCCGCGCGCCTCGACGAAGCGGAGGATTTCCCCGCGCTCAAGGCCCCGAAACGCCGGGTTCGGATGCATCGCTCACCTATCGAGAAGGCGCGAGGTCAGGCGGCGTCGACCGCCGCATCCCGCAGCATGGACACCATCGCCTCCGCCGCGCCGACCGACGACGCCGGGTTCTGGCCCGTGATCAAGTTGCCGTCGACGGAGACGCGCGGCTGGAACGGCTCCGCCATCGCGATTTCCGCCCCGAGCGCCCGCATCTTCTTCTCGAGCGAGAACGGGATCACCCCGGCGAGCCCCACGGCCTCTTCCTCCGCGTCGGTGAACACGCTGACGGTCTTGCCTTCGACCAGCGGGCGGCCGCGGCGATCCATCACCGGCGCGAGCGCGGCGGGACCATGGCAGACGGCGGCGATCGGCTTCTCGCGGAGCGCGAACTGCTCGAGCATCACGGTCAGTTCAGGCGCGGTCGGGAAGTCCCACATCGTCCCGTGGCCGCCCGGCAGAAACACGGCGTCGTAATCGAGCGCGCCCACGCTGGCGAGCTTCGGCGCCTCGGCCAGCACGGCGCGCATCGCCTCATCCTGTTGGAACCGGCGCGTCGCATCCGTCATGGCGTCGTCTTTGAGGCTGTTGGGATCGATCGGCGGCGGTCCGCCCTTGATCGTCGCAATGCCGATTTTCAGCCCAGCCTCGGCCAGCATGTAGACCGGGGCGGCGAATTCCTCGAGCCACACGCCGGTCTCGCCGCCGTGAAAGCCGAATTTATCATTGGACGTAAGCACCATCAAAACGCGCGGTTGCGCCATAAGGTCTTCTCCTGGTTGTGAGCGAGAAGCGAACAAATCGGTCGACATCGCCGGAATTCAACCGGCGCGACATCACGGCCCCGCTAGCGCGACCTTGCGCCTCCGGACCTCGCTTCTCTCATAAATCTGCGATCGGGTCAGGCCGCCCGGCGTCCGAACGCCGCCAGCCCAGCGAACCACAGAGCGCCTAGCAGGGTCGCCCCGAGGAATGCAATCGCTCCAACGCCGCGGATGAAATCCAGACTTCCTCTCGACACCGGCACGGTCAAACCCGAGGCCGCCCCGGAACCACCCGCTGCGCTGACACTTAGGGGCGCTCCGACGAAGGTCCAGATGTCGGCCGCGAGCAGAGCGCAGAACAGCGCCGCCGCCAGCAGCCGCACCAGGTTCGGCCGAATCGCGCGATCCGAGGCCGCCAGCGCCGCCACGGCGACGCTGGGCGCGGCGAGGATGCAGGCGCCGAGCAGCCGACGCACGCCGTCGACGGTCTCATAGTAGAGCCCGACATCGTCCGAGGGCGTCATGGTCACGCGCGCCGCGACCCAACCCGCCGCCCCGAACAGCGCCGCGGCGATCAGAAACGACCCGCCCGGCGCCCGGAGCGCAAGGATCGCCGGGATCGTCATCAGCAAGGCCGCATGCGGCCAGACCAGGCCCGCATAGCTCCCCACCGCAAGCACCGCGTCGCGCAGCTCTTCGGGAACCGGCGCGTTCGGATCGAAGAACAGCGCGCCGGCGGCGTCGGGGCTGGTGAGCGCGCCCGCGACCCCGATCAACGCGGCCTCCGCCGCCGCCCAGACCGCGAACAGCGCCGCGACGAACCGGGCGACCCGCAGCGACCAGACCCCGCGCAGCACGGGCGCGAGCGTCAGCCCGGCGAGCGCGAGCAACGCCGCCACCCGCGCCAACGGCTCGACCGCGCGCGGTCCCGCGTCCGACTG
>JBCBRF010000139.1:0-2093 GCA_039819865.1 Pseudomonadota bacterium | reverse complement strand
GCGCGAGCGCGATCGCGCCGGCGATGGTCATCGCCCAGACCGCGATCCAGCCGACGATCGTCCGTCCCTTGGAGCGCGTCACGGCGATCAGCCGCGCCGGCGCGAGCGTCAAGAGCATGAGCGCGGCGAACGCGCCCAGACCCACCCAGGCGTTGACCGGCGAGGCGAACAGCAGCGCGGCGATCCCGAGCGCGAGCCCGGCCGCCCAGGACAAGCAGACCAGCCGCAGCGCCATCGGCGTCGGCTCGGCCACCGCCGTCGGGCGCGCCGGATCCGGAGCCAGCGGCGTCTTCTCGGAGATATCGAGCGACGAGAGTGTGCGCGCCGCTTTGGCGCGGGTCGACGGCATGGGCGGCGTCGCGACGTCGGGCGCGTCGTCCTCGCCCTCGACCGCCGGCGCGGGCGCAGCGTCGCGCTCAGGACCTTCCGGCGCGACCGCCTGCGGGGCCCCTCGTTCCGCGGCCAGATCGTCCGCCAGAGTGTCGCGCCGCGCCGCGCGTCCGAGATCCTGCGTCGCCGCGGCTTCCGGCGCGGCGGTCGAGGTCGCCGCGGGCGACGCCTCCTCCGCCGCGGCCGGAGGCGCCGTCGGAGATGCGCTCTCCGGCGCCTTTTCGGATGGAACGGGCGAAGCGTCCGCCGCGCCGACCTCGGAGGCCGGAGGCGTTTTCGACGCGTCTTTTTCGTCAGCCATGGCGCAGCGTCCCTTCCCAGCCGACGCATGGAACGCCGACGTCTCCAGAATGTTTCGCAGTCGGCGCGTTTCGCAAGCCGAGCGCCGCTTCGGAGGCCTTCGAGACGCGAAGCGCGACCGCGGGGCCATAGCTCCTGCGATGCGCGCGCGAGCGAATCGCGGCGGCGACCACGCCCCGTTCCCGCCGCACTCGACCGTCAGAACACGGCTCCGGGGCGTCGCGACCGCGCCATTGGCGCGCTTCGGAGGATCGGGATGAACAGGATGAGCGATCCGCATCGACGTCGCAGCCGACCGAGAGGCGCGCCGCCAGCGGTCCCGGCGGCGATCCTGGAGGCGGCGATCCTGGCGGCGATCCTGGCGGCGGCGGTCCTCGCGGCGGTCGGCCTGTCGAGCGGCGCGGCCGCTCAGTCTTTCGGCCCAGACGCCGAAACCCCAAGCGCCCCGCGCAATGACGAGCGGGTCGTGCGCGCGGAAGACTGGCGCGAAATCTCCCGCGGGCGCACCGTCTACTGGCGCGAGAACGGCGCCTTCTCCGGCCGCGAGTACTACGCGCCGAACGGACGCGACGTCACCTTCATCGCGCCGGATGGAACCTGTCTGGAAGGCGTCTGGGGACCGAAGCGGAACGGCGCGCCGGGCGAGCTGTGCTTTCGATACTCCGGCCCGAACTACGAGGGCACGCATTGCGATCTGCATCTCCGCCGCGGCGAGACTCTGTTCGCGCGCCGGCCTTCGGGCCGCGAAACCTTCGTGATCAAGATGACCGACGAGACGCTGTCATGCGGCCCTTCGCCCACCAGTTGATCCAGACCCATCAGGCGATCCAAGCCCGTCAGGCGATCCAAGCCTTCCAAGTCCTCCAGGCGTTCCGGCGGGGCGCGGCGGGCGTTTTCGCGGCGGCCGCGCTCGTCCTCGCGACCGCCGCCGCGTCGGCGCAGTCCGCGGCCCCCGACGGCGGCTTCACCCCGCCCTCGTTTCCAGACCTCGCCGCGGACGAGCGTCCGATCTCGGAGCGGGAATGGCGCGCGCTCACCCGCGGCAAGACGCTCTATTACCATGAATGGGGCCGCTTCACCGGCCGCGAGCGCTACGACGAGGACGGCCGCCGCGTCATGTTCAAGCGCACTGAGGGGCGCGGCTGCATCACCGGGACCTACGACCACCAAAGAGCGCCGGCGGGCGGCGCGGTGTTTTGCTTCTCCTGGGACGAGCCCGTGTGCTTTCAGCATTTCCGCCGAGACGGTAAGATCTTCGCGCGCCGTTCGGATGGCGGCGAGGCCGAGATCTTCCGCATCACCGATGAGGTGATCGGCTGCGACGACAATGTGAGCTGAGCGCCTGCGGGACGGCGCCGCGAAACGGAAGATGCGGAACCGAAGATGGAAAAGATGACGGCGAT
>JBCBRF010000138.1:0-10213 GCA_039819865.1 Pseudomonadota bacterium | reverse complement strand
TCCGGATCGTCGCACACGAGCTGCATCAGATCCTTGTCCGAAGACACGATCGTCACCTCGGCCCCCGCCGCCGAGGCCTGCCGCGCATAGGTCGCGATCAGATCGTCGGCCTCGTAGCCCTCCAGCTCGATGCAAGGCAGCCCGAACGCCCGCGTCGCGTCCCGGATCAGCGAGAACTGCGGGACCAGATCCTCCGGCGGATCCGGCCGCTGCGCCTTGTAGGCGTCGTAGATCTCGTTTCGGAAGCTCTTCGAGCCTTTGTCGAAGATCACCGCCAGATGCGTCGGCCGGTCGTCGTCGGTCATCCCGTCGAGCATCTTCCAGAGCATGTTGCAGAAGCCCGAGACCGCGCCGACCGGCAATCCGTCCGTTTTCCGCGTCAGCGCCGGAAGCGCGTGGTAGGCGCGAAAAATGAAGCCCGAGCCGTCGATCAGATACAGATGGCTGTCTTTCGACAGCGGGGCGGCGGTGTCGGCGTGCGAGGCGGCGTCGGTCGGCATGCTGGGGCTTTCGCAAATCAGGACTGCGCGCGAGGCTAGTCATAGGCGAAACGAGCGCAACGCTTTCGCGTCGGACGAAGTCGGAGCGGCGTTCGAAGGTATGTAGTCATCCACAGCCGACGGCTGCGGAGATCGGAGAGAGCCGCAACCGCCCTTCTTGACCTAAACGGAAGCCGAGGAACATGAAGCGCGGCGCGCAAGAGCGCGTAACCGCTGAGCCTGTCCGCGCCGAACCGGGATCGTCCACCGAGTTTTCCACAAAGGCCGTAAAACGATTTGCGCTCCCGTGTTGCAGCGCAGTATGTCGAACCCGAATTCGCATCGGAGGACCGAATGCCGGGGGGCGGGATCCGTGGAGCGGCGATGCTGAGCGCCGTGGCTCTTTCAATTGCATCGACGTCGATCGTTCAGGCGCAGTCCGACGAGATGCGCTGCCCGACGGGCGCGGGACCGTCCGCCTGCGTCGATTTCTACGGCTGCATCGAAACGATCGACGACGCCGATCCGATCATCGCGCGCGGACGGATGCTCGGCGTGCGCCGCGGCGACATGAAGGCGACCCTGACCACAGGCGCTGTCTGCCTGGGACGCTGGAGCGGACGCGCCGAGGGCGGCGCCGTTCACGCGCGGTGCGACGACGGCCGAAAGCTCTCGGTCTTTTTCCAACACCATGACAGCGCGACGGACACGAGCTGGGGCGCCGGCACCACGAGCCGGGGCGAGCACATATCGGGCTGGAGCGGCGCCAACATCGACGGGTACCTGGCGCGCGCGCTCGGCGCGCCGCGAAACCAGATCCCCTGCGACGGCGGTTTCGCCACCTTGCCCTTCGCAGCGGGTCAGCCCTCGGCTTCGTCCTTGACCTTAACGGTCTCGGACGCGTCGGCCTCGGCTCCCACGAGCACGAACCGCCGATCGCAGTAACCGCATTCGACGAAACCGCTGACGCCGATCGTGTAATACACCCGGGGATGCCCGAGCGCGCCGCCGCCCCCGTCGCAGGACACTCGGCGCGTCTCAACCAGCACCGTTTCAGGAGCGTCGGTCATCAGGAGGATCCTCGCTGCTTTATCGCGGCGCGGATCATACGCGCGCCGCGACGGAGAACAAGACGCCCCGAACCTGCACAGAAGGCGAGGAACGCTTTGTGGCCCGTGTGAAAGCCGGGGCGGCGGCGTGCAAGCGCGCGTGCGCCGCTCTTCGACGCCCCAATCGTCGGTCTCGCAACCGAATGCCTCGATCTGCGAAACGGCGACGCGGCGCATTGTCATCGGCATGCGTTTCGAACGAAACGGACGGCGCGACCGACGGTTCCGATCGGAGAACCGCCGATCGCACCCTCCCGCTACCGGCGAGCCGAGTTGCGCCCGTCCCGCATCCTCCGGGGACTGGCGGCTCACCGGCGGGTTGGCCCTGTCGCCCGCACCGATCCAATGCTAGGTCGCTCGGAACAGCGCCTTCGGGCGCGGGCGGGTCCAGCGCCCCGAGCCGCGACCCGTCCCAGTCTCGCGCCGCTGCTCCCAACACCGCCGGACCGCCTATGACCGCCGCCGCCCAAAGCGCCTCCCGCGCACTCGACGTTCGACCCGATCCGCATCCAGGCGACGCCGCCGCGATCGAGATCCGCGGCTTGCGCAAGATCTACGGCGCGACGGACGGCGCGGACGCCAAGCGCGCCCTGAACGACATCGACCTCGCGGTCCCGACCGGCGCCATCTTCGGCCTGTTGGGCCCGAACGGCGCGGGCAAATCGACCCTGATCAACATCCTCGCCGGGCTGGTCGTGAAGACCGCAGGGTCCGTGCGGATCTGGGGCTTCGACCAGGACGTGAACCCTCGCATGTCCCGCGCCTCGATCGGCGTCGTCCCGCAGGAGCTGAACGTCGACCCGTTCCTGAGCCCCGCGGAGGCGCTGGAGATCCAGGCCGGCCTCTACGGCGTGCCGAAGTCCGAGCGGCGCACCCTGGAACTGCTCGAAGCGCTCGGCCTCGCGGACAAGGCCAAGGCGAACGCCCGCTCGCTCTCCGGCGGCATGAAGCGCCGTCTGCTGGTCGCGAAGGCGATGGTCCACAGCCCGCCGGTCCTGGTCCTCGACGAGCCGACCGCCGGCGTCGACATCGAGCTCCGCCGCCAGCTCTGGTCTTTCGTCCGCGAGCTGAACGCCGGCGGCGCGACGATCATCCTGACCACCCACTATCTCGAGGAAGCCCAGGAGATGTGCGACCGCATCGCCATCATCCACCGCGGCGAGGTCCGCGCGGAGGCCCCGACCGACCAGCTCCTCGCCCGGATCGACCGCAAGACCCTGGTGATCGAGACCGACGGCCCGATCGAGGACCTTGAGCCCATCCGCCGCGGTCTGCCCGCGGAGGTCTCGCTGGAGCGCCGAGCCGGGGCGCGCCTCGCGCTCAGCTATCCCAAGCGCTGCGCCGCTCTCGCCCCGATTCTGGCCGTTCTCTCCGAAACCGGCGTCGCCGTACGCGACATGACGACCGAGGAGCCCGATCTGGAGGACGTCTTCCTCGAGCTGACGGGCGACGACGGGCCGGACGCCGCGCCATGAGCTTACAGCGATCCGAATCGACCGCCGCCCAAAACGCCGGCCATGACGCCGGCCATGACGCGGAACAGGCGCGCCAGGCGACGGCCCCCGAGGCGCTGGCGCGCCTCGCCGCGGCGACGCCCTGGTTGATCCTCGGCTACATCGCGGCGCTCACCGCCCTCCGCCTGTCGCTCTCGCCCTTCCTCGAGATCGACGAGGCGCAGTTCGTCGGCCATGTCGATTGGCGGCTGGTTTACGAGAACTCGCACCCGCCTCTCTACAATTGGGGTCTGCGGCTGCTGCTGGAGGCGACCGGCTGGAGCTGGCCCGTCTCGACCGCGCTCATGAAGTACGGCCTGCTCGGCGCCTTTTATTTCCTAACCTGGGACGCGGCCCGCCGGCTCGGCGGCGCGTCGGCCGGCCTGCTGGCGGTGGCCGCGGCGGCCTTCCTGCCGCAGATCGTCTGGATGTCGGCCCACACGCTCGCGCATTCGATCATGGTGCTGACGGGCGCCGCCGCGATGATCCACGCCGCCGTTGTGGTCTGGCGCGCCCCCTCCCCGCTCGCCTTCGTCTGGTTGGGGCTCGCCTGCGTGCTCGGCGCGCTCGCCAAGTTCAATTTCTTCCTCTTCGCCATCCCCTTACTGATCGCCCTCGCGATCGACCCGGAGACCCGCGCCCGCTTCTTCGAGCGCCGCGCCCTCCTATCTCTCGGGATCTTCGCCCTCGCGACCGCGCCGATCTTCGCCGCCGCCGCGCGAGAACTCGGGGCCAGCACCGAGCGGATGGACAAGCTCTATTCCGGGGGAGGCGACTACGCTTGGCTCGATCTGCCCGGGATCGGGTTGGACGGCCTTGTCTCGCTCGCCGTCGCGGGTCTCGCCTGGGCCGGACCGCTCGCGCTGATCTGGGCGCTCGCCCAGGGGCTGGAGCGCCGCCTCCCCGAAGCGTCCGCCGCTCCGACCGCGCCGGAGCCCTTCGTGCGCGCGCTCGGCTGGGCGATGGCGCTCGGCATGGCCGCCTTCGCGCTGGTCGTGCTGGCGGGCGACATGCACCGGGTCCATGAGCGCTACCTGACGCCGATCCTCGCGGGGCTGCCGATCTGGGTCGCCCTCGCCCTGCCGCTCGCGCGCCTCCGGCCGTGGGTGATCGGCCTGGCGGGCGCCGCCTTCGCAGCGGCCCTGATCGGCGTCTTCGCGATGGTCCAGACCCAGAAGCACCGCTACGCCATCCCTTATGCGGATTTGGCCACCGAGATCGCGCGCGCCGGCGCGCCCGAAGCGCCGATCCTCGGCCGCCGCCACAGCGACGTCGCGAACCTGACCCTCGCGCTCGGCTGGCGGGGATCCTCCAGCCCACGCTACGCGCCGGTCGAGAGCCTCGTCCTCGCGGTCTGGCGCGGCGACCGCGCCAAGGCGCCGAAGGAGCTGCCGCTTGACGGCTTCACGCCGGTCGGTCCCCCGACGGTCGTCCGAGCGCCCTATCGCAACTGGCGCGAAGACGCCTTCGCCCTCAGTTTTCAGACGTTTGCACGGCCTTAAGGGCGACGGCGCCCGCGCCGGCCTCCGTCTCGCGCTCCGTCACCGCGACCGGGTCCGACGCCCGGCGGATCAGCCAGTAGACCCCGATCATGTCGAGCAACGCGACCGCCGCGCGATCGAAGAAGCCGTACTTCGAGACCCCATGTTGGCGCGGCCGGTCGGAAATCTCGTGCTCGAGCACGTCGAGCCCCGCCCGGCGCGCCAACGCCGGCAGGAACCGGTGCATATTGTCGAAATAGGGCAGTTCCTGCGCGAACCGCGTAGGCATCATCTTCACGCCGCAGCCTGCGTCCCGGCAATTGTCGCGCAGCATCCGCCGCCGTACGAAGTTCGCGATGCGCGACGTCACCAGCTTGACCGCGCCATCGTTCCGCCGGTTCCGCACGCCCGCGACCAGAAACTCCGGCGCGCGGTCCCCATAGGCGTCGGCGATCGCCGCCACGTCGCGCGGATCGTTTTGCCCATCGCCGTCGAGCGTCGCGATCCACCGCCCGCGGGCCGCTCGGAACCCGGTCACGAGGGCGCGCGACTTGCCGCTCCGCCGCTCATGGGTCAGCACCCGGGCCGGCGTATCCGCGGCCGCGATCTCTGCCCCGCTGCCGTCGTCGCTGGCGTCGTCGACCACGATGATCTCGAACGACCGCCCTTCGAACGCCGCCGCCGTCTCCGCGAGCAGCGGAGCGATGTTGCCCGCCTCGTTGAACACGGGGATCACGAGACTGAGCTGCGGGTCTTTGATCACAGATTGCACCGCGGCCTCCGGAAGCGTGCGCGAAGCTCTACACGGGCGGCCTGACGCGATAAAGCGGCTTGCGTCGCGCCGGGCGGGAACGCCGCCCCCCTGAGGCGGATCGCGCGCAGGAATCCGCCGCAACACCACGCGAGCGCCGAAAATCCGCCGGACGGCGGTCGATGACCGGAACCAGGATGAGGCGTCGAACGACGGCCGACGCGCGGGCGACGACAAGGGCGATGGCGAAGGACGTGAACTCGGACCCGGCGACCATGGATCCGGCGAACATGGATCCGGCGCATACAGAGCCGGCGAACACAGACCCGGCGAGGGCGGAGGAACCGATGGCGACAAGCGATCCCGCGGACCGATCGGAGCAGCACGACGCGGCCGAACGCGGGCCCCGCCGCCCGATCGATCCGATGGCCGCCGTCGCGCGCTGGGCCCCCTGGATCGTGCTGCTCTATTGCGCCGCGCTCGCCTCCTTGCGCCTTAGCCTGTCCCCCTATCTCGAGTTGGACGAGGCGCAGTTCCTCGGCCTCGTCGAATTCAGGCTGGTCTACGACAACTCCCATCCGCCGCTGATGAACTGGCTGGTGAGGATCGCGCTGGAGCTGACGCGCTGGAACTGGCCCCTGGCGATGGCGATCGTGAAATACGGGCTCCTCGCGGTCTTTCACATCATGACCTTCGACGCCGCCCGGCGCCTCGGCGGCCCCCGCGCCGGGGTGCTCGCGCTCGTCGCCTCCGCCTTCCTGCCGCAGATCGTCTGGATGTCCGCGCACACGCTGGCGCATTCGCTCCTCACCATGGCCGGCGTGGCCGCGACCCTGCAGGCCACGATCGCGCTCCGAGACCGCAAGGCGGCGCTCGACTATGTCTGGCTCGGGGTCGCCATCGCGATGGGCGCGCTTGGCAAATACAATTACTACTTCTTCGCGATCCCTTTCTTCGCGGTCATGCTGCTCGAGCCCAACGTCCGCGCCGCGCTCTGGAGCCGCCGAGCGCTGTGGACCGTTGGCGTCGTCCTGCTGAGCCTCGGCCCCACCCTCGTCGCGGCGGCGCTCAGCTGGTCCGAGAGCGTCTCGCGCCTGTCGCGGCTCTATGCGCAGGGAGAGCTCGCCTGGCTCGATCTGCCTCATGTCGGCGTGGATGGTCTCTTAGCCTTCCTGATCGCGGCGCTCGCTTGGCTCGGGCCGGCGGTGCTGGTCTGGACCGTCGCGCGAAATTGGGACCGTGCGCAGTCTCGCTCCTGGCGCGGCGACGCGGTCGCGGAGCGCGCCCTGCGGAGGGTTTTGCTCGGCGCTGTCGGGCTTTCGGCGCTCGCGGTGTTCGCGGCCGACGTCCATTGGGTCGAGGAGCGCTATCTGACGCCCGTGCTCGCCGCGGCGCCGGTCTATCTCGCGGCCGCCTGGCCGCTCGGCCGCTCCGCGGCGCCGACGGCGTTGCTGGCGGCGGCGCTTTATGCAGCGGTGTTGCCCGGTTTCTGGGCGATGGCGACTTACGGTCAGCACCGTTACGGCTACCCCTATGAGCTGGTGGCTGCTCAGATCCTCCGCGCCCAGCCGGAGCCTGCGCGGATCATTTCCGAGCGCCATGACGATCGGGCCAATCTGACGCTGGCGCTCGGTTGGCCCGGCGCGCGGTCCCCGGCCTTCCAGGATCTCGGCGATCGCGCCATTCTCGTCTGGCGCGGCCGATCCGAGCCGCCGGAGAAACTCGCGCCTCAGGGCTTCGGCCCGGCCGCGGGCATCGTGACGGTCGTCGCGCCCCTGGTGAACGAGAGCGGCGCGCAACTGGTTTACCGCTTCCAGATCTTCGAGCGGAGCCCCGCCCTCGGCCGCGCGACGCCGACGCGCCCGGGCCCATCGCCAAGCCCCATTGCGCCCTCGGCTCGCCTGAGCTACCCACTCCCCCGCGGGACCCGTAGCTCAGCTGGATAGAGCGCTGCCCTCCGAAGGCGGATGTCAAGTCTAGCGGTGGTTGTTGGTGTTGGAAGAAAGATGTGACTAAACAACGGTTTGAGTGAATGTCGGGTTCGCTCTTTAGGCCGACGAAAATCTCGCGTAAGCATGACGTAAGCACCTTGCGAACGGTATGCACCCGTAGCTCAGCTGGATAGAGCGTCGCCCTCCGAAGGCGAAGGCCACAGGTTCGAATCCTGTCGGGTGCGCCATTTTTCCATATAAAACAATGCTTTAATGCGCCGAAATTTCTCGACTCAGGTGCTTACGTGGGAAACTCACGTAAGCAGGTGGTTCATTGTCGCGGGTCGAAACTTTGAGGTCACAGCAAGCCTGAAAGCTGTCGGGGGCCGGCTGCTCTTCCTCCCCGCCTACAGCCCCCTATCGAAATGACCTTCGTGAAGCTCAAGGCCTATTTCATACGGATCGACGCCCGCACGAATGCGGCTCTGCACAACGCTGTCGCCGAAATCGTCGACCTCTTCTCACGGCAAGAATGCTCCAGTTATCTCAGCGCAGCATGCGACGGGATCAATTGAAAGACCGCCGCTTTGAGGTTTCGAGCTCGATGTGGGCACCATTTTGAGAGGACCAAATAATCACTTTCAAAATTCAATAGAAATGATCAATCTGACCGCTCGATATTTACTGCGCGATATTCATTTGGCGTCACACCAAACGCACTCATAAAACCTCGCCGCATATTCTTCCCTGTGTGGCCGGCCGCCTGGTGCCCGAAAGCATCATCTTAGACGCTCCTCAAGGCATCGCGCCGTGGATCGTCGGCGTCCCGCCGCGCTACAAGAAGCTGACCAAAATCGATGCGCCGAACTAACACTCAAATTCGACCGACGCTTGGGGGCGGATCATCCAGGGGGCGCCGCGCCATCCTGATCGGAAGCGATGCCGAGCCTTTCCTTCAGAAAGCGCATTCCAGCAACACATCGAAGAAGGCCCGCAGGCGCGGGGATGTGTGACGATGCGCTGGGTAGACAAGGTTGAGCGCGGAAGCCGGCCCCTGCCATTGCGGCATCAGACGCGTCAGCAGGCCATTCTCCAGCGCTTCCGCAGCAACCATTTCCGGCACGAGCGCCACGCCTCCCCCGGCGATGGCGGCGGCGCAGGCGGCGTGCAAACTTCCCAGTGTGATCGCGCTCTTCGGCTTGAAACGCACGTGGTCGTCCCCGTTCTCCAGAATCCAATCGAGGGGTGCGCCACGCGGCGCGAAGGAGATCGTCGCCGTATGGGCGAGCGCTTTGGGGGACGTAGTGTCCTCCAGGCTCGCAGCGACATCACGGCTGGCGATGAGCACGGTTCGGGACCAAGCGAACCGTCGAGCGATGAGTTCCGAATCCGGTAGCGGGCCGATCCGGATCGCACAGTCGAAATCCTCTTCCAGAAGATCGACGAAGCGATCCGAATGATCGACCTCGATCGTGGTTTCCGGCCAGCGCCGCACATAGGTCGCCGCGATCCGCCCCATCCGCGCCTGCCCGAACATGACGGGTGCCGAGACACGAAGCCGGCCGACAGGCTCGGCGTTTCGATCGCGCATGGTCCGTTCCAGATCGTCCGCTTCGGTGATCAGCAGCGCCGCCCGCTTCAATAGCAGCTCCCCCTCCGGCGTTAGCCGCAGGCGCCGGGTGGTGCGTTCGAGCAGCCGCATGTTCAGTGAGGCTTCGAGTGCCTGAATGCGGCTCGACAGCGTCGACTTCGCGACGCCGGTTTGTTCGGCCGCAGCCGCGAAAGAGCCTGCCCGCGCCACGGAGAGGAAGCTTCTTAACTCGGATAGGTCCATCAATTGTCCAGTTTTTCGGATAATCTATCCGAAATGTCCAACCTAGTCCATGTTTCCGTCTTCACTTATATCTCAGTCTCAAGATCGGACCAGGAGGCTCCTCAATGACCAATACACCGAAAATCGCCGTGATCGTCGGGAGCACGCGTCCTGGCCGGAACGCCGCCGCCGTCGCCGAGTGGATATTGAACATCGCCTCGGCGCGCGGCGACGTCGTCTTCGAACGCCTCGACCTGCAGGACCACCCGCTGCCCTTTCTCGACGAGTCGATGTCCGCCAAAGCCTCGGCACTGATGGGCCTGGACTATGGCGGGTCCCACACCGCCGCCTGGGCCGAGGTGATCGCCGGCTATGACGGCTTCGTCTTCGTGACGCCGGAATATAACCGTGCGATCCCGGCGGTGCTCAAGAATGCGCTCGACTATCTCTTTGCCGAATGGGGCAACAAGGCCGCTGCGATCGTGGCCTATGGCGCGCAGGGCGGCGCGCGCGCTTCGGCCCAACTGCGCCAGTCTCTGGGAGAGCTGCACGTCGCCACGGTGGCGACCGAGGTCAACCTGATGCTCTACAGCGATTTCGAGAACTTCAAGACGTTCAGGCCCGCGCCCGTTCACGAACCGATCGCCACACTGATGCTCGATCAACTCGTCGCCTGGGCCGGGGCCCTGCAACCGCTGCGGGCGGCGTGAGGACGGGACGATGAAGAAATATCTGATCACATATTCGGTACAGCCGGACTGGGCGAACGAAAATGAGCGACTGATTGGCAGGTTTCTCGGCGAACTCAACTCAGTACGCCCGCCGGAACTGGCGTATCGCGCGGGGCGGCTGAACGGTGGCGCCGATTTCTTTCACCTTGTGGAGACGGCGCACGGCCCGGCGTCCTTTTCCCATCTGCCCAGCTATCGCTTCCGGGCCGAACTGGCAGCCGAGAAGATGATCGGTGGTCCGATCATGACCGAGTTCACCGATTTGGGCGCCCCCTATCGCAGCGAATAGGCGAAAGGGGTGGACCGATGACTATTTCACCCACGACCATAGCCGTTTTCGGGGCCAGCGGCGCCACCGGCTTGGCCCTGTGCGAACAGGCGCTGGCGGCGGGGCATTGCGTCATCGCCGCGGTCCGGCGGCCCCA
>JBCBRF010000137.1:3442-10344 GCA_039819865.1 Pseudomonadota bacterium | reverse complement strand
ACTCCAGCGGGGGCGGGCTGGCCGCCCGGCGCGCGGTCGCGCTTTTGGGCGCTTCGGTTCGAGCGGACCTCAAGATGCTCCACCACAGCGCAACCGAGCGCTTGCGCGAAGCTTTCATGACAGTTCAGGGGTCAGAGCACGCCCGGACGTCGCACACGCTTCCTGCGCCGCCAGGAGCGTTAGCGATCAGATCCACCCCGGGCATGGGCTCTGGAGCGCCGCGGACCGCGCGAGATCATTCGGGAGTGATTCAGATCGCCAGATCGAGCCTCGGTTTCCAGAAGGGACGGAACAACTCGATCTTCGGGCAGCGGTTCATGACGACCTTCAATCCAGCCTTCTCGGCAAGTTTCGCAGCAGCGTCGTCATAGACGCCGATCTGCCCCCAGAGGACCTTGGCGCCGATCTCGATCGCCTGTTCGGCGATGCCGTACAGTTCCTGTTTCGGTCGGAAGACTTCGACCATATCGACGGGCCGATCGATTTCCCTGAGCGAGCGATAGACCTTGATCCCCCGGATTTCGGCGACTTTCGGGTTCGGGTTCACCGGCAACATCTCGTACCCAGTCTCGTGCAGAACCCTCAACACGCCATAACTGAACTTGGTCCGGTCCGCGCTCGCGCCGACCATGGCGATGCTCTTGGTGTTTTTGAGGATGTCGGCGAGAAAGTCCGGCGCGTAGTCGTAGATATGATCGATATCGGCTTCGGGCATGCCTAGGACTCCCTTCGCGTTGCGATGCCTGGCTTCAGGATGCCTGGCTTCAGGATGCCTGGCTTCAGCTCGTGCGGCTCCAGCGGGTCGAGAAACGGGTTGCGATAAAGCTGGTCGTGGCTCTCGACCCCGATCTGGAGGGTGACGTCCGTCAACGGCCTCGCGACGCAGAGGATCACGTAACCCTGGGAGAGCTGTCGGTTGTTGAGCGCGACTTGTCGGCGTTGGTCGACTTCGCCCGCGATCAGCTTCGCGGCGCAGGTGATGCAGCCGCCGTACTTGCAGCCGTAGGGCAGGTCCACGCCCTGCTCGCGCAGCGTGTCGAGCAGCGCCCGCTTCGGCTCGACCTGGTAGGCGGCGCCGGCGCGGTTGGCGATCGTGACCGTGCGCATCGTCACAGCCAGATGTCGCTGGTGCAGTCGCCGCCAGGGTAGCGGGTCTCGTGGCAGCGCGACGGCCCGTTGGGCTCCTTGCCGAAATCGACGACGAAATCAGGGTCGATCTCCATGCCGCCGGCCTCCGGATCGCAATTGACCATCAGCATGCATCCGCCATTGGTGCGGATCTCCGGGTAGAATTGATTGTCCCAAGTGCTGAAGAGGCTCGTTGTGACATAGAGCCGTTTCCCGTCGAGGCTGAGTTGGATCATTTGCGGCCCGCCGGTGACCTTCACCCCGTTGACGACAGGGGCGCGCCCGAGGAGACCGCCCATCCAGACCTGCCCCGTGAGGACGGGGTTGTGCGGATCCTCGATGTTGTACTGCCGGATGTCGCCGTGCAGCCAGTTGCAGAAGTAGAGGAAGCGGTCGTCCATGCTGAGAAGGATGACGGAAATCACGCCGGGCACCGGGATCGGCCACCCGGGATGCGGCTCGTTCTCGACGTCGATGATCTTTTCCCACTTCCAGTCGTCGCCGTCTTTCCACCAGTGGATGATGTTGGCCGACAGCGCCGCGCCGCAGAAGCCATGGGTCGAGGCCGGGTCGTGGTGAAACCGCACCTCGAGCGGGATGAGACCGTCCTCGCCGAGATAGAAAGTCTGCTTCGGCTCTCTCTTCTCAAAGTCCCAGAGATGGATGCGGCGGCCGTACTTTAAGTGGCCGACCTCCTCCAGATCGAAGCCCGGCATGAACGTGTTCGGCGCGGCCCATTCGCTTGAGGCCATCACATTGTGGCGCGGCTGGTACCAGAAATCGTAGCCGAAGGGGATGTCGCCCATCGACGACTCCCAACGGCCGATGATGTTGAAGTCTTTATCGAGGTGCAGATAGCCGCCGGGAGCCTCTCCCTTCGCATCGCCCAGCATCGAGATGATGATCTCGGAGCCTAGGCAGTGCACGGTGTGGGGGGCGGAAAGATCCGTCTTGGACTTGATCTCAGCGCCCTCGACGACCTTGTGGAGCGTGGGCGCCCGCGGGTCGATCGTGTCTACGATGTGCAGGTTCGACGAGCGGACTCCGGGCACGATCAGGTAGCGCCGGCTCATCGAAGCGTCGTCATGACAGGACGAACACGCGTTCCAACCCATGTGGTGAAGCTCGTCTCCGATCCCCGGCATCTCCAGCCGGTGAATAACTTGAGAGTAGGCGTCGCTCTCCGGATCGGCGTCGATGGTGCAGAGGTAGTCCGGTTTCTGAACCCCCGTGCCCGTGTAGATCGCAATGGTGTAAAGCAGCTTCTCGCGTGGGGCCTTGATCGCCTCAGACGGCGATGCGTAACCGGGTCCGCAGCATTCCATCTGATGTCCTTTCAGCGTTAAGCCATCGCGCCTCAGGTCGCTCTGCGGTGTTCGAGAAGGAGCAGCCGAGGGCCGCAGCATTCCGGCGCAGCGAACCGACGCGCCCCAGCCGCCGTAACGGACGAGGCGCGTCATGTCCCAGGCTGTCGACGCGACAGTCCGCGTCAAGCGATATCGCGCGCATGGGGGGCAAGAGATCCGCTCGCAGCCCTTGCCGGCCGCCTCCAAGCCTCGAGGCCGAGTTCGCTTCGCGCCGTCTCAACGACGTCACGATGACGGTTGGACGGCGCCAAGGCTGCCACCCTGGCGACCGCGAGGCTCACCCCGTGGCGTGAAGCGCCAATCTCAGTCGCCCATCAATGCGCCGTAGGATCATGAGGACCCGCGGCCCGGCCTCTCAAGCCGCCGACCCGGCGGGTTGCGCAGTCAAAGAAGACCTTTTCGCCATCAGCAACGCATAGACGCAGGGCACAAAGACCAGCGTGAGCGGGGAGGCGATCAACATGCCGCCGATCATGATCGTCGCCATCGGCTCGAACAGCACGCCGCCGGTCAAAGCCATCGGCGTGAGGCCGAAAATCGTCGTCAGCGACGTCAACATGATCGGTCGCGCTCGCTGCTCGGCCGCATGAACGATCGCATCCCGCAACGGCATCGTCTCGGCGTCGATATCGATCTGATTGATCAGCACGATCGCGTTGTTGATGATGATCCCCATCAGCGACATCAGCCCGAGCACCGCGAAGAACGACATCGGATGCCCCGCCACCATCAGCGCGAAAGGCGCGCCGATCAGGATGATGGGAATGGTGAGAAAGGTCAGGATCGAGCGCTTAAGCGAGTTGAACTGGAACACCAGCGCCAGAAACATCACAACGAGCGCCGCAGGCAGGTTCGCGCTGATCTGGCCGTAAGTATCCGCGCTGTCCTCCAGCTCGCCGGCGATCGTGATCTGATACGCGTCTCCCAGCTGCAGCTGATCGAGCGTGGGTTGGATGAAATCCGCCAGCTGTTGCGCCGACATCGCCTGGCTCTTCGCCGAAATCGTGATCTGCCGCACCTGGTTCATTCGGCGGATCTCGGAGAACTCCAGTTTCGGCCGGAAGGTCGCCACCTGATCGATTGAGATCAGCTTGCCGTTCGCCGAGATCGACAAGTTGACGAAGTCTTCGAGACTGTCGCGAAACGGTTTGTCGGCCCTGAGGACGATCGGGATCTGCTCGTCGTCCTCGCGGTAAGTCGAATAAGTCGTCCCAGAGAAATAGGCGTCCATCACCTGACTCACCTCTTCTGAGGTTACGCCAAATTCACGCGCCTTGTCTTGGGCGATATCGACTACAACTTTGAGGACTTTGTTCCCCCAGTCAGTCTCGTTGCGCACCAGTTGAGGCGCCTGGTCGAACGCCGTCTCGACCGCCGCGCCCGCGGCCATCAGAGTCTCTGCGTCCGGCCCGGTGATCTCGACATCGACGATGCCGCCTTCGCCGCCGCCCATGGCCAACCGGGTCACTCGAAAGCGCGCGGCCGGGAACTGCTCGATGAAGACCCGCCGCGCTCTTTGCACGATCTCTCTCGCCGCGTCCGCGTCGGTCATGTTGACGACGAAGAAAGCGCTGGTCGGATCCGGCTTCGCGGGATCCAGCGACAAGTAAAAGCGCGGTCCGCCGTCGCCGACATAGATGCTGGTGTTGACGACCTCGGGGTTGACCGCCTCATCCGAGAGCCAGGCTTCGACCGCCAACGCCTGCGCCTCCGTGGCGGAGATCGCGGTCCCCTTCGGCATGTCCATGTAGATGAGGAACTCGGAGCGCTCGCTCAGCGGGAACATCTCGGGCTTCAGCCGCGAGAACTGCGTCGCGCATAGTCCGACCAGAACGAACACGCCGATCAGGATCGGGAGACCGTAAGGCAGCAGGCGCCGGGTCAGATCGCCGTAGGCGCGGATCAGCCAGCCCTTTTCGCCGCCGTTCGCAGGCTTCTGCTTCAGCAGGCGCGCCGACAGGAACGGAAGGATGTACAGCGCCGTTAGCCAGGACCCGAGCAGCATGCTGGCGACCACCGCGCCGAGCGAGAATGCGAACTCGCCCTCGGTTCCATCGATCAGCAGCATCGGAATGAAGGCCGAAACCGTGGTGATAGACGCCACCGCCAGCGGCACGGCGTATTGTCCACCGGCCTCGAGCGCGGCCTCGGTCGGGTCGGCGCCGGCGTTGATCCGCCCTTCGATGTCTTCGACGACGACGAGGCCGTTATCGACCAGCAGCCCCAAAGAGATGATCACGGCCGCGATCGACACCTGTTCGATATCGATCTCCAGCGATCGCATCGCCATCAGGGCGAACATCACGGTGAAGGGCACGATGCAGGCGATCACGGCGGCCGCCCGGAAACCCAGGAAGGCGAGCATCACGAGAAACACGACCAGAAAAGTCTGACCGACGTTCGACAGCGCATTGTTCACGGCCTCGGTGACCGCGGTTTCCTGGAAGGTCGAGATGCTGAAGGCGATGCCGATCGGCTGCGTCTGCTCGAACGCTTCGATGCGCGCGCTCAGTTTCTCTCCGAGCGGCTGGATATCTGCGGTCTCCGCCATCTCGACGCCGAGCATGATCGCGGGCTCGCCGTTGAAGAACACGGGGGTCTCCTTCGGATCGACGAAGCCCCGCTCCACCGTCACGAGGTCGCGAAGCCGCACATAGCCGGCGAGGCCCTCCACCTTGGTCAGGACGTTGCGGATCTCTTCGACCGTTCGCAGATCGCCGTTCGCCTCGAGGACGATGTTGCCTCCATCCGCGTCGATTTCTCCCGCAGGCAGAATCACGTTCTGCGCTTGGAGATCGCTCAACACCTGGTCGAGCTGCACGCCGACCGACGCGAGCTTGCGATTGTCGACCAGCAGCCAGATGCGCTGGTCCTGCACCCCGTACAGCGAGACTTTGGTGATGCCGTCGACCCGATAAAGGTCCTTTCGCAACGCCTCGGCGACGTCCTCAAGCTGCGCCATGTCGAACCCGTCGCCCGTAACCGCGACGGTGGCGATCGAGACGTCGCCGAAATCCGTATTCACATTCGGGCCTTGGGTGCCGTCGGGCAGTTCGCCGGCCACCGCCTGCATCTTGTTGCGCAGGTCCTCCCAAGCCGCGTCGATCTCCTCGATCGAGACGCGGTCGTAGAGGTAGACGTAGATCAGCGCTTGGCCCGAGGTGATGATCGTTTCGATGTCCTCGACCTCGCCGATCTCGCGGATCTTGCGCTCGATCGGAACCGCGATCAGGTCCTCCACCCGTTCGGGCGACATGCCGGGAAAAGTGGCGGCGACCACGGCGGTCCGGATGGTGATGGCTGGGTTCTCGCGCTTCGGCAGGCTGAAGTAAGACATCAGCCCCACCGCCATCACCGTGATCATCACCAGCATCGTGAATTGGGCGCGGCCGAGCCCGAACCGAGTGAGCGCATCCATCATCTCACTCCTCGGTCTCGAGCAGCTTCACCGTCATGCCGTCGCGCAGAAAGGTGACGCCCGCGATCGCAATCCGTTCGCCCGCCTCAAGGCCATCGATAACCAGCAGTTTGTTCTCGCGAATCCCCGCCATCCGCACGGCGCGCCGCGCCACCTGGCTGGTGTTCGGATCGAACACATAGAGCTCAAGCTCCGAGACTTGAGTGGGCGATGCGCGCTCCGGCAACTCGCCCTCCGGGATCGCCGCCGACATCGGCACAAGGAAACCCGCCTCGGCGGGCAGCGAAAACTCCAGGGCCACTTCGACCGCCATGCCCGCCCGGAGCAGCGGCGTCGTCTCCCGCAGCTGCACGATCACCGGAAACGACGATACCGTATCGGCCCGTTCTCCGAGTTCGCTGACCACCGCGTCGAGCGTCGTGTCCGGATCGTCCGCCAGCCGCACTCTCGCAGGCGTGCCGACCACGAGCGCGGAGACGGTGTCGAAGTTCACCGAGAACGAGACCTCGTAGCTGCTGGCGTCATAGATCGACGCGATCGCCGTGCCGGCCGAGACGGTGGCGAAACTGTCGGCGTCGACCGAATTCACGATGCCGGCGAAAGGCGCGACGAGGACGGCGTCCTCGAGGTCTTGGCGCGCGGCCTTCAGAGCTTCCTGCGCCTGTCGAAGCCGCGCTTCGCTTGCGCGGAGATCCGTCCGGGCCTCGTCGCGCGCGAGCCGCGTGCCGGAACCGCGCTGCAACAGCGTCTCCTGGCGCGCGAAATCCGCTTGGTCTTGCTCAAGCAGAACCTCGGCCTCCTGCAAGGCGGCCTCTTTGTTTCGAACGTCGATTTCGAACTGAGCAAGGTCCAATTGGGCCAGGACCGCTCCCTTTTCGACGCGCTGCCCGACGGATAGCGAAACCTCTTCGAGCTTCCCGCCGACGTCGAAGGAAAGCGTCGTGATGTCGGAAGGCTCGATTACGCCCGGGTAGCGCCGCTGCGTCGTG